>NZ_JBMSEF010000021.1:0-84204 GCF_049446235.1 Enterovirga sp. CN4-39 | reverse complement strand
GGGGGAGGTTCGGATGGGGGACGGGGCACAGGGTGTCCGGACGGAAGCCGTCGGCATCCCGTGGTTCCTGGAGCCTGATTACGAGCAGGCCCGGGACATGATGCTGGACAGCGACAGCCTGCCAAGAGGCCGAACGCGACCGCCGGTTCTCCGACGCGGTCTCCCACCTGATGATGCCCCGCCCGGGCCAGGTCGCAGCCATTCCGGCCGACACGGTCGTGTGCCGGTGCGAGGACGTGACTCGGGCCGAGATCGAGGGAGCCGTGCAGGCGGGCGCCCGCACGCTCGACCAGGTGAAGGCGTTCACGCGCTGCGGGATGGGCCCCTGCCAGGGCCGAATGTGCGGCGAGACCGCCGGCGACATCGTCGCCCTTCAGGTCGGCTCCCGTGCCGCTGCCGGCTGGTGGACGGGCCGCCCCCCGCTTCGCCCCATCCCGCTCGCCGATCTCGTCGGAACCTTCGACTACGGCGACATCCCCGTGCCGAAGCCCGCTCCGCTATGACACCCTCATACGATCTCGCCGTCGTCGGCGCGGGCGTGCATGGCGGCACCGTCGCGCTCCTGTGCGCTCGGGCCGGGCTAAAGACGGTCCTTGTCGAGCGCGGCGACCTGTTCCGCGAGGCGTCCGGCGTGAATGCCGGCACCCTCACGATGCAGATGACGCGCGTTGCGCTCATCCCTTACGCTTTGCGGGCTCACGCGATGTGGGCCTCCGCCCGCGATTGGCTCGGCCACGATGTCGGGGTGGTCGTCTGCGACGGCCTTTCGCTCGCCTTCACGGAGGGCGAGGAAGAACTGCTCGCCTACCGGGCCGGCAAGCGCCGGGAGGCGGGAGCGCCGATCGAGCTCATCGGGCCGGCCCGCGCGGCCGAGGTCGAGCCGGGCCTCGGACCGGGCGTCCGGCTTGCGGGTTACTGCCGGGTGGACGGCTTCGCCAATGCGTATCTCACCGGGCTCGCCTATGGCGCAGCCCTGCGGGAGGCAGGGGTCGCGATCCGGGAGAACACCCCCGTCACGGGCGTCGAGCCGTCCGGCGGCGGCTACTGCCTGAGGACGAAAGGCGGTGAAACAATCCGGGCGCGGCGCGTCGTCCTTGCAGGTGGCGTCTGGCTCGAGCCGATGCTGTCCTGGTTCGGTCTGAACGTCCCCATCGAGGTCCTGGTGAACCAGCTCGGCGTCACCGAGCGCCTCGCGCCCGTAATGCGGACGGTCGTCGGAATCGCGAGCGGCCTTCTGTCGCTAAAGCAGTATCCACACGGCACGGTCGTGATCGGCGGCGGATGGCAGGGCCGGGGCGACCGCGAGCGCGGCGGCGTCGAGCTCGTCCCCGAGAGCCTGATCGGCAACATCCGGCTCGCGTGCCACGCCATTCCCGACCTTGCCGCAAGTCGCCTCGCGCGCGCCTGGGCGGGACTGGAGGCCGAGACGGCCGACGCCTTGCCGATCGCCGGGCCGATCCCGGGCCACGAGGACGCCTACGCCATCGGCAGCGTCCATTCTGGCTACACGAGCGGCCCCTACATCGCCGCGCTTCTCGCCGACCGCATTCTCGGCCGCGAACCCGCACTGCCTCTGTTCCCTCTCGACCGCCTGCTTCCACAGCCGGCCGCAACGGTCCCCGCATGACAGAATTCTCGAAAACCTCCCCGGCGGCGCGTCTCTCGGGAATCCACGCGGCGACGATCTGCCCGTTCGATGGCCGGTTCGAGATCGAGGAGACGGCACTCGCGCGGCACGTCGCGGAGGTCTGCGCGGTTCCGGGCATCGACGGCCTCCTGATCAACGGCCATGCCGGCGAGAACTTCGTGCTGGATCCCGCCGAGAAGGCCCGTGTGGTGTCCGTGATCCGCGCCGCCCTCGGGCCGGACGTGTTCCTCACCTGCGGCATCAATGCGGAATCCAGCCTCCAGGCGGCGCGCGATGCCGAAGCGGCGGAAGCGGCGGGCGCGGACGCAGTTCTCCTGTTCCCGCCGAATGCATGGGGGCTCGGGCAGACCCCTGAAGCCGTGCGCCTGCATCACGAGGCGGTCATCTCCGCCTGCGGCCTGCCCATCGTTCTCTACCAGGCTCCGGTCGGGGCGGGTGGAATGCCCTACCCGGTGCCGACCCTGCTGGACCTCGTGCGGTCGGACCGCGTGATCGGCATCAAGGAAGGGAGCTGGGAAGCCGCGGCCTACGAGCAGAATCGGCGCGCCGTGAAGGCCGTACGCCCGGACATCGCGGTGCTCGGGTCGGGCGACGAGCATCTCCTCGCCTGCTATCTCCTGGGAACGGAAGGCAGCCAGGTCAGCCTCGCCGCAATCGTCCCGGAAGCGGTCGTCGCGCTCTGGCAGGCGGCGCAGGCAGAAGACTGGACGGCTGCGCGCGCCTGGCACGACGCGATCTACCCCCTCGCCGTCGCGATCTACCGGGAGCGTCCCGGCTCCTACGCGACCGCCCGCCTCAAGGCATGCCTGAAGATCCTCGGGCGGCTCGGCGATGACCGCGCGCGGCCCCCGGTCCCGCCGCTTTCGCCGGAGGAGTACCGGCGCCTCGAGGCGGCGCTCGCCCATGCGGACCGGGCTTCGCAAAGCCTGCCCCTCGCCAGGGAGCAGGCTGCGTGAGCTACACCTTCCAGTTCGGACAGGTCACGCCCTATCTCGGCACCCTGGCTGCCGGGGCGTGGCTCTCGCTCCAGATCGCCGCGATCGCGTTCGTGGCCGGCTTCATCATCGGCCTCGTTTGCGCGTCGCTCCTGCAATATGGCGGCCCGGTCGTGCGCCGTATCGTGCGGGCCTATGTCGTGTTCTTCCTGAACACGCCGCTGCTGGTGCAGGTCTTCTTCATCTACTTCGCGATGCCGGATTTCGGGATCGTGCTCGATTCCTTCACCGCCGTGACGATCGGCATGGCGCTGAACGCCGGCGCCTACATGACAGAGATCCAGCGTGCCGGATTCGCCTCGATCCGGCGGGCGGAGGTGGATGCCGCGGAGGCCATGGGCTTCTCCCGGATCCAGATCATCCGGTACGTCGTGCTGCCGCACATCGTGAAGGTTCTCTACCCGGCGCTGTCGAACCAATACATCATCCTGACGATGACGACCTCGATCGCAGCGATTTTCGGCGTCGAGGAACTCACCGGGCGCGCCTACAACATCAACGCGCAGACCTTCCGGTCTCTCGAGATCTTCTCGATTGTCGCGCTCTACTACGTGGTCCTGACGATCGTCGCGAGCGCGGCGCTGTATGCGCTCGGGCGCTACGCCTTCCGCATCAAGGGGAGGATCGCCTGATGCTGCAGACCCTCATGGACGAGGCGCCGCGGTTCTTCGGCTATTACAACCTAGTCTTCCTGGCCCGCGCCTTTCTCTACACGGCGGTGCTGTCGCTCGTCGGGTGCGGGGTCGGATTCGCGGCCGGGTTCGTTCTGGCGATCCTGCGCCACCCGCGCCTTATGCCCCTGGCGCCTGTGCGCTGGGTCGCGACGCTCTATGTCGAGATCTTCCGCCGGATCCCGTTCCTCGTGCTGCTGATGTGCGTCTTCTTCGCGCTGCAGATTCTCGTCCCCAGCATCTCGATGTTCACCATCGCGGCCACCACGGTGGCGCTATCGGCCGCCGCGTACTCGGCCGAGAACGTCCGGGCGGGCCTCGAGGGCATCCACCGCAACCAGTGGGATGCCGCCGAGACGATGAACATGGGCGGCCTCAAGGCGCTGCGTCTCGTCATTCTGCCCCAGGCCTGGTCGATCATCATCCCACCCTCGATGACCTACTCGGTCGGCCTCGTGAAAAGCACTTCGATCGCCTCGCAGATCGGGGTGGTCGAGCTGACCTACGCGGCCAAGGTGCTGAACACGAAAGGCTTCTCGGCCGCGATCAGCTTCGGCACGATCCTGATCCTCTATTTCGTGCTCTGCTACGGCCTGAACGCCTTCGCGTCCTACCTCGAGCGCCATCTCGGCAAGCGCCGGCGCCCTGGCGAGGCGAGCCGGCCCGCGCTTCTTCCCGCATCTCAGACGGTCTGACCTCATGCCCGCCTACGGCACCCATTACCTGCAAGGCGCGGTGGACGTGCACGTGCACGCCTGCCCGCACCTGAACGGCCGCAGCGCCAACGTCTTCGAGGCGGTCCGGGCGGCGGCGGCCGCCGGGATGCGCGGCATCGGCCTGATGGACAATTTCCAGAACAGCGCAGGTTATGCGGCTCTCGCCATGCAGGAGCTCGGCCATCTCGGCGTGGACGTGTTCGGCGGGCTCATCATGCAGCCCGCCGCAGGCGGGGTGACGCTGGAGGCGGCCCGCACCGCCATCGGATACGGCTACGGGCCGGGCACGGGCGCCCGCTTCCTATCGCTTCCGACGCATCACACGAAGGCGGTCGCGCTGCAGGAGGGGCGGACCGGCCTCTACCTCGAGACTGCGTTCGGGGTCCCTGAAACCGGCCCGGTCCCCGACCCCGTCCCGGCGATCCTCGACCTCTGCGCCGAGCACGACATCGTCTTCGATTGCGGTCACGTCTCCGGCCCCGAGGCAGTCCGGCTCGCCGAGGAGGCGAAGGCGCGTGGCGTCAAACGGCTCCGCACCCATGGGAACGGATACGACGAAGACGTGGTGCGGGCCGTGACCGCACTCGGCGGTTATGCGGAGTTCGGCATGTTCGAGCTGACGCACGCCTCGCAGGTCGGCCTCACCCATGTCGATCACGAGAAGCACCGGGCGCAGGCCCGAAGCATGGACGAGATCGCGCCCCGCATCCGGGCGGCCGCAAGCCGAGCCATCGTGTCGAGCGACGCCGGCATCGCCCTGCTCGCGCCCCCGGTCGAGAGCTTCCGACAGTTCCTAGTTCTGCTCGAAGCAGCGGGGTTCGGGCCGGACGAGATTCGGCGCGTGTCCGCCGACAATCCCGCAACGCTGTTCCGCGTCGGCTCGGGGCCGGCGCCTGCTCACTGAGAGCGAGTTCATGGACCACGAGTACGACCTGGTTGTCCGCGGGGGGCTGCTCGCGGGCCCGATGGAGGTGTTCGAAGCCGAAATCGGCGTGAAGGACGGTGTCATCGCGGCGATCGGACGAGGGCTGCGCCGTGGGCGGGAGGAGGTCGACGCCAAGGGCCTCATCGTGATGCCGGGCGGGATCGACCCGCATTGCCACATCGAGGAGCTGGCGCAGGACGGCTCCGTGCACGAGGAAAGCTTCGCCTCGGGCACCGCCGCGGCGCTTGCCGGGGGCACGACCTCGATCATCTGCTTCCTGCCGCAATGGAAGGGGCACTCCATCGCTGCCTCCGCCCCGGGCTACGAGGCGCGGGCGAGCGCGGCCCTGGCGGATTACAGCTTTCACCAGATCATCACCGACCCGACGCCAACGGTGTTGCGGGAGGAGATCCCGGCCCTCGTCGCGCGCGGCATCCGCTCGCTGAAGGTATTCCTGACATACGATCCGCTGAAGCTGACGGACGGCGAGTTCCTGGACGTGCTCACGGCCGCGCGCCGGAACGGGGCGCTCGTGACCGTTCATTGCGAAAACTACGACGCCATCGGCTGGCGCATGCGCGCGCTTCTCGCGGCCGGGCTGACCGACCCGCTCCAGCACGCATGGGCGCGCCCGCCCGTCGTGGAGCGGGAGGCGACGCACCGCGCCATCGCGCTCGCGGAGCTCGTCGACCAGCCCCTCCAGATCTTCCACGTCTCGTGCGAGGAGGCCGCCGCCGAAATCGCCCGCGCGAGAGCGCGCGGCGTGAAGGTCTGGGGCGAGACCTGCCCGCAATATCTCACGCTCTCGACGGAGGATCTGTCACGTCCCGGTTTTGAGGGCGCGAAGTTCGTCTGCTCGCCTGCCCTTCGGGCGAAGGACGAGAACGAGCGCGTCTGGCGGCAGATCCAGGCCGGCACCCTGGACATCGTGTCGTCCGACCATTGTGGCTATTCCTATGCAAGCGCGAAACGCGCGCCCGGCGGCGGCTATGGCCAGGGCGAGGCCTCGCAGCGCCCGGACGGGACGCCAGCCTTCAACGCCATTCCGAACGGGGTGCCGGGGATCGAGACCCGCATGGCGGTCCTGTTCTCGGAGGGTGTCTCGAAAGGGCGGATCGACCTGCCGACCTTCGTCAGGCTGTCGTCCTTCAACGCGGCCCAGCTCTTCGGCCTCGGAGGCCGGAAAGGCACGCTGTCCCCCGGCGCGGATGCGGATCTCGTTCTCTGGAACCCGGATGCGGAGGGGGTGATCGCGAACGACGCCCTCCATCACGCGATCGACTACACGCCTTGGGAAGGATTGCCCGTCAAAGGCTCGCCCGTCGTGACCATTCGACGTGGCGAGATCGCCGTGCGGGAAGGCGAAGTGCTGGCCAGGCCCGGCTCAGGGCGCTTTCTCGCCCGAGGACCCTACGCGCTCGCGATGCCCCGCGGGCTCCCGCCGGACGGGTTCGACGCCGCGGCCTACGCCTGATCGGACCGGATATCTCCGGGCCCGCCTGGGCCCGGAGCGGCGCCGTTCCCTACTCTTCCCAGGCTTTGAGCGCGGCATCCACCCCAGCGCCCGCCGGGGTCGGGTGGCCGGAGGCCCGCAGCACCGCCTCGAGGGCGCCGAGCGTGATCAGCACCTTGTGCTTCATGGCGTTGTAGCCCATCGCGCCGATGCGCCACATCTTGCCGGCCAGCGGCCCGAAGGCGGTCCCGATCTCGATCTGGAAATCCTCGCGCATGCGCCGCCTGACGAGCTCCCCGTCGACACCGTCCGGGATGCGGATGCCGGTGACGTTCGTCATCCGGTAGCGGTCGTCGCCGAACACGGTGAGGCCCATGGCCCGCGCGCCGGCCGTGACGGCGCGGCCCGCGGCCGCATGTCGGGCGAAGCGCGCTTCGAGCCCCTCGCCAAGCACGACGCGCGCGCATTCGCGCGCTCCGTAGAGCATGGTCGTCGCCTCGGTATGGTGGTTGAGCCGCTTCTCGGACCAGTAATCCATGATCATCGCCAGATCGAAATAGTTCGATCCGATGCGGGGCCCATCGCTGTCGTCGAGATCCTCGATGCGGATGCCGCGCTCGACATGCCGCCGCGAGAAGATTCGTTCGGCTGCAGCGTCGGAAACCGTGATGGGGGACGAGCCGGAAGGCCCGCCGAGGCACTTCTGCAGGCCGCCCGTTACGACGTCGACGCCCCAGCGATCGGCCGCGATCTCCATCCCGCCGATGGTCGCGGTCGCGTCCACATAGGAGAGCGCGCCGTATTCGCGGCACAGGGCGCCGAGGCCGTCGAGCGGCTGCGCCATCGTGGTAGAGGTGTCGCCATGCACGGTCGCGACGAGCTTCGGCTCGAAACGCCCCATGGCCGCGCGGATCGCATCGAGCGGAACGACCTCGCCCCAGGGAACGTCCACCGTCTCGATGACGGCACCGACCCGCTCCAGGATCTCCCGCAGCAGCAGCCCGAAGCGCCCGAAATTGACCACCAGAACGCGATCGCCCGGCGCCACGAGACTGACGAGAGCGGCCTCGATCCCCGCTCGCGCGGTGCCGTCGATCAGGAAGGTCCAGGGGTTCTGCGTCCCGAAGATCGGCCGGTAGAGCTGCATCACCTCGTTCATGTAGGCCGTCATCTCGGGGTCGAACTGCCCGAGAAGGTCGGCCGACATGGCTCGCAGCACCCGCGGATGGGCATTGACCGGGCCCGGCCCCATCAGAAGCCGCTGCGGAGGGTCGATCTCGCCGAACCAGTTGCTCACAAACCCTCCTCCGGAACCTTCGCCTGCACTACGGTGCCATAGTCGCGCGCCCGCGAGTTCGGGACGCTGGGGATTTCCCCAGGCGCTTGGCGGCTCTGCCGGGCAGCAATCGGAAGCTGATAGCCGCCGCGGTCAGCAAGGGCTAGCGGCAGCCCATGCTCGAACCTCCGTCAGCCGACAGGCTGCGGCTCGTGCTGCTCCACGTTCGATGCCGCTTCTGCAGGCCCGGGAGCCTTGATCCTGAACCAGGCGAGATACAGGGCCGGCAGGAAGAGCAGGGTGAGCACCGTTCCGGCGATGATGCCGCCCATCATGGCGAAGGCCATCGGGCCCCAGAACACCTCGCCCGCGATGGGGATCAAGGCGAGGCTCGCGGCAGCCGCCGTCAGCATGATGGGCCGCATGCGATGCTCCGTCGCCTCGATCACGGCGTGCCAGGGATGGCGTCCCTCTTTTCGGAGGTGATCGATATGCACCACGAGGATGACGGAGTTCCGGATCAGGATGCCGATCAGCGCGAGCACGCCCAGGATCGCCACGAAGCCAAGCGGCGCTCCAGACGGAAGCAGTGCCGCCACGACCCCGATCAGGCCGAGTGGCGCGACCGCGGCCACCAGAACCAGCCGGCTGAAGCTCTGCAGCTGGATCATCAGGATCGTCGCCATCACGAACAGCATGACGGGAACGATTGCCGCGATCGGGCCCTGCCCCTTCGCGCTTTCTTCCACGGCGCCGGCAATCTCGACGCGATACCCCGCCGGCAACTGGCCGATGAACCGGTCCACCTCGGGCTGGAGGTCGCTGACGATGGTGGCGGGCTGGACCGGCCCGAGAACCGCTGCCCTGATGTTGATCGTCGGAACCCGGTTGCGGCGCCACACGACCGGCTGTTCGAGGTCGTAGCGGAAGGTTGCGACCGCCGCGAGCGGCACCGACTGGCCGTCGCGGCCCGGGATCTGCAGGTTCTGGAACGTGGCGATCGAGCCGCGCTCGGCGGCCTGGGCGCGGCCGACGACGTCGACGAGATAGATCGAGTCCCTCACCTGCGTGACGGCGGCGCCACCGACGATCGAGTTGAGCGTGCTCGCGATGTCCTGGGAGGTCACGCCGAGTTGGCGCGCCTTATCCTGGAGCACATCCACCTTCACGACGCGCGCCGGCTCGTTCCAGTCGTACACGACCGTCCCAATGCGCGGGTCTTTCCCCACGATGGCGGCGAGTTCCTGCGACAGCCTCCGGACGCCCGCGATGTCGGGGCCGCTCAGGCGATAGGCGACAGGGCGCCCCACCGGCGGGCCGAGATCCATGTTGTGGACATAGACGTCCGTCCCCACGAAGTCGCGCCGGCCGAGCGTCTCGAGCCTCCCCCGGACGCGCTCGCGCGCCTCCAGGCTCTTCGTCACGATGACCATCTGGCCGAAAAACGGGTTTGCAGGCTGGACATCGAACGCGAGAACGAAGCGGACCGCGCCCTGCCCGACATAGGACGACCAGTGCGCGATGTCCTCGTCGCCCACCAGCGCCTCCTCGAAGCGGTCCATCTGCGCCTTCGTTTCGGCAATCGAGGCGTTCTGCGGCAGCGTCCAGTCGACGATGAGCTCGGGACGGTCGGACGAGGGGAAGAATTGCTGCTGCACGTAACCCATCCCGACCACGGACAGGCCGAACGCGAGCGCGGTCAGGCCGATCGTGGCCCAGCGCCAGCGGACAGCGAGCAGCAGCAACCAGCGGAACAGGCGCCCGAAGCGGCCCGGCCCGTGCCCGGCATGCTTGAGCTTGCTGGGCAGGATCGTCACCCCGAGAAGCGGCGTAAACAGCACCGCCACGATCCATGAGGTCAGCAGCGACACCGCGATCACGACAAACAGCGTGAAGGTGAATTCGCCGGCCGCGGAACCGTTGAGCCCGACCGGAATGAAGGACGCGACAGTGACCAGCGTGCCGGTCAGCATCGGAAAGGCCGTGGAGGTGTAGACGGCGGTCGCGGCCTTCGCGAGCGTGTCGCCGGCCTCGAGCCGCGCCACCATGATCTCCACGGCGATCATCGCGTCGTCGACCAGGAGGCCGAGCGCGATGATCAGCGCCCCGAGCGAGATGCGCTGGAGCGAGATCCCCCAGAGCTGCATGACGAGGAACGTGATCGCCAGGACGAGAGGGATCGAGAGCGCCACGACGAGCCCCGCCCGCAGCCCGAGCGAGATGAAGCTCACCGCCAGCACGATCACCACGGCCTCGAAAAGCGCGCGCGTGAAGCCACCGACCGCTTCCTCGACGATCTGCGGCTGGTCAGACACGAGATGCACGCCGACCCCGATGGGGAGCTCGGCCTCGATGCGGCGCATCTCGTGCTTCAGCGCCTCGCCGAATTCCAGCAGGTTCGCGGCCGGCTTCATCCCGATCGCGAGGCCGATCGCGGGCTTGCCGTTGTAGCGGAACAGCGATGAGGGCGGATCCGCGTAGCCGCGCGTGATCGTCGCCACGTCGGAGAGGCGGAAGAACCGGTCGTTCACGCGCAGGTTGATCGCCCTGAGGCTCTCCTCGGACTGGAACGAGCCCGAGACGCGCAGGCTGATCCGCTCCGGCCCGGCCTGGACGACGCCGGAGGGCGCAATGGCGTTCTGGGCCTGCAGCGTCGCCACGATGGCCTGTTGGTCGAGCCCAAGGGCAGCGACCTGACGGGTCGAGAATTCGAGGTAGATCACCTCGTTCTGCGCACCGACGAGGTTCACCTTCCCGACATTCGGGACCGTCAGGATCTTGGAGCGGACGCTCTCGACATAGTCCCGGAGCTCGCGCTGGGTCAGCCCGTCGGCCGTAAAGGCGTAGACGTTCCCGAACACGTCGCCGAAATCATCGTTGAAGGAAGGGCCGAGCACGCCGGAGGGCATCTCCCCACGGATGTCGGAGATGATGTTGCGCACGCGGACCCATGTGGGGGCCACGTCGCGCGCCCTCGTGGTCTCCTTCAGGTTCAGGAAGACCGTCGTATGTCCCGGGGAGGTGATCGACCGCGTGAAGTCGAGAGCGTCCAGCTCCTCGAGCTTCCGCTCGATCCGCTCCGTGACCTGGCTGATCGTGTCCTCGACGGAGGCGCCCGGCCATTGCGCCGAGATCAGCATGGTCTTGATGGTGAAGTTCGGATCTTCCTCGCGGCCGAGCCCGCGATAGGCCATCGCCCCCGCGATCATGAAGACGATCATGAAGTACCAGACGAGCGATCGATGCTGGAGCGCCCAGTCCGACAGGTTGAAGGGCTTCATCGGGTGCTCTCGTCCGGGATCTTCACGGATTGGCCAGGCTGGAGGCTGCGCACGCCGGCCGTCACGACACGGGCGCCAGGCGAGAGGCCCGCGGCGACGCTTACGGTGCTCGCACCGGCATCGACGATCGTGATCTCCTGCATTGAGACGGTGCCGGTCGCCGGGTCCACCACCCAGACGAAGCTGCGGCCGTCCTTGTCGAGCACGGCACCGCGGGGCAGCCGGATGCCGCTCTCGGCAGACGTCGCCAGCGTCGCGGTGACGGTTGTGCCCAGTCGGAAGATCTCCGGCGGATTCGACAGCGTCACGCGCAAGCGGCGCGTACGGGTGGCCGGATCGGCCTGCGGCGCGATCTCCCGCAGGACACCCGGGACCTGGATGGTCGGGTCGAGCTGGAGGGCGATCCTGAAATTCGCGCCCGGCTCGAGGTCGCGAGCGACATCCTCGGGCACGTCGAAGGCCGCCTCCCGGATCTCCGGTCGAGCTACCGTCACCACGGCCTGTCCCGGCGAGACGACCTGGCCGACATGGGCCCCGATGGCGGTGACGACGCCTTCGGTGTCGGAGCGCAGCTCCGCATAGCCGAGCTGCTCGCGCGCCTTGACGAGGTTCGCCTCGGCCCGCCTCAGGGCCGCCCCTGCCGACGCCCTCGCCTGCTCGGCGGCCTCGAACTGGGCCTGGGTCGCCGTATTCTGGCCCAAGAGGGTGCGCTGGCGCTCTTCGACACCCGTCGCGTTCTCCAGCTGCGCGCGGGCGCTGAACAGCTCGGCCTCGGCCGATTTCACCGCGAGGTTCAGCGCGACCGGATCGATCGCGGCGAGGCGGCGGCCGGCCGCGACCCCATCTCCGACCTCCACGTCTCGCGAAATCAGGCGCCCGAGGACCCGGAAGCCGAGGCTCACCTGATAGCGTGGCTCGACGGTGCCGGTGAAACCCACCGCCCTAGAAGGCGCGGGCGCGACGACGACGGACAGGACCGGCCTCACCGGAACTTCGGGAGCCGCCTCTTCGCGACAGGATGCCAACGCCACCGCGAACGACGCGACAAGGAGGGCTCGCAGGCAGCTTGAACCGGACATCGCGCTCATCGTGCCGTCTCCCCGACGGGCTCGACGACCTGTCCCGGCCGCAGAAGCTGCTGGCCGCGCGTGACGACCGTCTGGCCCGGATCGATGCCGTCCTTCACCAGGAAGGAGCCGGGCCCGTAGGCGGTGACCGTGACGGGCTTGAGCGATACCTCCCGCGTAGACGCGTCGAGCAGCCAGACCGCAGCGCCGCCCTGCCCGCTCGTCAGGGCGCTCCAGGGCAGGATGATGCCCGGCTTCGGCTTGAGGCGCCCCTTCCCGACGATGGGGGCGCCGAGCGTCATGGCGGCAGGGGGATCGATGATCTCGAACTTCACCCGCACCGTGCCGGTCGCCGGATCGACGGTGGGCGAGATCTCGCGGAGTTTCGCCTGCGCGGTCACCCGCGGGTCGGAGACAAGCGCGACCTCGATCGTGTCGCCGGCCGGCTCGGCCGCGAGCAGCGATTCATAGACGTTGAACACGGCCTCACGCGGCCCGTCCTGTGCCAGCGTGAAGACGGGCTGTGCTGCCTGGACCACCTGCCCGGCTTCCGCATGGCGGGCGGTTATGAGGCCGGCCACCCCCGGCCGCAGGACGGTCTGGGCGAGTTGGTCTTCCGCGGTTCCGAGCTGCGCGCGAGCGACGTCCAGGGCACCTTGCGCCGAGCGAAAAGCCTCCTCGGCCGCGTCGTACTCCCGTCGCGTAGTGTAGCCCTGCCGAATGAGCGATTTTTGACGGTCGAAGGTCGATTCTGCCTGGCGCAGCTGGGCCTCGGCGGCCTGGACGCCCGCGCGTGCAGCGTCCAGCTCGGCCCTCTGCTCCTGCGGGTCCAGGGCGGCGAGCGCCTGATCGGCCCTCACCCGTTCCCCGACCTCCACTCTCCGCTCGACGATGCGCCCGCTCACCCTGAACGAAAGCTCGCTAGCCACCCGCGCCGCGACCTCTCCGGTGAGGACGATTTCGGGAGCGTATTCGGCAACACGAGCCACCTCGACGCCGACGCGCAGAGGCTGCTTGGCAACGCTGCTCTCCTCCTGGCAGCCCGACACGAGGGCGGCGGAGCCGAGCAGGGCGGCCGCTACGGCCGGGCGCCGAACACAGCCGGTCGGCCATGCCATATTCATACCTTTCCGCAGCTTGCGGGAGGCGGCTACATAAATTGACTGACGAGAAAGTCAATGAAATGATCGTGGCGGCTCACGAGAGGCGAGACGGACAATGGGCATCCGCGCGCAGCGAAAAGCGGAGCGGCCGGGCGAGATCCTCGAAGCGGCCTACGAGGAGTTCGTCCTGAAAGGCTACGCAGCCACTCGGCTGGAGGACGTTGCCGCACGCGCAGGCGTGACCAAGGGCACGATCTACTTCTACTTCGAGAGCAAGGAGCGGGTCTTCGAGGCGACCATCGACGAGCTTTCGAAGGGCCCGATCGCGGCATTCTGCGAAGTCGAGCTGGCCTGGACCGACGACCTGCGCGCCGACGTGCGCACCTATCTCGACCGGCTCTACGACTTCATGGCGCAGAATCCGCGTGCCCGGGAGATCCTGCGCCTGCTCATCGCGGAGGCGAGTCGCTTCCCCGAACTCGTGGATCGGCATTTCGACCAGTTCAGCAGCCACCTCATCGAGCCGCTTCGAACCCGCTTCGCCCATGCGATCGCGAGGGGCGAAATGCCGGAGGCGTCCATCCCCGAGCTACCCGAGGTCGTGCTCGGGCCAGTCCTGTCGCTGAATGTCCTGATGCTGCTCTTCGCGAACCGCAGGTCGCTGGATCCGGCCCGCTACATGGCGACCCATCGCTCGCTGCTGCTGGATGGGCTGCTTAGCCGAAACGGACACGGGCCGGCTCAGTCAGGCTTGGGGGCCTGGACCGAGTGGCGGCGACTTCCGGATTCGCACCGCGGCGAGATGCTGACCGCGCCCATGGGAGCCGGCCTCTACGAGCTTCGCCTGACAACAGGGGAGCTTGTCCTCATCACGGCGAGCCGCAACGTCGCCTCGGAGATGATCCACCTGCTCCCAGACGGGACCGGTCCGGGCCTGGGCGCGAAGACTTCGGAGCGCAGCTTCCTTCGCAAGCATCTCGGGGAACTGGAGTATCGCGTGATGGGCTGCGCGACCTTCGAGGATGCATGTGCGAGGGCGGCGGATGCGGACGCCAGCCGGTACAGGTTTCCAGCCTGACGGCAGCCTTGCCGTGACAAGTCGGCTGCCGCCTCCACGCCCTGAAAGCTCCACGACGTCCGCAACGTGGCTGTCGGCGGAACCTCAGGCGCCTGCCGGCCAGGGCTGCCGGGCCGGCAGTTCAGCCTTGATCAATCGCAGACCTGAACCCGGCGGATGACGACCCCGCCGCGAGGACCTACCACGCGCTGCCGGATCCATCGGCAATCGCCGCCATAGGCCCCGCCGTAATAGGGATCGTCGTACCCATAGCCGCCGTACCCGTAATACGGATAGGCTGCGGCGGCCCCGAGCACCGCGCCGGCTGCTACTGCGCCCGCGCCGTAATAGGGATAGCGGCCACCGTACCAGCGGCCGCCATAAGCCCCCCATCGCCCGCCATAACCCCAGCGGCCTCCGTAGCCGTAACCAGGCCGGCCGGCGATCGCGCCGCCCCGAAACCCGCGGCCAGCGAAGCCGGCTCCCCGGTATCCACCTCCGGCAAAACCGCCCCCGCGGAAGCCACCGCCGCCCCGGAAGCCGCCGCCACCGAAGCCGCCCCCGCGCCGCGCCTCAGCGTAGTCGGCCGCAAAAACCGCGAGCGAAAGAAAGGCGCCCAGCGCCAGAATGAGCTTGGGCATGGCGGTCCTCCCTCGAATATGGGGAAAGCCAAGCTCGAAGTCGGAACGGGTGCCGCCGATCCGGCGTCGGACGGAGGCCGTGGCGAATGGCTCGCCTGACGGAAACCGCCGCGATTGGCTACCCAGCCTGAGGCAACCATCGATCCGGCCCGGGCGGATCGCTTGATCGCCGGGGACATACGAGCCCCGGCGGCGATGCAGACCCGCGTGCCCTCTCAATCGTCCCAGGGCGCTTCGAGCGCGTCGAGCGGGATCTTGAGGTAGCGCCTGCCATTCGCTTCCGGCTCCGGGAGACGGCCACCCCGGATGTTAACCTGGAGCGAGTGCAGGATGAGCTTCGGCATCGGCAATGTCCGGTCCCGCGCCTGCCGGAGCGCGACGAATTCCTCCTCGGAACGGGCCTTAACGAGGTGCTCGTTCTCCGCTCGCTGCTGCGCGACCGTGCTCTCCCACAGCGCATCCCGCCCACCGGGCCGGTAATCGTGCCCGGTGAAGAGCCGCGTCTCATCCGGCAGGGACATGATGCGCTGGATGCTGCGCCAGAGCGCCTTCGCACTGCCGCCCGGGAAGTCGGCACGCGCCGTGCCGCTGTCCGGCATGAAGATCGTGTCGTGGATGAAGGCGGCATCGCCGATCCGGTATGCGACCGAGGCGAGCGTGTGGCCGGGCGTGAACATCACCTCCGCGTCCAGCTTGCCGAGCTTGAACCGATCGCCGTCGGCGAAAAGCCGGCTCCATTGCGAGCCGTCGGCGGGGAATGAATCCGGAAGGTTGTAGATGCCCTTCCAGAGTGTCTGCACCTCCGTGACCTTCTCGCCGATGCCGGTGGGCACACCCGTCTTGTCGTGCAGGTAGCCGGCCGCCGAGAAATGGTCGGCATGCGGATGGGTGTCGAGGATCCATTCGAGCGTGTAGCCCTGCTCCTCGATGAAACTCAGCAGCGTGTCGGCGGACCGGGTGGCCGTCCCACCCGACTTCGGGTCGAAATCGAGCACGGGGTCGATGATGGCGCACCGCCCCGTCTCGGGGTCGGCGACGACATACTGGATGCTGCCGGTAGGCTCGTCGTAGAACCCCTTCACGAGAGGACGCCCCTTCAGGGAAGCGGTTTCTTGCCCGGTCATACTCTTCTCCGTTCAAGCGCCGGCGACGAGCGGCACGAGGCCGCGCGCGACGACATACAGGCCGACCACGAGGACAAGGCCGGCAAAGGCGAGGTTCAGGGTGCGCTTATGCTCCGCCAGCCTCCGGCCGAGCCCGGCGCCGATTGCGCCACCAAGGATGCCACCGAGAACGAACAGCCCAGCGAGCGGCCAGTCGATAAGGCCCGAAGCGGCGTAGCTCGCGGCCGTGGCCGCCCCGAAGGCGCTGACGGCCACGAGGGACGTGCCGATGGCGTATTGCAGCGGCATCCCGGTCGCCAGGATCAGGCCGGGCACGATCAGAAACCCGCCGCCGATCCCGAAGAAGCCCGAGAAGGCACCCACGGCGAAGCCGATGCCGAGGAGCAGCGGCAGCAGCTCCTTGGCCGTGTGCCTGGTGAGGCGGACACGGGGATCACCGCCGCCCGCCCGAGGCCGAAGCATCAGGCCGCCGACGACCAGCATCAGCAGACCGAAAAGGGCCAGCAGCTTCTGGCCGTCGACCGCCTTGGCCAAGGTCGATCCGGCGAGCGCGCCGAGGACGCCCGCGGCCGAGAACACGAGGGCGCAACGCCATTTCACCCGGCCGGCAAGGCCGTGCGGGACGAGATTGCCGGCGGCGCTCAGCGCGACCGCGATGGCGCTCGTGCCGATGGCGACATGGGGCGAACTGACGCCCACGACATAGGTCAGGAGCGGAACTGCCAGGATCGACCCGCCGCCGCCGACCATCCCAAGCGAGAGGCCGACGGCCGCGCCCGAGCCGGTCGCGAGCCCCATGGTTGCGAGGGGCAGCATCACGCATCCGCCCCCCGAAGCGTGGAGGACACCCGGCTCTGCCCAGGCTGCGGCACGAGCCGGAACAGCACCATCCCGACCAGCATGGCGGCCACGAAGATGGCGGCCTCCCCGGGAAGGATCGACAGCAGGGTCAGGGCTGGGCCAGGGCAGATCCCGACGAGGCCCCAGCCGAGGCCGAAGATGGCCGCGCCGGCGAGGAGGCGCGGGTCGAGCTCCCGACGGCTGGGGATCTCAAGCTTGGGGGCCAGGATGGCGTGCCCCATGCGGCGCGCCACGACATAGCCCAGCGACGAGACGATCACGGCGCCGCCCATTACGAAGGCGAGGCTCGGGTCCCAGGCGCCGAAGATGTCCAGAAATCCGAGCACCTTCGCGGGGTTCGCCATCTGCGAGACGAGGAGGCCGAGCCCGAAGAGCAGGCCAATGGCGAAGGCGGAGAGGATGCGTGCCATCTCAGGCTCCCAGGACGTGGCGGGTGACGAAGACCGTCGCGACGGCGACAGCCATGAAGATTCCGGTCGCGACGAGAGACCGGGGCGAGCCTCGCCCGATGCCGCAGACGCCGTGCCCGCTGGTGCAGCCCGATCCGAGCCGGGCGCCGAAGCCGACGAGGAGCCCGGAGACGACGAGCAGCGGCGTGGAGGCCGTGAGCGAAACCGATGGCAGCGCGCCACCGAGCGCGACGTAGGCGAGCGGCGCGAGGAGGAGGCCGGCGATGAAGGCGATGCGCCATGCGACGTCGCCGGCCTGCGGCGGCAGGAGGCTGCCGAGGATGCCGCTGATCCCGGCGGTCCGGCCGTTCAGGAGCAGCAGGAGCGCGGCCGCGGTGCCAATCATCAGGCCGCCGGCAAGCGCCGAAAGGGGTGTGAACTCGGTCATGTGGCTACTCCGACGCGCCCGTTGTTTTCGGGCTGCAGAAGAGCCCGTGCAGGGTCGCGAAAAGCTGCTCGATGCGGGGATCGGCGATGCGGTACCAGAGCGTCTGGCTCTCCCGGCGGAAGGTCACGATGCCCTCCTCGCGCATCTTCGCCAGGTGCTGCGACAGGGCGGATTGCGAGAGCCCGACGGCCCCCGCGAGCGTCGTGACATTCGCCTCGCCCCATTCCACGAGCTTGCAGGCGATCATCAGCCGACGCTCGTTCGCGAGAGCACGAAGGATATTCGCGACCTCCGTCGCGGTTTCGGGGTCGAGCGTGGATAGGGAAGAGGCCACTGGCATCTCTGTTATTTCAGGAGATGCTTATTTAGTTACAGCTAACGTAACCGCCAGGGTAGCGCGGCAAAGGTCGCAGGTGGCAGCCGGATTGGACTGCGGTGGCCGCGGTCCGATCGCGGACGCTTCCGGAGGTGAGGCTGCCCTGCACTAGGCCCCTCGAACGGCTCCCATAGCTTCGACCGTGGCTGCCTCCGCCGGGAGGCGGAGGGTGAGCCGGGAGCGACCATGTGGCGGATAGTGGTCTACGCCCTGTGCAGCGTGGCGCTGGTCGGGTGCGCCTCTCCGCGTGATCAGTTCACGGCAGCCGAGGAGGCGACGGCGACGATCCCCGGCATACCCGACGCCCGCTACTGGGGCGACTCGCCGCAATTGCCGCCCGAGGCGAAAGCATTCGCAGGGCGGCCGCGGGCGCGGTTCAGCTACCTCGCCCTGTCCGGAGGCGGCGGGGCCGGCGCGTTCGGGGCAGGCTTCCTGGGCGGCTGGAGCGAAACGGGGACGAGGCCGGAATTCACCGTCGTGTCGGGGGTGAGCACCGGGGCCCTCATCGCGCCCTTCGCGTTCCTGGGCCCGGCCTACGACGACACGCTGCAGGCGATGTATACCGGGGGCTACGGCCTCACCCTGATCAACGATCCCGATCCTCTCGGGGCTCTCTTCGGGCCGGGCGTGTTCGACAGCAATCGCCTGCTCGAGCTCTCCCGCCGGTTCGTCACGCCCGACGTCATCGCCGCCATCGCGGCGGAGCACCGCAAGGGGCGGCGCCTTCTCGTCCAGACCACCAACCTGGATGCCCAGCGTCCGCTCATCTGGAACATGGGAGCCATCGCGGCCAGCGGCGTGCCGGGCTCGGAGGAGCTGTTTCGGCAGGTGCTGACGGCCTCGGCAAGCATCCCGGGCGTCTTCTCGCCGACCATGATCGCAGTCCAGAGCGGAATGAAGCGCTTCAGGGAAATGCACGTCGACGGGTCCGTCTATTCGAACGTCTTCATCGTGCCCGATCGTTTCGTCGGCGAACTCCGCGTCGCGGGCGAGACCGGGGACATCTACGTGATCATGAACGGGAAGCTGGAACCCTCGTTCGAGGTGGTGGAGAACCTCACGATCCCGATCGTCGCGCGGTCTCTCTCGACGATGATCGAGGCAAGGTCGGGCGCGCTGCTGCAAGGCACCTATGACTTCGCCAGGCGCAACCAGCTTCGCTTCAATCTCGCCTTTATCCCCGCCGAGGTCGATGACTCGGGCACGACGCTGTTCAATACCGAGCAGATGCGGAAGCTCTACGGGTTCGGCCGCGAGCGCGGCTTCGAGCGACGCTTCTCGCGGTCGGTGCCCGCCGCGGGCGAGATGTTGCGACGGCGCGGCAGGCTCCCGGCGCAGGCCGGACCGATCGGCGCCGACCCGCCGCGAGCGTCCCGCGACCCGCTCGGCCGGGCGCTCGCCGCGATGTCGCGGCCGCAATGAGGTCCCGCAACGCGCCTGAGTTGCAGACCTGAGCGGGTCGAGCTTTCGGGGAGACCGGGCGCACCCGGCGGCGGCGAGAACGGCCTCGGTCAGCCGGATTTCTCGGAGAAGCGACCCTGCTCCCGCCTCGGGCGCGCTTGAGGCCTGCCCGGGAGCCTGCTAGAGGCCGCGCCCCTCCCAAGAACTTGTTGTCCCATATGTCGGCCTGCGGCCTCGATTTCGGCACGTCGAACACGACGCTCGGCGTTCTGCGCGGTGATGCCCCCCACCTCCTTCCGCTGGAAGACGAGCACGTCACGATTCCAAGCGCGATCTTCTTCGAGCCCACCGGGGATGCGAGAATCGGCCGCGCCGGCATGGAGGCCTATGTCGAGGGCCAGCCCGGCCGCCTGATGCGCAGCCTCAAATCGGTCCTCGGAAGGCCGCTTCTCGACGAGACGACACCCGTCGGTCGCACGCGGGTCACCTTCCGGGAGGTGATCCGGCGCTATCTCTGGGCCGTGAAGGCCCGCTCGGAGGCGGCGCTCGGGCAGGACCTCACCAGCGTGGTGCACGGAAGGCCCGTGCACTTCGTGGACGGCGATCCGGAGGGCGACCGGAAGGCCGAGGAGGCGCTTCGCGAGATCGCCATGAGCATCGGCTTCCGGCACATCTCGTTCGAATACGAGCCGATCGCCGCCGCGCTCGACTACGAGCGATCCATCTCGGACGAGCAGATCGCGCTGATCGCCGATATCGGCGGCGGAACCTCCGACTTCTCGATCGTGCGCATAGGCACCACGCGCAGCCGCTCGGAGGACCGCAAGCGCGACATCCTGGCGAATGACGGCGTGCGGTTGGGCGGGACGGATTTCGACCGTCTGCTGAGCCTGAACACGGTCATGCCGGAACTGGGCTTCAGGAGCCCGGCGAAACG
Source organism: Enterovirga sp. CN4-39 (assembly GCF_049446235.1). Classification (NCBI taxonomy): domain Bacteria; kingdom Pseudomonadati; phylum Pseudomonadota; class Alphaproteobacteria; order Hyphomicrobiales; family Methylobacteriaceae; genus Enterovirga; species Enterovirga sp. CN4-39. The sequence continues at coordinate 63,835 of NZ_JBMSEF010000021.1, read as the reverse complement.
GGCTGGACTGGACGTGCCCTCGTCCTACTTCCACGAGCTCGCGACGTGGTCGAGCATCAACCGCCTCTACGCTCCGAAGGTCAGGCGCGAGATCGAGGAGGTCAAGCGCGACGCCGCGCAGCCCGAGTTGATCGAGCGCCTCGCCTCCGTCGTGGCGCAGGAGCGGGGCCATACGCTGGCGATGGACGTGGAGCGCGCGAAGATCGAGCTCTCGGAGCTTGTCGAAACGGACATCAGCCTGGATTGGGTGGAGCCGGGCCTGTCGGTTCAGATCGCCCGCCCGGACTTGGTTGCGGCAACTAATGTTCTGTCCGACCGCCTCCGCGCGACCGTGCTCAAATGCATCGAGGATGCGGGCATCGGGCCTGGTGATATCGACGTGCTGTTCCTCACCGGCGGCTCCACGCGCCTCCTCCATGCCCGGGCGGCCATCATGAGCGCGGTTCCCGCGGCCAGGATGGTCGAGGGGGACACATTCGGCTCGGTGGGATTGGGGCTGACGATCGAGGCGGCGCGCCGCTACGGAGCGACGACCCCGGAGGCGCTCGCCGTCTGATCCGGCGGTGCAGTGCAACCCGGCGACCGCAATGCATGAACGCCGCCGAGGGAGGCTGCGCCAGTACCTCTATTCCTGGCGTTCAGGAGTGCGTTTTCGGCCCGCCTGAGCGCGATCCTGTTCTGGAAGAGGGCGGCCATTGAATGTAGGCCCGTCGTATGACTTACGGCGCTCACGGCTGAAGCCGCGCGGTGGGAAGGAGCCCGAGTGAGAAATCGTCAGGCCTCGGGCGGAGCACCAAACAGTGGCCTCAGGCACGAGAGCGGGCGTGACTGATTTCGTTCATGTCGGCCGCGACGGCTGGCTTTTCCTGATCGGAGGAAGCAACGAAGTCCTGGGACTTTACCAGCGCAGTCCAGCCTGGTGGTGGCGCCTCAGGGCCTGGCAGCGTCTGATCGAGAGGCGGGCGGCACGGTGCGAGGCACTCGGCGCCCGCTTTCTCCAGGTGATCGTGCCTGAAAAACTGACGGTCATGCCTGATCGCTGCACCAGGCCCCTGGTGGATCCGAGCCGCTCCCCGGGCCGGAGGCTCGCCAGGCGGATGTCGTCGTCTCCGCATATGGCCGCCCTCCTCGACCTCACCGGGCCGCTCGCCGCCGCAGCGCAGGAGGACATTTATCATCGAACCGATTCGCACTGGAATTACCGGGGCGCCTTGATCGGCTACGACGCCATCTGCGCGGCTCTGGGCGCGAGACCGGAGGGCGACCTTCTCGACCGGCCCTTTCAAGATCTTGAGCTGACGCTCGATCTCGGCTCGAAGCTGACCTCCCCCGCGGCCGAGGCCGTCCGGGTGTATACGACGACGGGGCGCTCTCGGCAGAGCTGGGTGAACGAAATCATTGCTGCCCATCGGGAGGGCCGGAGCCGGCGCCCGCCCACCGGCGGCAGCCACGCGGTCTACAGGAACGAGGCCGCGGACGCCGATCCGCGCCGGGTCCTGCTGTTCGGCGATTCCTGCGCCCATTACGACCCGTTCGCACTCACCGGCATGCTGGCCGAGACCTTCCGAGAGATCCAGTTCGTCTGGTCCGCCCGGATCGATTGGCGGCTCCTCGAGCAGGTGAGGCCGGACATCGTGATCGGAGAGATTGCCGAGCGCTTTCTCCGCCGCGTGCCGGTCGACGACTACGACCACGGTGCCGCCTCGCGGCAGCGCCTCGCCGAGATGACCGCCCCTGGCTGAAGGTCCGGCTAGGCCAAGAGGCCGAACTGCCGCGTCAACAGCATCATGCCCTCCATGATCATGTGCGCGCACAGATGGGCCGCCATGTCGTTGATGTCCTGCGGCGGGCTGACCGTGTTGAAGTCCATCGCCACGATGTTCAGATCGGTCAGCGTGCGAATGAGCTCGATCCCCTCCCTCGCCGTCAGCCCGCCCCAGGTAGGCGTGCACACGCCGGGCGCGACCGAGGGATCGAAGACGTCCATGTCCCAGCAGAGGTAGAGCGGCCGGTCACGCACGGCGTCCCGGAATTCGGCCATAGTCTGCGCGAAACCGCGCCGAACGAGCGTTTCGGCCGTGACCACGCGAAAGCCGAGATGGGATGCGTGGTCGAGGACACCGCCGCAATAGGTGAAGCCGCGCACGCCGACATGCCATGACCGGGAGGCGTCGACGCAGCCCTCCTCGGCGGCGTTCGTGAACTGCGTCGCCGCGTTGTACTGGTCGTCGGGCTCGTAAGGATATGCGTCCGTGTGGCTGTCGACGTGGAGCGCCACGAGCCCGGGATAGCGCTTGCCCGCAGCCCGCATCAGGCCGAGCGAGACGGAGCCGTCGCCGCCGATCCCGATCGGGACCGCACCCGCATCGAGCACCGCACCAGCCGCCGCCTCGATGCGAGGCAGCGCGTCGTCGATGCGGCCGGGCGTGAGGATGACGTCGCCACAATCCACCGCCCCGAGCACGGCCGGCACGTCGATGTCGGCGAGCGAGGGATGGTAGCGCCGGATCAGGCCGGATTGGCGCCGCACATGGGCCGGCCCCTGCCGCGAGCCGACCCGGAAGGGGTGCGTGCCGCAATCGAAGGGGACGCCGAGAATGGCCACACGGTTGCCTGGCCCGGGCATCCCGGCCGGGACGCCCATGAAGGTCTCGGGTGGGTGGAAGTGGGATGCCGTCATGCTTCCTGGGCTGTCAGAATGTCGAGGGCGGTCAGCGCGTGGACGCGCGCGACCTGGTCGAGTTCGTCGATCTCGACATACTCGTCCGGTCCGCCCATGCCGTGCGGGGTCGGCCCGTAAACGATCGTCGGCAGGTCCGCCATGCGGAACCAGCGCGAGTCGGAGCCGCCGACCCGCATGTTCACCGCCACCGGGGTGCCGAGGACCCGCTCCGCCGCGGCCGCGCAGGAGCGGACGAGCCGATGGTCGGGCGGCGTGAAGCTCGGCGCGAACCGGCGTTGGACGCTGTAGGCGATGCCGGGACCGTCGAGAGCGGAGGCAAGCGCCTCCTCGACGGCCTCCAGCGACAGCCCGACCGGAATGCGGATATCGGCCGCCGCCTTCGCGTCGGCCGGCACGAGGTTCGGCGAGATCCCGCCCGAGATCGTCCCGATATTCACCGTGAGCCGCCCGAGCGTCTCGGCTTCGCCACTACCCGCGAGGGGCTCGGAAATGGCCTTCGACCGCGCGATCGCCTCCGTGACTGCCGCCGGAGCCTTCACCGAGAGCGCGCCGAAAGCTCCCTCGAGCCGGTCGAGCGCCTTGCGAAGCCGGTCGATCGCATTGTCCCCGAGATGGACGTGCGCGCCATGTGCCGGACGGCCGCTCGCCGTGATCTCGATCCAGATGAAGCCCTTCTCGCCGAAGCGCAGGACGCTGGGCGAACCCGCATCCCCGATGATGACGGCGTCGCCGACGGCATAGGGCACGTTGTCCATCAGCCACTTGGTGCCGAGCGGCCCCATGCTCTCCTCGTCGCCGCCCAAGGTCAGGACGGCTTCGCCGGACCAGCTGTCGGCATGATCGGCAAGGGCCGCGAGCGCCACCATGCTGGCCGCGATCCCGCCCTTCATGTCCGCGCTCCCGCGGCCGTAGAGGCGCGAGCCACGGACTTCGCCGGCCGGGTCCGTCGTCCAGGCGGAGAGATCACCCAGCGGGTAGGTGTCGAGATGGCCGTTGAACACGACGCGCTTGCCGGGACCGCGCCCGCGAACACGCACGACCACGTTGGTCACGATGTCGGAGGTGCGATGCAGCGTCACCTCGGCGGTCGGGATGCTCTCCCGAATGCAGTCGGCCGCAACCTCGGCGACCTCATGCGTGTCGCCCGGAGGGTTGGGCGACGCCGCCGCGATCAGCCGGCGCGCGATGGCCAGAACCGCGTCGCGGCGGCTCTCGCCTATCGCTCCGCGGTTTGCGTGATCCTCAACGTGCAGCAAGGCGGCGCTCCCAGATCCGGATCGACTGCGTGAGCGGCCAGCAGATGATGAAGTAGATCACGGCGATGAAGGTGAAGATCTCGAGCGGACGGAAGGTGGAGGACGACAGCTCCATCCCGCGGCGCGTCACCTCTCCCACCGAGATGACAGCGGCAAGGGACGAATACTTGATCAGCTGCACGAAATTCGCTGCGAGGGGCGGCAGGATGAGGCGGACCGCCTGGGGCATGACGATGCGCACGAAGCTCTGGCCCGGGGTCAGGCCGAGCACCTGCGCGGCTTCACGATGACCGACCGGCACGGCCTGGATACCCGCACGGAAAGCTTCGGCGATGAAGGCGGAGGAATAGATCGAGAGCCCGAGAACGGATGCCGTGAAGGCGTCCATCCGGATGCCGAGCAGGATCGGCAGCACGTAATAAACCCAGAGGAGCTGGACCAGGATAGGCGTGTTGCGGATGACCTCGCCGAACGCATTGGCAACGGCCCGGAGCGGCCAGAGCCTCGAGCCGGCCAGGACGGCCAGCACAAGTCCCCCGAGCGTCGCGAAGACGAGCGTCAGCCCCGAGATGATGAGGGTCGTCTGGACCCCCGACAGCAGGAACGGGAGGTTCGCTGGGATGATATCCCAGCGAAACTGATAGGTGTTCATGGATGGAGATGCTTAGGGGGCGACGATCGGCCCGAGGCCGTTCTTCTCGGCGAACTTCGCGAGGCGCCCGTCGAGCTTGATGGTGTCGACGAACAGGTTGACGTAGTTCAGCCACATCTGGTCGCCCGGCGCCACGACATAGGCGTAGGGGGTCACGGCGAGCTTCTCCGGCGGGAGCAGATAGGTGACCCCGGGAAACTCCTTCTGCATGCGCAGGGCGGTCGGGAAGTCGCTCATGATCACGTCGGCGCGGTTCGACATCAGCTCGGCCTGGCTGGTGGCAGGCGGCGAGACGGCGGTCAGCGTCGCGTTCTTCAGGTAGCCGCGCATGAAGGGCTCGATGTAGGAGCCGAGCGTCACGACGGCCGTGATGCCCTTCTTGTCGACATCGCTCCACTGCTTGATCGGGCCGCCTTCCTTGATGACGGCGTAGACGTTGGTGACGAGATAGGGCTTCGAGAACTCGACGGCCTGGGCCCGCTTCATCGTCGCGCCGACGCCGAACATGCCGATATCGCACTTGTTGGCCTGGAGGTCGGCGATGAACGTGCCGAAGCCGGTCTCGACGACTTCGAGCTTCACGCCCATGTCGTTGGCGAGTTCCTTCATCAGGTCGGCATCGATGCCTTCGAGCTGGCCCGTCGAGGGATTGCGGAAGGAGATGGAGTAGTAAGTCGGCCAGGTGCAGACCCGGATCTTCCCCGCCTTGGTGATTTCGTGCAGCCGTGACTGCGTCTGCTGCGCCGCGGCCGGCTCGGCGGCACCGAGCAGGCCGGCAATGGACAGGGCTCCGGCAACAAGACCCGCGATATGCTTCTTCATCGTCCTCTCCGTGTGATTCCGGTGAATTAGTCTTCGAACTGAGCCAGGAAGCGCTGCGCGCGTTCGGTGCCTGGTGCCTGGAAGAAGGCACGCGGCTCGCCTTCCTCGACGATGCGGCCGCCATCCATGAAGACGACCCGGTTCCCGACCTTCTCGGCGAAGCCCATCTCGTGGGTCACGATCATCATGGTCATGCCCTCCGCCGCGAGGTCGCGCATCACGAGGAGCACCTCGCGCCGCAATTCGGGATCGAGCGCACTGGTCGGCTCGTCGAAGAGAAGCACGGCGGGCCGCATCGCCAGCGCGCGGGCGATCGCAACCCGCTGCTGCTGCCCGCCGGAAAGACGGGCGGGGTAGACGTCGCGCTTATCGGCGAGGCCGACCTTTCCAAGGAGCACCTCGGCCAGCGTGATGGCCTCGTCCCGAGCTACTCTCCGAACCCTCACCGGCGCTTCGATGACGTTCTGCAGTACCGTCATGTGCGGCCACAGATTGAAGTGCTGAAACACCATCCCGATCTCGGCCCGCACGGAGCGGGCGGCACGGGCGACGGCCCGATCGGGGCGCGGCCGCGAGACGACCTGGTCGCGCATCGCGATGGAGCCCTCGCTCGGCTCCGTCAGCAGCGCCATGCAGCGAAGAAGCGTCGTCTTGCCGGACCCGCTCGGCCCGATCACGCACAGCACGTCCCGCTCGCGCAACTCGAGATCGACCGCGTCCAGAACGCGGGTCTGGCCGAAGCTCTTGCCGATCGCCTTCGCTTCGAGGATCGGCCTGGAAGGGTTTCCCATAGATCCATCACTGTTTCTGATGACTGCCATTCTAAACGGTGGCTTACGAGTGTCATGCCCAAATTTCGCCCTCTACGTGGCGCCGGGCGTGTGCATAATCGGCGTTTATGGATTTGCGCCAAGTCGAGATCTTCGTCGCCGTGATCGAGCACGGTTCGCTGACCGGCGCAGCGAGGGCGCTCGGCATCACTCAACCTGCCGTCAGCGCCGCCCTGTCCCGGCTCGAGCGCACGGTCGGCTTCACCCTTTTCCGCCGAGAGGGACGGAACGTGGTTCCCACCTCGGAAGCGACCCTCCTGAAGGCGGAAGCCGTGCGGGCGCTTGCGGGAATCGGCCAGCTCGATGACGCGGCGGCTGCCATCGGGGCGGCGGCGCGTGGTTCGCTGACCGTCGCGACGAACCCGAGCCCCGGCATCACCTGGCTCCCCCGGATCGTGGCGGCCTTTTGCCAGGGCCGACCCGATGTGACGCTGACGCTCCGAAACCGGTCGTCTCAGGAAGTGCGTGATCTTCTTGCAGCCCGTGCCTTCGAATTAGGCATCGCGGAACCACCCTTTCATGCCGGCGACCAGGTGATGCGACGGTACCGGTTCGCCACCGTCATGGTCCTGCGTTCGGACCATCCGCTCGCCCGCCACGAGGTGCTGACCCCGGCGCTGCTCGACGGCGTGGGCATGATCAGCATGCTGCCGGGACACGCCACGACGCCCCGCCTCGCCGAGCTCTTCGAAGCGGCCGGCTCGCGCCTCCGCATCGTCGCGCATTGCGAGTTCTTCGTGATCTCGATCAATCTCGCCCGCGAGGGCGTAGGCATCGCGCTCGCCGATCCGATCAGCGCGGCGAATGCGGCCTCCGACACACTCTGCATCCGCCCCTTCGCGCCGACGCTTCCCTACGAGGTCGCGATGCTGCAGCCGGCCCGCGGCCTGTCGCTGCTCGCCGCCGCCTTCGCGGAGGAGGTCGACCGGCAGCTGCGCCCATTTCTCCTGGAGACGAGTCCATGAGCCTTCCCGACGCGCTTGCGGCGTCCATTCTGTCGGATCGTCAGCTCCGGCCCGAATTCGAGGCCATTTGCGATTGCGGCGGCCGCCTCGCCGGGACGCCCTCGGAGCGTCGGGCGCTCGGGCTCGTCGCCCGGCTCGGCGAGGCTGCGACCGGGCAGCCCGCAATGCGGATCCCGACCCCCTACGAGGGCTGGAGCGCGCAGGAAGCCGCGCTGCATCTGCTCGGGGACGACGAGGAGGTCGAGCTCGCCTGCTATCCGCTCCTGCGCAGCGTTCCGACGCCGCCCAGGGGCATCGAGGCGGAGGTCGTGGCCGTGGGACGCGGCACGGAGGCGGAATTCGCCGCGCTCGCACCCGAGCTCGCAGGCCGCATCGCGCTCGTCCGGCATGAATACATGTTCGCCGCCGGGCACCTGCACCGGCGTCTGAAATACGAGTGGGCCAAGCGGGCCGGCGCCGTCGGCTTCCTGATTGCCGGCCCGCTCCCGACCCGGGCAGTCGCGGGCTCGTCCGGCCGCGGGCACGAGGACGGCATCCCGGCCCTCGGCATCTCGCCGGAAGCGGCAGCCCGCCTCGCCCGGACGGCCACCGGCCATGCGCGCGCCCGGATCCGCATCGCCACGGAAGAGCGGCCCGAGACCACAGAGACCATCCTGTTCGACGTGCCGGGCGGAGGGCCGGAGATCGTCGTGCTCAGCGCGCATATCGACGGTCATGATCCTGCGGAGAGCGCCATCGACAATGCGAGCGGGGTCGCCGTGATGCTCGCGGTCGCCCGGGCGCTTGCACCCCATGCGGGCCAGTTCAGGCGATCGCTCCGCGTGGCGATCTTCAGCGCCGAGGAATGGGCGCTGACTGGATCCCGCATCTACCTCGACACGCTCCCGGCGGACGAGCGGGGCCGGATGGCCCTGAACGTGAACCTCGATTCCGTGGCCGGCTCGCCGAACCTGACTGCGCTCTGCAGCGGCTTTCCGCGGGTGGCAGAGCTGGTCGAGGCGGCCACCCGGGAAGCCGGCATTCCGGTGGGAACGTTCCTGCCGCTCATGGCCAATTCGGACCACGCCAATTTCGCCGCACACGGCATTCCGGCGCTCCGCCTCGTTGCCGGATTCGACGACCCTGCTTCCCACTGCCGGCATGTGCTGACCGCAGCCGACACCCGCGACAAGGTCGCCGAGACCGAACTCCGCGCGGCCGCCATCGCGGCCGCGGCCGTCACCTGGCGGGCCCTCACGAGCACCGACAGCCTTCGTTAGGCTGCGGAGGTCGTCGCTCCGGACATCAGCCGAGGAGGCGCTCGCAGGCCGCCGCGATCGAGAGCAGCCGCGCGTCCTCGCCGCCGCGGGCGGTCAGCATGAACCCTGCCGGCCTCGGTGTGCCCGGCATCGGCAAGGAGATCGAGCAGAGGTCGAAGAGGTTGCCGACGGTCGTGTTGCGGAGCACGAGAAGGTTTGCGGCATGGTATGCGTCGTCATCCGCCAGGAGCGGCGCGATGGCTGGCGCGGTCGTGGCCGTGGCAGGCAGCGCGAAGGCATCGACGCCCGTCAGCCGGCGGTCCATGGCGGCGATCAGCTCGGCCCGGCGCCGCATCGTCCTGATGTAGGAGGCAGCGGAAATCTCCGCTCCGCGAAGGATGCGGCTGATGACCCGCGGATCGTAATCCTCGCGACCCGGTCCGAGGAGGTCGGCATGGATGGCCGCCGCCTCGATGGCGGCGATCGAAGCCCCGGGCAGCGCCGCCGACATATCCTGGACGAGGTCATCGAGCGGCAGCTCCGTGACCCGCGCCCCCGCGCGGGCGAGCCGTTCGAGCGTGCCCTCGAAGGCCTCGGCGACCACGTCCTCCGTCTCCCCGAAGAGCAATCCGCGCGGCACACCGATGCGCAGACCGGCGATCTCCGCGGGTTCCGGCGGGAGCGGATCGATGCCGGCCATCACGGCGTCGGTCGCGGCGCATTCGGCCACGCTCCTGGCGAGCGGCCCGATCGAATCCAGGCTGTACGAGAGCGGGAAGGCGCCGTCGAGCGGCACGCGCCGGGCTGTCGGCTTGAACCCGACGATGCCGTTCAGCGAGGCCGGGATGCGGACGGATCCGCCCGTATCGCTGCCGATCCCGATTTCGCTCGATCCGAGCGCCACGGAGACGCCCGCGCCGGACGAGGAGCCACCCGGGATCCGGCTCGGATCGGCGGCATTGCCCGGGGTCCCGGTATGCGGGTTGAGGCCTAGGCCCGAAAAGGCGAACTCGACCATGTTGGTGCGGCCCATGATGACCGCGCCGGCCTGCCTGAGCCTGCGCACGATCACGGCGTCGGCCGCGGCGGGTGCCGCATTGCGCAGCGCCCGCGAGCCGGCGAGCGTCACTTCGCCCGCGACGTCGAAGAGGTCCTTGATCGAGACGATCGCGCCGTCGAGCGGGCCAAGGCTGATCCCGGCCCGCCGGCGCGCATCGGAGGCATCGGCCGCCGCCCGGGCCGCCTCGGGATACAGGCGGGTGAAGACATGCTCGCGCTGGTCGGCTCGGCTGAGCGCTTGCTCCAGACGGTCTCGGCTCGTTTTCGTCATCAATCAGGACACCACCGGCAGAACGTCGATGTCGTAGCCGTGCCGCATCGTCCGGCCAAGCACCGGATCCTCCAGCTCCATCTCGAAGCGGGAAGCGGGGCGGATGCCGCCGATCGCGCCGAGCGTGCCGCCGAACATGGCCGTGCCGGTCGCCAGCGCGCCGCCCGGAAGCCGCGCGATCAGGTCCGTGGGCGTGCGCAGGGCAGCGAGCGTGCCCTCCTGGTAGAGCACGCGCTCCCCGCCGATCGTCGCATAGGCACGGAGTTGGAGAGCGTCCCAGTGGTCCTCGACCTCCGAGAAGCGCCACAACGTCGGGCCGAGCGGTTTGCCGCAGAGCTGCTTCGACAGGGCGATCCCCATCGTCTCGGCCTTGCGGTCGGTATGGTCGGAACCCAGCCCGACCCACAGGCCATCGGCGAGCGATATGACGACCGGCTCGACTTCGCCGGAGGTGTCCGGCCCCAGGACCTCGAGCCGCCCGCCCTGGACCAGCGTCGAGGCCGCGGCGCGATAAAAGACCGGGACCGATGACGGCCGCGGCACGCCGATCGCCGCGAGCTCCTCGATGTGGTGGTGGATCGCCGCCTCGTCCCGGCCGGCCCAGCCGCCGATGATGAGCGCTGTCGGCGTAAAGCCGATCCTGTCCGTGCCCGTCTTGGTCACGCGATCGAAGAAGAGCATGTTTCAGCCTCTCACGAGGGATGGCAGCCAGAGCGCCAGGCCGGGGAAGATCGCGAGCAGCCCGATCAGCGCAATCATCGCGATCACGAAGGGAAGCGATCCCGCGATGACGTCGTTCAGGCTGCCGCCCGAGCGAAGAGACTGCACGACATAGAGGTTCAGGCCGACCGGCGGGGTGATGAGGGCCGCCTCGATGAGGATCACGATGATGATCCCGAGCCAGATCGGATCGAAGCCGAGCGCCACCATCACGGGTGCGATGATCGGGATCGTCGTGATCATCATGGAGAGCGTCTCCATGAAGCAGCCGAGCACGAGGTAGAACACGACCATCGCGACCAGCATGCCCCACTTGGACAGGCCCAGAGACGCGACGGCGCCGGTGATCAGGTTCGTCAGCCCGATTCCCGTGATGACGAAATTGAGGAAATAGGCCGCCACGATGATCAGCATGATCATCGCGGTCGTGCGCATCGTGTTCTCGAAGACTTCGATCAGCATCGCCACGCTGAGGCGGCGGTAGAAGGCGGCGAGCACCAGCGCGGCGACCACGCCGAGCGAGGCGGCTTCGGTGGGGGTTGCGAGGCCGGCATAGATCGAGCCGACGACGACCAGGAAGATGATGAGCGGCGGCACGAGGTGCGGCAGGCTCGCGAGGCGCTCGCCCCAGCTCGCACGAAGCCGCTTCCCGCCCCATTCGGGACGGAGGGTGCAGGCAATCGCCACGATGAGCATGAAGAGGGCCGCGAGCCCGAGCCCCGGGATGATGCCGGCAAGGTAGAGCTTCGGGATCGAGGTATCCGTCAGCACCGCGTAGATGATCATGTTGATCGAGGGCGGGATCAGGATGCCGAGCGTCCCGCCCGCCGCCAGGGTGCCGAGAAAGAGACGCTCGTTGTAGCCGTGGGTGCGGACGAGCGGCAGGGCGACTGTTCCGACCGTTGCGGCCGTCGCGACCGAGGAGCCGGAGGTCGCGGCGAAGACCGCGCAGGCCCCGATATTCGAGTGCATCAGGCCGCCCGGGAGCCAGGACAGCCACTTGGACAGCGCCGCGTACATCCGTTCGGCAACGCCGGAGCGGAGGAGGATCTCGCCAAGCAGGATGAACATCGGGATCGAGACGAGCAGGAAGTCCCGGCTCGCCGACCAGGCCACCTCCCCCATCGCGAGGCTGAGGGGCATCGTCGAATAGAGCTGCTCGAGGATGAGCCCGAGGACGCCGAGCGCGGCCGCGACCGGGATGGCCAGCGCAAGAAGGACGACGAGAACGAGAAGCGTGGTGCCAAGCATCGCTCAGCGCTCCCCCGCCAGCGGTTGCAGGGCCGCCGTGTGGCTCTTCTCTTCCGCGGCCTCCTCCTCAAGGGTCCGGGCGCCCGCAAGACGGCGCACCGTCGCCCGGTCGCCTTTCGCGAGCGCGATGCCGACGGCCAGGATCAGCGGCAGGATGGTGAAGAGGAACAACCCGAAGCCGACCAGCCAGAGCGATTGCGGGATCCAAAGCGGAGTCGCGAGCGGTGTCGTCGCGCGGGCGGAGAAGAGCAGCGAATCCTGCAGGACGAGCGTGACCCGCCAGGTGAGATAGCCGACGAAGACCAGCAGGGCGACGAGAGCCAGGAGGTCGAGCGCCGCTGCGACCCGTTCGGGAAGCCGGGAATAGAGCGCGTCCACCCGCACATTCGCGCGCCGGAGCAACGTGAAGGCGAGCGCCCAGCTCGTCCCGACCGCGAAGGCGTAGCCGGACAGTTCGTCCGCGCCGCCGATCGTGACGCCGGCGAATTTCCGCACCAGCACGTCGAACGAGACCAGCAGCGCCGCGGCGAGCATGAAGGCGCCGGCGATGCGCACGGCCCAGGTGGCGAGCCGATCGGCAAGGCCGATCCAGCGATGGAGAAGCGTGGTCACAGGTCGGCCCTTCCGGCGAAGCCAGCCGGCCCACCCGCTCCGGATGGGCCGGCGAGGAGAATGCGGCTCAGTTCGCCTTGGCCTGGATGTTCAGGATCTTGCCGACGCTCTCGTTCCAGGCCGGCACGCAATCGCCCGGGCAGCGCGCCGCCCATTTCGGCACGACGGTTTCGTTCAGCACCTTCGTCAGCAGCGTCTTGTCGGCCTCGCTCACGGGCACCAGCGTCATCTTGGTCTTGGTGCCCATCGTGCAGCTGTCCTTGCCGGTGTTGCAGTCGAAGCCCTGCTGCGTCTCGACATCGGTGGCCTTCCAGATACGGTCCTCCAGGCCGGTGATCTCCGTCTGCAGGAGTTCGCGCACCTTGGGATCGAGGCTGTCCCAGCGCTTGGCATTCACGGCGAACATCACCTGGCTCCAGCCGACCGGGAGCGCGTGGATGTGGGTCGAGACCTCCGTCCACTTCGCCGAATTGCCGGAGAGGGTGCCCGTGATCGCGCAATCGACGACCTTGTTCTGCAGCGCAGGGACGACCTCGTTGAAGGCGAGCGTCACGCCCGTGCCGCCGAGCGCCTCCACGAATTCCGCCAGCGTCCGGTTGCCGGTCCTGACCTTCTTGCCCTTGATGTCGGCGAGGCTCTTGATCTCGCCGTTGCAATAGAGGACCTGCGCCGGATACGGCCAGATGCCCAGGACCTTGATGCCGAACTTCTCGCGGTAGAACTTGTCGTAGACGGGCTTGTAGGCATCCGAGATCTTGCGCGCGGTCGTGATGTCCGGCGACAGGCCGGCCAGGTCGATCGCCTCGTTGCGGGCATCGTCGCCGGCCACGTAGCCGAGCACCGTCGAGCCGAAATCGATGACGCCGAGCCGCATCAGGCGGAAGATCTCGGCCCCTTTCAGCCCCATCTCGTTGAACGGCGTGATCTCCGCCGTGATCGCGCCCTTCGACTTCTCGGCGATCTCCTTCGACCAGAAGGGCTGCTCAAAGTTCTTGTATTGCGACAGGTTCCCCCAGGCGCCCACGACCTTGAGGTTGGTCTTCGGCAGATCCTGCGCGGATGCCGCACCGGCGCCCAGCAAAACGGCGAAGCCCGCCGCCAGGATCGATGTCGCTCGCTTCATCTCGGGGGACTCCTTCGCGTGTGTTGGTTGCTGGCTAGAGGACGGAAAGGCGCGTGTTCTTCAGGTCCGTGACGAGCATGCAGCCCGGCGCATGCGTGATGGCGAAAGGCGGCTTCGCGGCCGCGATGACGGCCTGGGGCGTGACCCCGCAGGCCCAGAAGACCGGCAGTTCATCCGGCTCGATCCTGACCGCATCGCCGTAATCCGGACGTCCGACGTCACGGATGCCGATCAGGGACGGATCGCCGAGATGCACGGGCGCTCCGTGCACGGCCGGCAGGCGAGAGGTGATCTGGATCGCCCGGATCGCATCCGGCGCCTCCAGCGGCCGCATCGAGACGACGAGAGGACCGTGGAACGGCCCTGCCGGCGCGGTCGGAATGCTCGTCCGGTACATCGGCACGTTGCGCCCTTCCGCGACGTGCCGGACCGGAACGCCGTCGGCGAGCAGCGCCTCCTCGAAGGAAAAGGAGCAGCCGATCAGGAACGCCGTGAGGTCCTCGCGCCAGAGGTCGCGGATGTCTTCCACCTCGTCCGCGAGCTCGCCGTCGCGCCAGACGCGATAGCGCGGCAGGTCGGTGCGGATATCGAGATCGGCGCCGAGTTCCGGCAGCATCGGCTCGCCCGGCTCCGACATGCCGATGAGCGGACACGGCTTCGGATTGCGCTGGCAGAAGCGGAGGAAATCGGCCGCGAGATCGCCCGGCAGGATGGCGAGGTTCGCCTGGACGAAGCCCGGCGCGAGCCCCGAGGTCTGCCCGGTGAGGCGCCCCGTGCGCGCGGCCTGCCGGACCTTGGCAGGTGCGTCGAGTTCTCCCGTCAGGGCGAAGGCATCGGCGTTCATCGTCACGTCCCCGTCACGCCGATTAACAGCTACGCTTCGAGGGGGATCAATAGGCCGGAGGCGCAGACAGACGATCAGGATTCCTGATAGTTCGCGGCCACCTGCCGGGCCAGTTCGGCGGCCGCGGCGATGAGCGGATCGCTCGGCGCGCGCGGGTGGGTGACCGTGAAGCGAAGCGGCGCGAGCTCGAAATCCACCGTGAGGGCATGCAGGCGCCCTTCCGCGATCTCGCCCGCGACGAGGATCTCGGGCAGCGTCGCGGGGCCGACGCCATCCACCGCGAGCCGGATATTTGCCGCCAGCGAGGCCGATGCGATCAGCCTCGGCTGCGGCAGGCCCGCGTTGCGGAACAGCTCGCGCAGCGCGATCGTCGGGCGGGTCCGGTGCGAATAGGTGATGAGCGGATAGCGCGCGAGGTCGGCGAGCGTCAGTTCCCGCCCTGCGAGGCCGAGCGACGGCGCCGCCACCAGCGACAGCGGGTAGGTCGAGATCAACCGGCTCTGCATGGTCGGCTCGGAGATCGGCCCGAGCAGGATGGCGAGGTCGAGCTCGCCGCGCACGAGTTCCTCGCGCAGGTTGGGCGTGGTGTCGACCGTCAGCTCGAGGCTGAGGCGCGGGTGGCGCGTCTCGAGTTCCCGGATGAAATGCGGCAGCCAGGTGTGGACCACCGTCTCGGCCGTGCCGAGCCGGACATGGCCGCGAAGCCCTGCCGCCCCGCTCACCGCCGCCTCGGCCTGCGACCGGAGCCCGAGCATGCGCTCGGCATAGCCGAGCATCTCCGCTCCGAGCGGCGTCAGCCGAACCCGCCGGCCGCCCCGTTCCAGCAGCTTCACGGTGAGGTGCGCTTCCAGCGCTGCGACGCGCGCGGAGATCGTTGGCTGGGAGGTTCGAAGACGGTCCGCAGCCCGCGAAAAGCTGCGCAGCGTTCCCACCCAGAAGAACGCCTCGAGTTCTCTCAGCTCCAACGACGATGCCCCGCCTGCCCGGCGGGCCATCATCAGCCGGCCAGGCCGGACTTCGCAAGCCTGGGGACCGAGGTCCTGTCCGGGTCGCGGCGGCCGAGCGCCGCGGCCCCGACGAACGACGCATTAACCTTCCGTTCCCTATGCCGGGTGCCAGCAGGGCAGCCTGGCTGCCCCATTTCTTTGATCACATGGACGTCATGCGCGTATCCGGAAGGTCCCGTCATCCCGGCGAAACCCAACAGGGAAATGGAGCGTCAGCGAACCCGAGAGCAGCGGGTGTTCCAACGCGAATCGGGAGCTCGCGACCGGAGCCGTCGACGGTCCTGGCGATAGGGCCCCTGCTCGAGGATGTATCCGCAATCGAGCCGCGGCCGGCCGACCTCCCGCCCTGGTTCGAGGCGTTCACGCTCGAGTCGAACACGCGCTTCACCCGCACGCCCGATCACGTCCTGCGCAAGCGGCGCACCGGCGCTGCCGATTCAGATCCCTCGGCCGAGGAAAGCCCAAGCGTCGCCGAGCCGGTGCGCCGCACCCGGCGCGTCATCGCGATGCCCGAAGCGCAGCCCGAAACCGACGTCGAGGAGAGCCCCGCTCCTTCAGCCGCGATCGAGTGCCTGCCCGCGACGATCGTCCCTGAACCAGCCGACGCCGAGCCGGAGGCGCGGGACGAGGCGCTGCCGGTCCTCGCGGATGGGTTCGACGACGAGGACGAGGAGGATATGGCCGAGTTCCTGGCCCGGCTCCCGGACGCACCCGAAATGCCGTTCCTCCGCTATGCCGGCGTGACGCTCCAGGCGAGCTTCACCTTCCGGCCGATGCGGCGGCGCAGCGGCATGGCGGGACCTTGCGCGCTCCCCGTGGAGCGCCCCGCCCCTCGCATCGCCGCCCCCGTTCCGAAGCCGCCCATGGCCGCCGCGCCGGCGAGCCTGCCGGCGCCCGCACCCGAGCGGATCCGGGCCGAGCCGACGGGCGCCTACGAGTTTCCGCCCCTCGAGCTCCTGACCGAGCCGACGGTCAACGAGCCGGCCTACGAGGCCTCGGCCGAGTATCTCGACCGCAGCTCGGTCACCCTGCAGCAGACGCTGCACGATTTCGGGGTGCGCGGCGAGATCATCGACGCCAATCCGGGGCCGGTCGTCACGCTCTACGAACTGGAGCCGGCGCCCGGCACCAAGTCGAGCCGCGTCATCGGGCTGTCGAACGACATCGCCCGCTCCATGTCGGCCGTCTCGGCCCGCGTTGCCGTCGTGCCGGGGCGGAACGTCATCGGCATCGAGTTGCCGAACCAGACGCGCGAGACCGTCTATCTGCGGGAACTGCTCGAGACGCCCGATTTCTCCCGCTCCAAGCATCGCCTCGCGGTCGCCCTCGGCAAGACGATCGGGGGCGAGCCGATCATCGCCGACCTCGCCCGCATGCCGCACCTGCTCGTCGCCGGCACCACCGGGTCGGGCAAGTCGGTCGCGATCAACACGATGATCCTGTCGCTCCTCTACACGCACACGCCGGAGGAATGCCGCCTGATCATGGTGGACCCGAAGATGCTGGAGCTCTCCGTCTACGAGGGCATCCCGCACCTCCTCACGCCCGTGGTGACCGACCCCAAGAAGGCGGTCGTCGCCCTCAAATGGGCCGTGCGCGAGATGGAGGAGCGCTACCGAAAGATGTCGCGCCTCGGCGTGCGGAACATCGACGGCTTCAACGGGCGCGTCGCCGAGATGATCGAACGCGGCGAGAATGCCGACCTCGACGAGGCGGCGGACGGGGACGCGCTGAAGCCGCTCCCCTACATCGTCGTGATCGTGGACGAGATGGCCGACCTGATGATGGTGGCCGGCAAGGACATCGAGGGCGCGATCCAGCGTCTCGCCCAGATGGCGCGCGCGGCCGGCATCCATCTCATCATGGCGACGCAGCGCCCGTCCGTGGACGTCATCACGGGCACCATCAAGGCGAACTTCCCAACCCGCATCTCCTTCCAGGTCACGTCCAAGATCGATTCGCGGACCATCCTCGGCGAGATGGGCGCCGAGCAGCTGCTCGGGCAGGGCGACATGCTCTACATGGCCGGCGGCGGCCGCATCACCCGCGTGCACGGGCCCTTCGTGTCCGACAGCGAGGTCGAGAAGGTCGTGGCGCACCTCAAGGCGCAGGGCCGGCCTGAATATCTCGAAGCCGTCACGGACGAGGAGGAGGCGGGCGGCCCAGCTCCCCTGCCGGAGGATATGCCCGTCGAGGGCGAGAGCGTCGAGTTCGGCGACGACGAGAACGGTCCCTACGAGCAGGCCGTCCAGGTGGTGCTGCGCGACAAGAAGGCCTCGACCTCCTACATCCAGCGCCGGCTCGGCATCGGCTACAACCGGGCCGCCTCCATCATGGAGCGGATGGAAAAAGAGGGCATCGTCGGCCCCGCCAACCATGCCGGCAAGCGGGCGATCCTTCGGGGCGAAGGGCGGCACGGTCTCCCCGATTGAGGCCCGCGAAGGCGGGCAGCATCGCTTCCCAGGGAGGCGAGCCGCCCGTCAGCGAGCGTCAGGGATAGAAGACGCCCCCCGTGGCCCGCCGCGGCTTGTCCTTCGTCTGCGGGAGCGGGATGAACTCCTCGGCGTCGCCCGGCACCGTGTCGAAGCGGCCCTGCGCCCACTCCTCCTTGGCCTGCTCGATCCGCTCGAGGCGGGACGAGACGAAGTTCCACCAGATGAAGCGGGGCCCGCCCATCGGTGCGCCGCCGAACAGCATGAACTCTGCATCGCCTGCCGCCGTGGCGATGATCTGGTCGCCCGGCCTCAGGACGAGAAGCTGGCCCGGCCCGAACGTGTCCCCCGCTATCTCGATCTCGCCCTTGAGCGTGTAGACGGCGCGCTCCTCGAAGCTGGGCTCGATCGGCAGGCGCGCCCCGGCGCGCAGATTGAAGTGCGCGTACACGGTCTCCGAAGGGGTGACGAGCGGCGAGCGCGCGCCCAAGACCTCGCCCGCGATCACCCGGGCCCGAATGCCGTCGAGATCCACGACGGGCAGATCCAGCGCGCCATGATGGACGAAGGCCGGATCGCTCTCCTCCTGGGCCTCGGGCAGGGCCATCCAGCTTTGAATCCCGAAGAGACGTTGGCCGGTATGCTTCCGCTCGGCGCTCGTGCGCTCCGAATGGACGATGCCGCGGCCGGCCCGCATCCAGTTCACGGCACCGGGTTCGATGGCCTTCTCCGTCCCGAGGCTGTCGCGGTGGAGGATCTGGCCCTCGAACAGGAAGGTAACCGTCGCGAGGTTGATGTGCGGGTGCGGGCGCACGTCGATTCCCTGGTCGGTCAGGAACTCGGCCGGCCCCATCTGGTCGAAGAAGATGAAAGGCCCGACCATCTGGCGCTTGAGCGAAGGCAGCGCGCGGCGCACCTCCATCTCTCCGAGATCGACGGCCCGCGGCACGATCAGCAGCTCGATCGCATCCGCGCTGGCGCGGTCGCCCGGGGTCGGGTCGGGGCAAGGGGTCCAGCTCATGGTTCCTCCTCGCGCGGATGAAGTCCGGCCGCGCTAGCCGGGCGGCTGGCCGACGGCGGCCGCGATCAGGGGCTCGGCGGCCCCGAGCCTCTCGGCCAGACCTTTCGGCAGCCCATGCCGCCCGTCAAGGGAAGCGGCGGGCGTGTAGATTACGGTGGCCTTTCCGTCGGGGTCCTCGCGCACCAGCAGCTTGAGCGGCAGTTCGATGGCAAAGTCCGGCGCGGCCACCATCAGGGGGGTTCCGCCCTTCGGATTGCCATAGATGATCAGCGTGGTCGGCGGCATGTCGAGCCCCACCGACCTGGCGGCCTCGCGCTGATCGATGACCGTGAAGATCCTGAAGCCCTTCGCTTCGAGCGCGGATTTGAGCCTCTGGACGGTCTCGGGAAAGGAATAGCCACTCACGAGCTTCACGATCTCGGCCATGTGTGCCTCCCCTTCTGCGCGCGTGGGATTCAACTCGGCGGGTCCAGGATGCAGAGGCGGCCGCTCGGCGAGGAGCCGCCTCCATCCCTCAATGGATCGCCTGCTGCTCCGGTTGCGGCACCGATAGCACCGAGCCCAGGCCGGTCCGAAAGGAGGCAGTCAGGAAACGCAGCCGCGGAGGCATTCCGTCTGGCCTCGACACGGGACGGAATGAGGCCGATAGCGTCCTCTCGTGCTCGACGACGAGCGAGCGCCGCGTCATCGAAAGCGGCGCTCGGGCGGCGCTCCGGGCCCGTCGCTCTGCCCCGGATGCGGATTGAAGGCGTCACGCGCGGCTTCGATGTGCCGTGGTGGGCGACGACGTCTCGTTCGAAATCCGGCCGGCGAGTCTCGGCCTCGGGAGGGAAAGCAAGCATGGACCTTCAGCTGAAGGGGCGGGTGGCCATCGTCACGGGCGCGAGCGTCGGGCTCGGCCGCGGCATCGCGGAGGAGCTCGGGCGTGAGGGGTGCCGCCTCGCGCTGGTCGCGCGCGGCGCGGAGAGGCTGAACGGGGTCGCCGACGCGCTCGCGGCGGAACTCGGCGAGCGCCCTCTCGTCATCGTCCAGGACATCACCACCGACGATGCCGCCGCGCGGATCCGGCAGGAGACGCTGGCCGCCTTCGGGCAGATCGACATCCTGGTGAACAATGCCGGCGGCTCGCGCCCGCTGACCGGCCTCGGCACGCGCGAGGAATGGGACGAGGCCATGCGCCTCAACTTCATAGCCGGACGGGAGCTGGCACACGCGGTCGTGCCCGACATGCAGGCCCGCAAGTTCGGGCGGATCATCAACCTCACGGGCGGTGACGAGCCGGTCATCATGAATGCCGGCGTGGCGCCGAACGGCGCCGTCCACATCTGGGCGAAGGCCTTGTCCCGTGTCCTCGGGAAGGACGGGATCACCGTGAACAGCATCCCGCCAGGCCGGATCCATTCGGAGCAGATCGACGACCGCCTTCTTCCCACTCCCGAAGCCCAGGCGGCCTGGGTGGAGGCGAACTGCCCGGCCGGCTACATCGGCGAGCCCGACGACCTCTCGGGTCTCGTCGCCTTCCTGGCATCGCCTCGGGCCCGCTACATCACCGGCCAGGTGATCCACGTGGACGGCGGAGCACGGCGCTACTCGCACTAGCGCCGCGCCCGTTCAGGCGGCGTTCGAGCGGGGCTCGCGCAGGCCGCCATATTGGGTCCACGTCACCCCGCAGAGGAGGCCCGCATCGACCGGGAGGTTGATGCCCGTGATGGCCGAAGCCGCCGGCGACAGGAGGAACGCCGCCGCGGTCGCGATCTCCGCGGGGTCGATCAAGCGCTGCAGGGCGGACGAGCGTGCCAGCACGCTCGGATCGCGCTGGCCGCGGTCGATCGCGGCCTGGACGGCGGGCGTGAGGGTATAGCCGGGCGACACCGCATTGATGCGGATCCCGGCGGGCCCCCACTCGGCCGCGAGGCATTCGGTGATGGAGATCGCGGCCGCCTTGGTCGGCGAATAGGCGTGGAGCGGCATCGAGGTCATGCCGGAGATCGAGGCGATGTTGACGATCGCGCCCTCGCGCCGGCCGACCATCCGGTGCCCGAAGGCGACGCAGCAGACATACAGGCCGCGCTGGTTGACCCGGACGATCTCGTCGAAGGTGGACATCGGCAGCTCGGCCGGACGAACCGGCACCTGGAGCAGCCCGGCGCTGTTGACGAGCGCTGCGACCGGCCCGAGCTCGCTCTCGATCGCGGCCACCACGCGCTCGACATCCGCCTCGTCGCCCACATCGACCGCATAAGCCCGGCCGCCGATCTCATCCGCCACGCGCTCCGCGCCCGCGAGGTTGCGGTCGAGCACGGCCACGAGATGCCCCTGCCGGGCGAGTTCCCGCGCGCAGGCTTCGCCGATACCGCTTGCCCCGCCCGTGACGGCGGCCACCTTCCTCGTCATGCGTTTCCTCCCGTGAATCTTGTTGCCGCGATGCCGCGGGTTTCGGCGCGCGGTGTCAAGCCTGTCGGGGGCCGGGGAACGCTCCCGGGCTGGTTCAGCGCGGGTTCCGGGCCGCCCCGCGCCAGTGACGCCAGGGCGGCTCGGAGAAGGTCTCGTCCAGGAAGTCGAGGAAGGTCCTGACACGCGCGCTGAGATGCCGGCGGCTCTCGTAGACGGCGAAGATCGGGTCCTCCTCCAGGCACTGGTGCTCGGGGAAGAGCTCGACCAGCCGCCCGGCCGCGAGGTCATCGGCCACCTGCAATTCCGTCAGCCGCACGATCCCGAGCCCGGTCCGGGCGAGCTCCATCAGCATGGAGGCCTGGTTCGCTGTCACGCGCGAGGCGACCTTGACGGGCGCGGCCTCGCCGACGAGCCAGGTGCTGGCCGCGATGCTCGGGATGAAGTTCAGGCAGGAATGCGCCGCAAGATCGTCCGGGCTCGCGGGCGCTCCCTGGGCGGCGAGGTAGGCGGGCGAGGCGCAGATGATCCAGCGCGTGCTCGCGAACCGGCGGGCGACGAGGGAGGAATCCTTCAGTTGCCCGACCTGGATGGCGACATCCATGCCGTCGTCGAGCAGATGACCCGGATCGATCCGCAGATGGATCTCGAGCTTCAGGCGCGGGTGACGCCTGCAGAATTCCGGTACGTGCGGCGCGAGCGCCGTCTGGGCGAAGATCGGCATGGCGCGGACGCGAAGGATGTCCTCCGGGATGAGCCCGCCCGTCACGGCCGCATCGGCAGACTCGACGGCCGCGATCGCCTCCAGGGCAGCCGCGTAGAACGCCTCCCCTTCCCGAGTCAGCGAGATGGCGCGATGCGTGCGGCTGAAGAGAAGCACGCCGAGCCGGTCCTCGATCCGGGCGACCGCCTTGCTGACGGCGGACGGCGTGCAGCCGAGATTGCGTGCGGCAGCCGAGAAGCTCCCGTCCTTCACGGCCCTGACCAGAACGAGCATCTCGGCGTAGCGGTTCATGACCCTTGCCACGACGTCACAGGAGGTTTGACTAGCACGACATAGAAGCGCGCGACAGAAGACCCTAGCCTCACGGTCAACAGCTGAGGCGCGCCGTCATCAGGCGCGGCCTCGATCAAGGAGCGACGGCGCGCGAGCACCGCTACGAGCTCCAGCAAAGGAGGAGGCCCACGTGGCAGCAGCGGCAAGGCAGCCTGCCGAGGTGCAGGTTTACGACGCGATCATCGTCGGCGCCGGCTTTTCGGGTTTGTACCAGCTTCACAAGCTGCGCGACGAGCTCGGCCTGCGGGTCCGGGTGCTGGAAAAGGGCGACGGAATCGGCGGCACCTGGCACTGGAACCGCTATCCGGGCGCGCGCTGCGATTCCGAGAGCTATTACTACTGCTACTCCTTCAACAAGGAGATCGAGCAGGAGTGGGAGTGGACGGAGCGCTATCCGGAGCACCCCGAGATCCGGCGCTATCTCGACTTCGTCGCCACGCGGCTCGACCTGAAGCGCGACATCCAGCTCTCCACGGAGGTGACGGGCGCACGCTTCGACAAGGCGCGAAACCTCTGGGTCGTCGCCACCAGGTCGGGCGAGCGCTTCGAGGCCCGCTTCCTGGTCACGGCCGTCGGCTGTCTGTCGACCGCCAACGTCCCGAAGATCCCGGGGCTCGAGACCTTCGCGGGCCAATGGTACCACACCGGCGCCTGGCCGCATGAGGGGGTCGACTTCACAGGCAAGCGCGTCGGGCAGATCGGGACGGGCTCGACCGGCATCCAGGCCGCTCCCGTGATCGCCGAGCAGGCCGGCCACCTGACGGTCTTCCAGCGCACCGCGAATTACAGCATCCCGGCCCGCAACCGGCCGATGAGCCCCGAGGAAAGCCGCGAGATCAAGGCGAGCTATCCCGAGATCTGGGAAAAGGCCCGATCCGCCACGAACGGCCACCCCTTCGACGTCGCCACCCGCGGTGCCCTGTCGGTTCCGGAGGAGGAACGGCAAGCGATCTACGAGCAGGCCTGGGACCGTGGCGGCCTTCGCTTCCGGGCGTCGTTCAGCGACATCCTACTCAGCCAGGCGGCCAACGACACCGCTTCCGACTTCCTGCGCCGCAAGATCCGCGAGGTCGTGAAGGACCCGGAGGTGGCCGAGCGCCTGACGCCCCGCGACCACGGCTTCGCGACGAAGCGGCCGCCCATCGACACGAACTACTTCGAGACCTTCAACCGCGACAACGTCCTCCTCGTCGACCTCAAGGAGGAGCCGATCGTCGAGATCACGCCCCGGGGCATCCGCACGACGAAGGGCGAATACGAGCTCGACATCATCGTCTTCGCCACGGGCTTCGACGCGCTCACGGGTCCGCTCCTGTCCCTGAACATCGAGGGCGAGGAAGGCCAGCCCCTCCGCAAGGCCTGGGCAGAGGGACCGCGAACCTATCTCGGCCTGCAGACGCCGGGATTCCCGAACCTCTTCATGATCACCGGCCCCGGAAGCCCCTCCGTCCTGACCAACATGCCGATCGCGATCGAGCAGCATGTCGACTGGATCACCGCGTGCATCCGGCACATGCGCGAGGAGGGCCTGGAGCGCATCGAGGCCAAGCCGGACGCAGCGGAGAACTGGGTCGCGCACGTCAACGAAGCCGCGAACGCGACGCTGCTGCCGATGGCGTCGAGCTCCTGGTACCTGGGCGCCAACGTGCCCGGGAAGCCCCGGGTGTTCATGCCCTATGCGGGCGGCATGGCCCGCTATGCGGGCATCTGCAGCGAGGTCGCGCGGGACGGATACAGAGGATTTGCGCTAAGGTGAGGGCGACAGGGTCGGAGTGCGAAGGATGACGGCGGTCCATCCGGACGTCGAAGCGATGCTCGCGGCCGCGCGCGCGGCCGGCACGCCCCCCTTCGAGGCCATGGAGCCGGCCGTCTGCCGCGCCGCCTATGCGGCCCGCCCGCCGATCGTGCAGGAGCCGCGGGACGAGGTCGCCGCCATGCGCGATCTGTCAGCCGAGGGACCGGCCGGAGCCGTGCCGCTCCGGCTGTACCGGGCGCTCGGGACGGACGAGGCCGAGGCGCTGCCCGGGCTGCTGTACCTTCACGGCGGCGGCTGGGTTCTCGGCAATCTCGAGACCCATGACGCGATCTGCTGCCGGCTGGCCAACGAGGCGCGCTGCGCCGTCGTCGCGGTCGATTATCGGCTCGCCCCGGAGCATCCCTTCCCGGCCGGCCTGGACGATTGCATCGCCGCCTATTCCCATGTGGCACGGGAGGCGCGCGCGCTCGGGATCGACCCGAACCGCATCGCCGTCGGGGGCGACAGCGCTGGAGGCAACCTTGCGGCCGTGCTCGCCCTGATGGGCCGGGACGGCACCCTCCCGCCTGCGCTCTACCAGGCCCTCCTCTACCCGGCCGTCGATCTCGGCATGTCGACCGACAGCTACGGGGCGGCGACCGCCGGGATGACGGTGACGCCGGCGACGATGCGCTACTTCGTCGATCATTACGTGCCCGATCCCGACCAGCGCACCGACTGGCGCGTCTCCCCCATCCGCGCCGCGTCGCTCGCGGGCGCGCCGCCGGCGCTCGTCGTCACCTGCGGCCACGATCCGCTCCGTGACGAGGGACGCCTCTACGCGGCGAGGCTCGAGCGGGAGGGCGTCCCGGTCACGCTTCTGCACATGAGCGACCAGACGCATGGCATGCTGACGCTCACCAAACCCATCCGGACGAGCGCGGGCGTGCTCGCCTTCGTCGGGGCGATGCTCCGCGATGCCTTCCGGGTCGCGGCGGCGCGAAGCCCTGCCCGCCAGCGGGAGGCCGCCGAGTAGATTAGGGACACGGCCCGCAGAGGCTCGTGACAGGGACCCGGATTCCCGGGCCCGCAAACAAGACCAGAGCCGGGACATCCGGCCGACAGGAGGAACGCATGACGAAGACCAAGGGCGGCGTCGACCGACGCTCGTTCATCGGCGGCGCGGTCGCGGGCGCCGCCGCCATCACGGGCTTCCCGCATATTGCGGGCGCGCAGGCCAAAACGATCCGCATCGCGCTTCCCACCATTCTGTCGGGTCGGGTCGCCATCCTCGGCACATCGTCCCGCTTTGCCGTGCAGGTAGCGGTCCAGCAGGTGAACGAGGCGGGCGGAATCGCCGGGCGGAAGATCGAGGTCATCGACCGCGACAGCAAGGGACGGCCGGACGAGGCGGCGCGCGTCACCCGCGACCTCATCAACAACGATGGCTGCGAGATCGTGATCGACGGCGAGGCGTCCTCGGGCTCCTTCGCGGTACACGAGGTGATCCGCGACCTCGGCGTCCTCTGCGTTCATACCTGCTCTGAGACATCTTCGCTGACCGCCGACCCAAAGCTTCACGTGAAGACCGCCTTCCGGTGCGCCCGGCAGGGCATCCACGACGCGGTCGCGGGCGGGACCTATGCGTCCGAGATATCGAAGGCGAAGGGTCTGAAGCGCTGGGCGACCTGCTCGCCCGATTACGCCTACGGGCGCGACAACACGGCCGAGTTCCTGGAATACGTGAAGCTGTTCGATCCGCAGATCGAGGTCGTGGATCAGCTCTGGCCGAAACTGTTCGCGCCTGACTACACCGAGAGCATCACCAAGATGCTCCAGGTGAAGCCGCAGGCCGTCTACTCGGCCCTTTGGGGCGGCGACCTCGTCGCCTTCATCGAGCAGTCGAACCTGTACCGGCTTTTCGCGAACACCGCCTTCTTCAGCGGCGGCCTCGGCGACCCGCCCGTCCTGTCCGCGATCAAGCAGCTCCCGCAGGGGCTCAACACGGCCTACCGCTACAACCGCAACTACCCGTCGAATCCGGAGAACACGGCCTATGCGGACGCCTTCGCGAAGGCGGCAGGGCATGAATCCACGAACTGGGGCTGGCAGAACTACCTCGCGACGCAGTTCATCTTCGAGGCACTGCGCCGCACCAACGGCAAGACGGACGGCGCGGCTCTCGCGGGCGAGATCAAGGGCATGACGGTGAAATCCGGCTTCGGCGTGGACGGCACCGTCACCATGCGGGACAGCGACCACACGATCATCAACTATCCTGTCGCCTGGGGCCGGACGGTGCCGAAGGCTCCGTGGGTTGAGGATTTCAAGGACGTGCCCTGGTCCAAGATCCTCGAACTCGAGCAGCAGTGGAAGAAGAGCAAGGGCTACGCCTGAGCTTCGCAGCGCCGCCGGCATGTGGGCGGCCGCCCACATGCCTCGACGTCCTCCACCCTGGGAGAGCTAGTTGAATCTCGAGGCTCTGGCCGCATGCGTGTCGACGAGTGCGTGCCTGATCACGCAGCTCTCCACGGCAATGATCGTCGGCATGCTGCTCTTCATGGTGACGTCCGGCCTGTCGCTGATCTTCGGCGTGCTGGGCGTCATCAACTTCGCGCACGGCGCCTTCTACATGATGGGCGCGTATTTCGCGTTCGCCGCCTACCAGCTGACCTCGAGCTTCGCGGCCGCCTTCCTGGCCGGCGCGATCGGGGTCGGGATCGTCGGAATCCTGTTCGAGCGCTTCCTGATGAGCCGTGTCTACGGCACGAACATCCTGATGCAGTTGCTCGTCTGCTATGCCGTGATCCTGATCGCGGATGATCTGGTGAAGATCATCTTCGGAGCCGAGTACAAGATGATGGGCATGCCGGACGCGTTCGCCCTGCCGCCGATCGAGCTCTTCGGCGGGTTCATCCCGGCCTATTACGCCTTCATGATCGCGGCGAGCCTGCTCATCGGCCTGCTGCTCTGGCTCGGCATCAACAAGACGCGCACCGGCAAGACGATCCGGGCGCTCGCCATCAACCCGCAGATGGTCGGCGCGCTCGGCATCAACACGACCGCCCTCTATGCGGGCGTGTTCGGGGTCGGAAGCCTCCTCGCCGGCGTGGCGGGCGCCCTCGCGGCACCGACCCGGACGCTTACGCCCGGCATGGGCCTGTCCATCCTCATCGAGAGCTTCATCGTCACGGTGATTGGCGGGATGGGGTCCATCGCGGGTGCCCTGATCGCGGCGCTGCTGATCGGCTTCACGCGGGCCTTCGGGGCGATCGGCTTCCCCCTCTTCGTCGACGGCCTGATGTTCGCCCTGATGGCGGCGGTGCTCGTCCTGAAGCCCAGCGGCCTGCTCGGACGGGAGGCGGCCCGATGATGCGGTCCGGTCTCCTGCGAGATGCCGGCCTCGCCGCGGCGGGGCTGGCCTTGCTCCTGGCATTGCCGCTCGTCTTTCCCCAGGCGGCGCTGCGCGACTTCCTGATCTACGTCATGGCCTACGGGCTGCTGGCGATGTCGCTCAACATGCTGGTCGGGCTGACCGGCCTCGTCTCCTTCGGCCATGCAGCCTATTTCGCGTCCGGCGCCTACATCTTCGGGCTGCTGATGCAATCGGGCCGCGTGTCGATCCCGGTCGCGGTCGCGGCCACGATCGCCGGAACGGCGCTGGTCGCGCTCGTGATCGGCGCCATCTGCGTTCGCCTGAAGGAGATCTACTTCTCCTTCATCACCCTCGCCTTCCAGATGTTCATCCACTCCATCATCCTGACCTGGGTCAGCCTCACGGGCGGCGACCAGGGGCTGATGGGCGGCATCCCACGCCCACCCTTCCTCGGCTTCAACCTCAACGAGGGGACGACCCTGTACGGCTTCTGCGCCGTTGTCTTCGTCGCCTGCGTGCTGCTGATGCGGCAGGTCTGGATGTCCCCGTTCGGCTATACGCTCCGGCTGGTGCGGGACAATCCGAGCCGGGCGAACTTCCTCGGCGTCAACGTCGTGATGGCCAAGCTCGGCATCTTCGTCTTCGCCGGGTCGATGGCGAGCGTCGCCGGCATCCTGCTCGCCCTCTTCGTGTCGGGGGCCTACCCGGAATTCGGCTTCTGGACGACCTCCGGCGAGGCGATCTTCATGATCATGCTGGGTGGCTCCCAGCTCTTCATGGGGCCGCTGATCGGCGCGTTCCTGCTGCAACTCCTGAACCGCACCGTGACCATCTACACGGAGCATCACGGACTGGTGCTCGGGCTCCTGATCCTGGCGATCGTGCTCGGCCTGCGCCAGGGCGTCGGCGACTACCTGATGGAGTGGTTCGGCCGACGGCGCGGGACGCGGGAGACCGCGGCGGCTCCCGTCCCGGCGCCGGCCGAGAGCATCTCCGAGCGCGGGGTCGCCTGATGCTGAGCGTCCAGAACCTCTCGAAGTCCTTCGGCGGCGTGCAGGCGACCCGCGACGTCTCCATCGATTTTCCCAAGGGCTCGCTCAGCGCCATCATCGGACCCAACGGGGCCGGCAAGACGACCTTCTTCAACCTCATCTCGGGCGCGTTCCGGCCCGATGCGGGGCGCGTCGTCCTGAACGGGGAAGACATCGTCGGCCTCTCCAGCCTGGAGGTCGTGCGCCGGGGCATGGCCCGCGCCTTCCAGGTAGCCGCGCTCTTCCCGAGCCTGACAGTTCGCGAGGCGCTGACGGCCGCCGTGACCTCGCACCGGCGTCTCTCCTGGACGGTGCTCCGCCGTTTCCCGCTCGACGACACGGCCGCCCGGGTCGAGGAGATCCTCACGCTCCTGACGCTCGGGCAGAAGGCCGACACGCTCTCCCGCAACCTCTCGCATGGCGACCAGAAGCTCCTCGACATCGCGCTCGCCCTCGCGATGGAGCCGACCGTGCTGCTCCTGGACGAACCCACCGCCGGAATGGGGCCGGAGGAGCGCTGGCGCATGATCGGCACGGTCCAGCGCCTCTGGGAGGTCACCGGCATGACGGTGCTCTTCATCGAGCATGACATGGACATCGTCTTCCGCATCGCCCAGGCGATCTACGTGCTGAAATACGGCCAGGTGCTGGCGCGAGGCACCGCGGACGAGATCAGGACGAACCAGGACGTGATCGACGCCTATCTCGGGACAGATCACCACTCAGCCGAGGCGAGCGCGGCCTGATGGGCGAACCTCTTCTCCGCATCGAGCAGGCCGACGTCTTCTACGGCGCGAGCCAGATCCTCTTCGGCATCGACCTCTCGGTCGAGAAGGGCCAGACGATGGCCCTTCTCGGCCGGAACGGCGCCGGAAAGTCCACGACCTTCAAGACGATCATCGGCATCGCGCCGCCGCGCCGCGGCCGCGTCCTCCTGGGCGGCGAGACCGTCTCGGGCCGTCCGCCCTATCGCGTCGCGCGGGCAGGGATCGGCTACGTGCCCGAGGACCGGCAGGTCTTTCCCGAGCACAGCGTCGAGGACAACCTCGTCATCGCCGCCAAGACCGGACCGGGCGGCGCGACGCACTGGGACCTCGAGACGGTCTACGAGGTGTTTCCGATCCTGGCCGGCATGAAGGAGCGGCTGGCCGGGCGCCTCTCGGGCGGCGAGCAGCAGATGCTCACCATCGCCAGGACCCTGATGGGCAACCCCGAGATCCTCCTGCTCGACGAGCCGAGCGAAGGGCTCGCGCCCATCATCGTGCAGGCGATCGGCGACCTGATCAGGCGGCTGCGCGACATGGGCGTGACGATCCTCCTGGCCGAGCAGAACATGCACTTCTGCCTCGGCGTCGCCACCCACGCGACGGTGATCGACAAGGGACAGGTGGTCCACCGGTCCACGATCGCCGAGCTGCGCGACAACGAGGAAATCAAGCAGCGATACCTCGCCGTGTAGGGCGCGCGAGCGACGTCCGGCTCCAACGGCCAAAACACGTGTGGGCATCGGACGACGAGCCAGCGGCCACGATTGACCCGATACAGGCCGCTCCATACGGGGCGAAGCTACGAGACGGCGCTCGGCGGCATCCCGCGGAGGCCTGGTGCTCAGGGAAGTGCAGAACAGATTACATGGCTATCCAGATCATCAAGAAGAGCGCCTCGGCGAACGGGCTCGAAAGCTGGGGCCCGGTGAAGACGCCGATCAGCGAACCCGCCTGCGAACTTCAGGGCCTGCGCGTCGCCATACCGGGGCTCGAGAGCACCCGCACGGGAATCTGGGAGTGCAGCCCGGGCACCTATCGGCGCGACGTGAAAGAAGGCGAAGTCATGCACTTCCTTGCGGGAGAGGCCACCTTCACGCCGGATGACGGCGAGCCGATCCAGATCGCGGCCGGCGACACCGTCTTCTGCTCCCCGCTCACGGGAGGCGTCTGGGAGGTCAAGACGACCTTGCGCAAGGTGTTCGTCATCGTCAGCTGACCGGCGGCACGACCGCACGGACTCCGGCAGCCAGCTCCCGGCGCCGCTCACGCCGCGTCGGCAAGCTCGAACAGGGCGTCGGCCAGCACCTTCGCGCCGGCGGTCAGGTCGGCCGGTTCGGCCCATTCGGCCGGGTTGTGGCTGATGCCGTCGCGGCAGGGCACGAAGATCATGCCGGTCGGGCAAACATAGTGCAGCTGCCGCGCATCGTGGCCGGCGGCCGAGTAGATGTCGCGATGCGCGATGCCGAGCTCGGACGCCGCGCGGGAGAGCGTCGCGCGGATCTCGGGCGAGAACGACAGCGAGGGCGCATGCGCGATCTGGTTCAGCGCGGCGTCGCACGGCCCCCGTTCCGCCTCGACGATGCGGCGGATCTCGCGGTCGAGCCGGTCCACCACCTCGTTTTCCGGATGGCGAAGGTCGATCGAGAAGAATACCTCCGAGGGCACGACGGAGGGCGCGTTCGGCTTCACCTGGAATAGACCGACGGTCAGCTTCGTGTCGGCCGGATCCATGGCGGCCCTGTCGATCGCGGCCACCATGCGGATGGCCGCCATGAGGGCGTCGCGGCGCTCGTGCCGCTCGGCGGTGCCGGCATGCGCGGCCTCGCCCGTGACGCGAACGCGGTAGCGGCGGGTGCCCTGAATGCCGCTCACGATGCCGACCGGGATGCCCTCGCGCTCGAGAACAGGACCCTGCTCGATATGCGGCTCCAGGAACGCTGCGACGGGGAGCCCGAGGGGGCGCTGCGGGACGCCCCGATCCGCGGCGAGCACGGCGGCGAGCGCGTCGCCCATCCGGATGCCGTCGCCGTCCTTCAGGCCGGAGACCTGCTCCAGCGTCTTCACACCGGTGAACAATTCGGAGCCCGTCATGCCGGGCGCGAAGCGCGAGGCTTCCTCGTTGGTCCAGGCCACGACCTCGATCGAGCGGCGCGGCCTGACTCCCGCCTCCTGGATCGCCTGCACGGCCTCCAGCGCCGCGAGCACGCCGTAGGCGCCGTCGAACTTGCCCCCCGTCGGCTGCGAGTCGATATGCGACCCGGCCAGGACCGGCGGCAGGTCCGGCTCGCGCCCCTCCAGGCGCAGGAACAGGTTCGCGGCCGCATCCGTGAACGGCGTCAGGCCGAGCGCCCTGCCCCACCTGACGAGTTCCGCCCGGGCCTCGATCTCGGCCTCGGTGAGCGTCTGCCGGTCGACGCCGCCATCCGGGCGCGCGCCGTATTCGGCGAGCGCCATGAGGCGACCCCAGAGCCGGTCGCCGTCCACATGGTCGGACGGCCGCACCCTATTCGGTCCGCATGATCTGGGCCGGGTTGGCGCGCGGATCGCGCGGCCCCCAGCGCCCCGCCTCCACCTGGGCGATGAACTCGGCCAGGAGCTGGTTGAAGAGCGCGGGCTCTTCGAGGTTCAGCGTGTGGCCCGATTTCGGGAACACGGCGAGGCCCGAGGCCGGAACCGTCTTCTTCAGGAAGATCCCGGGCTGCAGGCAATGGTCGTCCTCGTCGCCCACCATGACGAGGAGCGGCGTCTTCATGGCCTTGAACTCGGCCTCCAGGTCGTAGAGCGAGGGCCGCTGCATCTGCACGCCGCGCATCGTGTTGGCGGCGCCGCGGTCGGAGTGCTGGCCGAGGCGCTCGGCGAAGAGCTGCCAGCCGCGCGGGTCCTTGTCCTGGAACTGCACGCGCGAGGCGCCCTCGGCATAGGTGGGCGCGAAGTTCTTCGCGCCCTTCGTCTCGAAATTGGTCGCGACCTGGTCCGAGATGCCCTTGAAATAGTCCTCGTGCGCCTTCTCGGCGCCGTAGCCGGCCCCCGCCGCCGTGATCGAGAGGATCCGGTCCGGGTGGCGCAGCCCCGCGTGCAGCACGGCGAAACCACCCATCGACAGGCCGACGAGATGCGCCTTGTCGATGCCGTTCGCGCTCATCACGTCGACGATGTCGTCGGCCGCCCGCGCCTGGGAATAGGCGGAGACGTCCTCCGGAATGTCGGACGGCGCATAGCCGCGCGCCGCATAGGTCACGCAGAGATGGCGCCGCGTGAAGAAGTTCATCTGCGGCTCCCAGCTCCAGTGGGACCCGCCGAACTCGTGCACGAAGACAATCGGCGTGCCGCGCCCGGCAGCCTCGTAATGCAGCTTGACGCCGTCGCTGGCGGTCGCAAAGGGCATGCGCTTTCTCCTCAGACGACCGAGCGGCGGGACGCGATGCCGCCATCGACCGTGATGACGGTTCCGGACGTGTAGCCGGACCGGAACGAGGCCAGGAACAGGAACAGATCCGTGATCTCGTGGATGCGGGCCGGGCGCTTCAGCGGATAGCGCTCGAGCAGCTCCTCGTAGCGGCTCTCGTCGCCGAACTCGGTATCCGCCCATTTGCGCAGCATGTTGTAGATGCGGCTGGTATCGACCGGCCCGGGGTTCACGCCGACCACGCGGATGTTGTCGTCGAGGCTCCGTCCCCCGAGAGCCCGCGTCATCGCCATGATGGAAGCATTGCCGGCCGCGCCCTCGATATATTGGGGGTCGCAGACCTCACCGCCATTGCCGATGTTGTTGAGGATGACGCCGCCGCCGCGGGCCTTCATCTTCGGATAGACGGCGCGGATCATGTCGGCATAGCCGAAGCCCTTGAGCGCCCAGCCGTCGCGCCACTTCTTCGGACCGATCTCGAACAGGTTGCCGCTCGGGATCACGCCCGCATTGTTGATGAGGATGTCGACGTCGCCAGCCTCCTCGACGATGCGCTCGACCGCGCCCTCCTGCGTCATGTCGGCCGCCGTATAGGTGACGCTCACCTTGTGCTCGGCGACGATCTCGCGCGCCATCGCGTCGAGCTTGTCTGCCGCACGGGCCGTGAGATGGAGATGGCAGCCTTCGCCCGCGAAGGCATGCGCCAGCCCTTCACCGATGCCCTGCGAGGCGCCGGTGATGAGGACCTTCTGTCCGCCGAGTTTCAGATCCATTGCTGCTGTCCTGCCATCCAGGGTTTCGTTCGGCTCAGAAGAGCTGTGCGGATTCGTTGCGGCCGCGGGCGCGCTCGACCATCTCGGGAAGCAGCTCGGCGAGCTCCTCCGCCCAGGCGGACGGCACCGTGGTCGAGATCTTGATGAAGCGGTCGCCGAAGGTCGGCGTATGGTACGAGCCCTGGCGGATCATGATCTTCCGCTCGGCATATTCCGCGACGAGCGCGTCCGGCCGGATGCCCGCCGGGCCGCACTCGACCACGAGGAAGTTGCCGTTCGACGGATAGACCGCGACCGCAAGACCGGGCACGCCACCGACCGCATCCTTGATGAGCGCCTGGTTCGCCCGCTGCTCGGCGAGCACGCCCGGGAACCACTCGGACTTGATCTTCAGGCCGGCGATCGCGGCGCGCTGCGACAGGATCGAGGAGCCGAGATTGTTCGGCGGAGCCGCCGCGAGCCGTTCGACGATGTCGGGATGGGCCACGATCGCGCCGACCCGCAGGCCGGCCAGACCGAGCCATTTGGAGAAGCTGTATACCGTCAGCGTCTTCTCTGGATACAAATTCGCCGCGAGATGATGCTCGTACGCGAAGTGGCGGTAGGTGCAATCGTGGATCAGGTAGGCACCAGCGTCGCGCACCGCTGACACGATGCCTTCGATCTCCTCCGCCGTGCACGCGGAGCCCAGCGGGTTGTTGGGATCGACGATGTAGACGACCTTCGTCTTCTCCGTGATCGCCTCGCGCAGCCGCTCCGGCGCGAGCCGGTAGCCGTATTCCTCGCCGTAGATCGGGATCTGCTTCACGGTGGCGCCGACCGAGCGCGCGAAGGCCATCGGCCAGTTCCAGGTCGGATCCGTGGTAATGAACTCGTCGCCCGGCCCGAGGAGCGCGTGGCAGGCATGGTAGAGCGACGCCACTGCGCCGTCAGACACGAGCGCGACCTGCCCCTTCAGCCCGAGATCCTCCACGATCCCGGCCCGCAGCTCTTCGAAGCCCGCGGGCGGCGCGTAGATGTGGAACTCCTCGTCCCGGATGCTCCGCTCCATCGCCTCGATGACGGCCGGATGCGGCTTGGCATGATTCGTGTTTTGCCCGAGCCAACGCAGTCCCGGCGTGTTCACCAGCCGGTCGAAATGTGCGTTGCGCGCCTCGAACCCTCGCATGGGGGCATTCCTCCTAGACCAGCCCCGCTCCGAGGCACTTGCCGCGATCTAAACAGAATTTGGCATGCAAGCAACATAGTTTGGCATGCACTCTTGCAATGAGGACGCGGCCAGAGGATGATGGATCCGCTCAGATCAAAATCGACGGAGGGGTCCGATGACGTTCACGAGGCGAGACGCAATTCGCGGCATCGGAGCGGCCGCCCTCGCAACGACAGGCCTCGCCCGCCCGGCGATCGCCCAAGGCGCGGCCAAGATTTCCTTCACCACGTCGTGGATCCCGGAGGGCCCCAACCTCTTCGCCTACGTGGCGCGGGACAAAGGCTTCTGGAAGAAGCACGGGCTTGAGGTCTCGGTCGCCCGCGGCTCCGGATCGGGCGCAGCCGCCCAGGCCGTCTCGGCCGGCACGTTCGATTTCGGCATGGCGGCGACGCCGACGGCCATCGTGCAGGCCGCGCGAGGCCTGCCGATCACCTGCATCGGCCAGATCAACTACGACGCCCTGATGGGCATCGGCGTTCTGGCGGATTCGCCGATCAAGACGCCGAAGGACCTCGAGGGAAAGAGGCTCGGCGCGAGCGTCACGTCCGGCGAATATCCGTTCCTGGCGCTCTATGCGCAGAAAGCCGGCTTCGATCTCGCCAAGGTCAACATGCTGCAGATCGACGGCAAGGTCCGCGAGCGCTCGCTGATCGAGAAGCAGGTGGATGCCGTCGCGGCCTTCGCGACGAGCACGATTCCGTCCCTCGCGCCGCTCGGGACAGACCTTCGCTTCATGCTGTTCCGGGATGCCGGAATCGAGTTCTACGGCCAGTCCCTGACGACGCAGCCCGCCCGCGTCGAGAAGGATCCGAACCTCTGCGCCGCCTTCGTCGCAGGCGCCATGGAGGCCATCAAGTTCACGATGACGAACTTCGCCGAGGCGGTCGACATCTTCCTCAAGGCGAACAGCGAGGTCGCGCTCAGCTCGACCGGGAAGGCCTATGCCCAGGTCGGGCTCGGTCTCACCAACCTCACCAATCTCGTGCCCGAGGTGAAGGAGAACGGCTTCGGCTATGCCGACCCGAAGAAGGTCGCCACCATGGCGGACCTCGTCGTGCAGTATGCGGCCGGCGACAAGGCGCAGAAGCCGGATACGGCGGCGCTCTTCACCAACAAGTTCGCCGGAACGGTCAAGCTCAACGCAGACGAGGCGAAGGCTGCCGAGACCAGCGCCGCTCCCTACAAGAAATACGTGGTCTGAGGCTGATGTCGGCGCAGATCGTGCAGATGCCGCAAACGCCGCGGCCCGAGACCCTCGTCCGGGTCGACGCGGTCGAGAAGACCTATGCCGGCCGGCAAGGCCCGATCAGGGCGGTGGCTTCGGCCAGCCTCCAGGTGGGACGCGGCGAGTTCGTGTCCCTGCTCGGCCCGAGCGGCTGCGGCAAGAGCACGTTGCTGATGATGATCGCGGGGCTGGAGAAGCCGACCGGCGGCTCCATCCAGCTGGGCGGAAGCCCCGTAACCGGGCCGCGGCGCGACATCGGCATCATCTTCCAGGACGCGACGCTGCTCCCCTGGAAGAGCGCGCTCGAGAACGTCCTTTTCCCGGTCCGCATCCTCAAGCTGCCGCTCGCCAAGTACAGGGAGCGCGCGCACGAACTCCTGGCCATGGTCGGCCTGAAGGGCTTCGAGAACAAGAAGCCGTCCGAGCTGTCCGGCGGCATGCGCCAGCGCGTCGCGATCTGCCGCGCGCTGATCCACGATCCGGCGATCCTCCTGATGGACGAGCCGTTCTCGGCCCTCGACGCGATCACCCGCGACCAGATGAACGCCGCGCTCGCCGAGATCATGGAGAAGACCGGCAAGACCGTCGTCTTCGTCACCCACTCCATTCGCGAGGCCGCGTTCCTGTCCGACCGCGTCGTGGTGATGGGCGGGCGGCCTTCCAAGATCATCCTGGACCTCGCCATGCCGTTCCCGCGCCCACGGCGCTTCGAGATCGAGGATAGCGCGGAGTTCAACGCGATCTGCCGCCGGCTGCGGCTCACGATCGAGGAAGCGCATGGCGGCCCGGGAACGGGCTCGTCCAACCGGGCAGGAGCGGTGGAGTAGATCATGGCGGCCGCAATCGGAACCGAGACGGGCGCGACCATCGCCGTGCCCGATGCCGGCACGGGAGCCGGGCTTCTGGGCCTGCGCTCGATCATACTGCCGATCGCGCTGGCGGCGCTCGCGCTCGGCGCCTGGCAGGCCGTGGTCGTGATCGGCAAGATCCCGCCCGTCATCCTGCCCTCGCCGGTCTCGACACTCTCCTACATCGCCGAGCGCTGGGACATTCTCCTCACCCACGCCATCCCGACGACCTTCGAGTCGGCGCTCGGCTTCATCCTGGCGACGGTGCTCGGCGTCGCGCTCGCGATCCTCATCACCTATTCGGCGGTGGCGCGGGAGGCGCTCTATCCGAACCTCGTCTTCTTCCAGCTGATCCCGAAGATCGCGCTCGCGCCGCTCTTCATCATCTGGCTGGGCGTCGGCACGCAGTCGCGCGTCGCATTCTCGATCTTCATCGCCTTCTTCCCCGTCGTGATCGCCACGACGGCCGGCTTCCTCAGCGTCGACCGGAGCATGCTGCGGCTCTGCCGCTCGCTCACCGCGAGCGAGTGGCAGGTCTTCACGCATGTCCGCTTCCCGGCAGCGCTGCCCTACATCTTCTCGGGCATGAAGGTCGCGATCACGCTCGCCATCATCGGGGTGATCATCGGCGAGTTCATCACCGCTCAGGCGGGCCTCGGCTATCTCATCATCTTTGCGACGGCCCGGGCCGACACCGAGGTGTCGATAGCAGCCATCGTGGTGCTTTGCGTCTGCGGCCTCCTGCTCTATGGGCTCGTGGCTCTCGGCGAGCTGATCGCAAACCGGGTCTACTCGTCGGAAACCACCTGAATGGCTCAGGCCGTGCCTGCCGGCCGCAAAGCGGAAAGACGCCGCGGCGGGCTGCCCCCCTCCCCGACCGTTGCGGCTCCGGCGGAGGAAACATCGCTCTCGGGCGACATTGCCAAGAAGCTCGAGGAGGAGATCCTCCGCGGCCGCGTCAGGCCGGGCCACAGGCTCGACGAGCGCGAGCTGTCCGAGCGCTACGGCGTGTCCCGTACGCCCGTCCGGGAGGCGCTGCAGCGGCTGTCGGCGAGCGGGCTCGCGGAGAGCCGGGGCAGGCAGGGCCTGCAGGTGGCCCAGCTCTCGGTGGCGGACCTCCTCGACGCCCTGAGCGTGGTGGCCCAGCTCGAGGCGCTTGCAGCCGCTCAGGCCGCCCGGCGAATCCTGCCCGAGCAGCGCAAGGTGCTCGCGGATGCGCACGAGGCCTGCGAGCGTGCGCTGGAGCAGGGCGACGCCGATTCCTTCTGTGACGCCAATCTCGCCTTTCACGACGTGATCGTGGCCGCGAGCCACAACCGCGTCCTGCAGGACGAGATCCGCCGCCTGTCCTTGAAGACGGCCCCCTACCGGCGAGCCATCACGTTCCAGCCCGGGCGGATGACGAATTCCATTCCAGAGCATGCCGAGATCATGGAGGCCATCCTGGCCAACGACAGCAAGCGAGCCTCCGAGCTGATGACCCGGCACATCTCGCTACTGACCGAAGGCATTGCGGACTTCCTTCAGTTCGTCCGCGCCTCCGGCGATCGCGCCCTTTTCGCCGACCCCACCTGACCAGCCGTCGATCGCTCAAAAGCCGCTGCGCACGCGGAGGTGAGTGTGGCTAGGCGCGGCGCCGTCATCGTGGATGTGCTCGGAATTGTCCTCGGCGACGGGAATGAGATTCAGCGTGCCGTGCATCACCCCGCGTTCGAGAAACAGCGCCTCCGCGTAGGCTGACACCTTCCCCACCTGGCCGCGCATCACCGTCACATCGATCGATGTCGTGTGGTCGAGCGGGATGGACACGCACGCCACGGCCTGATCGTGGCGATCGAGCCGTCCCTGGGGCACGCGAGCCGCAAGGTTCCGCACGGACTGGTCGATCGTATAGCTGATGACCCCGAAGCAGGGGGCGCTTGACGGCGCCTCCGGCCGGGCGGACAGGCCCCGCCGCACGAGGTCGCGGATCGCCTCCGACCGGCTCACCGCTCCCACGCCGTTCATGTAGCGATCGAGCGCGACAGCGAGTTCGTCATCGATCGCGATCGTGGTCCTCTGCATGAACACCCCCCGGCCTCGACGCAGGCTGCACTATAGATTTGTTGCTTTCGCACAGTTGCTGCCGATCTCGGCGTCCTGCCTTGCGCTCAAGATTCGGGCTCGTATGATTTTCGCTGCCGGATTTCACACCGGGAGAGAGCGATGTCCTATCCCATCGCATCCCTTTGTCTTGGCTTCGTATATCTCACGGCGGCCAGCTCGTCTTGCATAGCTCATTTTCAGGAGATCATACCATCCGCCGACGTCCTGCCGGAGGGGGGAAAGGTTACGCTCGACCTCGTCTTTACTCACCCGGTCGAGGGCGGCCCCGTGATGGCGATGCAAAAGCCCGCGAAGGTGGGTGTCCTGGCGGGCGGAAAGCAGACCGACCTGCTGAAGAACCTCGCTGAGAAGCCTGTCGGCGGCAAGCCGGCCTGGACGCTCACCCATGACCTGCCTTCTCCGGGCGCGGCCGTGTTCTTCGTCGAGCCGCAACCCTACTGGGAGGCCGCGGAGAACAAGCACATCGTCCACTACGCGAAGGTGGTCGTCGACAGCTTTGCCTCCGGCGAGGGATGGGACGAGCTTGTCGGACTCCCGGTCGAGATCCAGCCGCTCACGCGGCCCACCGGCCTCTGGACGGGGAACCTGTTCTCAGGCGTCGTGCTCAAGGACGGCAAGCCCGTTCCCTTCGCCCCCGTGGAGGTGGAGTTCATCAACGACGGCAGCGTGAAGCCGCGGAACGATGCCTTCGTCACCCAGATGGTCAAGGCCGATGCCAACGGCACCTTCACCTACGCGATGCCGCGCGCAGGTTGGTGGGGTTTCGCCGCGCTGATCGAGGGCGACGCGCGGAGAGCCGGGCCGGACGGCAAGTCCGCACCCGTCGAGGAGGGCGCGCTCATCTGGGTGAAGGCCACCGATATGGGCGGGAAATGACCTCCGATGGCCCATATCCCCGACGGCATACTCTCGCTGCCCGTGCTCGTCGGCGGAGGCGTGGTCGCGGCCGGCAGCGTCGCGGTGGCGCTGTCGCGGCTCGATGACAGGATGATACCGAGAGCGGCGGTCCTCAGCGCCGCCGTCTTCGCCGCCTCGCTGATCGCCGTGCCGGTCGGGCCGTCGAGCGTGCACGTGCTGCTCTCGGGCCTGTTGGGCCTGATGCTCGGGACCGCGACTTTCGCGGCGGTGCTCGTCATCCTCCTGCTGCAGGCCCTGCTCTTCGGCTTCGGCGGCCTCACCACGCTCGGCGTGAACACCGTCAACATCGCCCTGCCGGGCGTCGTCTTCGCCTTGCTGCTCGGCCCCTCCATCCGGGCGACCGCCAGCGGGCCTGTCCGTGCCGTGCTCTCCGCTGTGGTCGGCGCCCTGTCGGTCCTGGGAACCGGCGGCCTTGTCGCGCTTTCGCTCGCCCTGTCGTCCAGCGACTACACGCCCGTCGCAACCGTCCTGATGGCCACCTATCTCCCGCTCGCCCTCGCCGAGGGGTTCGTCACGGCGGCGATCGTAGCGTTCCTCGCGCGCGTCGAGCCGAAGGCGATGAGACCTCTCGCGCCGTGACGCGCATCCTCCTCGTCCTGCTTGCGCTCATGGGCACGTGCCTGCCCGCCATGGCCCACAAGCTCAAGGTGTTCGCGGCCGCCGAGGGCAGGACCGTGAGGGGCTACGCGTTCTTCGTCGGCGGCACCCGGCCGCGAGGGGTCGCCTGGACCGCAACGGATGCCACCGGCGGCCGCCTCGCGGATGGACGGACGGACGACGAGGGGCGCTTCAGCTTCGACATCCCGGCGGACGACCTCTCCGACGTCACGATCGCGGTCGACACGGGCGATGCGCATGTCGCCTCGGTCGTGCTGCCGGCCGGGCGGCTGGGCCCGGCTCCGGCCCACCCGGCATCGAGCGCCGCGGCCGCGGCAGCGGGTGCGGTCGCTGCTCCGCAAGCGTCGCCCGAGGAGATCGCCAGCATGGTCGAGACGGCTATCCAGCGTCAGATCGAACCGCTCCTCGAGCGGATCGAACAGATGGATTCCCGTCTGCGCTTCACCGATGTTCTCTCCGGCATCCTCTTCATCGTCGGACTTGCCGGCATCGGGCTCTGGGCCCGGGCGAGGCGAAGCTGATGCGGCCCGGCGATCCGCGGCTGCGGCTCGTCGCGGCTGTCCTGGCGATCGCCTGCGTGGCGCAGTTGCACTCCCTGGCCGTCTCGGCCGGCGTCCTTCTCGTCGCCCTGCTGGCCGCGTGGCGCATTCCGTCGGGGACGCGGCTGTCCCGTCGGCTGCTGCATGTGGAGGGCTTCGTCCTGCTGCTCTTCGCGACTCTCCCCTTCACGGTAGCGGGCGAAGCATTTTTCACGCTCGGTCCGCTGACGGCCAGCCGCGAGGGCTTCTGGCGCGCAGCATTGCTTGCCGCGAAGGTCTCGTCATCCGTGCTCATCCTGACGGTGCTGGTCGGCAACCTCGAGCCCGCCCGCCTTGGGGGAGCCTTGCGTGGCCTCGGAATGCCGGAGCCTCTCGGCCGCCTGTTCGTGATGACGGTGCGCTACACCTCGCTCATTCGCGAAGAGGCAGAACGCCTGCGCGACGCCATGCGGGCGCGCGGTTTCCGGCCCCGCTCCAACCGCCACACCTGGCGCAGCTACGGCTATCTGATCGGCATGCTGCTGGTGCGCGCCCTCGATCGTGCGCGCCGCATCGAGGAGGCCATGCGCTGCCGCGGCTATGCCGGGCACTACCCGTACCGGGCTCAGCCGGCTCCACCATGGCGCGATTGGGCCGGCTTCGGACTGATCTCCTGCCTGGGTGTCGTGGCGCTGGCACTGGATCGGCTGTGAGCCATCTTCTCTCCCTGGAAGGCGTCTGCGTCTCACGCGGGCAGAAATCCGTCCTGCGCGATGTCGATCTCACGCTCGCGCCCGGCGAGAGGCTCGCCATCGTCGGGCCGAATGGCAGCGGCAAGACGACCTTGCTGCGAACCATCGTCGGGCTGGAGCGCCCCCAGGAGGGCTCTATCCGCCTCTTCGGCACCGAGTGCATCGATGAGCGCCACTTCAGGCAGTTCAGGCCCAGGATCGCCTACTTGTTCCAGGACAGCGACGACCACCTCTTCTGTCCCAGCGTCGTCGAGGACGTCTCCTTCGGGCCATTGAACGCCGGCTGCACCGAGCGCGAGGCTGAGGAGCGCGCGCGGAATGCGCTCGATGAACTCGGCGTCGGACACCTTGCCGAGCGGATCAGCCATCGCCTCTCGGGCGGCGAGAAGCGGCTGGTCTGCCTCGCCGGCCTTCTGGCGATGCGTCCCGACGTCCTGATGCTGGACGAACCGACAAACGGCATTGACGAGCAGAACGGCGAACTGCTCCGGCGCGCGCTGCATCCCCTCCCCTGCGCCATGCTGCTCGTCTCGCACGATGCAGTTTTCGTGGGCGAGTTCGCGACGCGCGCGGTGGCCCTACGAAATGGAAAGCTGCTGCCGGCGGAGATCCACGAACACGTCCACGTGCACCATCATCGGCACATTCACGTTCGCTCCGACTAGTCGTTGCCAGCAGGCTTGCTGCAGAAGCCCATCCCTGTTCCCGCCCCGGGCAGCCTCTGGCCACCGGCTCCCACCCGGCACTGAAACCAATGTCACTTGAAGGTCGGAATCCGTACGGGAAATGATCAAGACCTGCCCCACCCTCATGAGACAAGCTATCCAAAGTTAAGTTCTGTATCACTCTGGGTATGGTATCAAACACAAAGAACGATGTTCTGTTACGCGGGTTGAGTCCTTGCGTTTCATCAATGAGGGTATAGCTTCAAGGGCGTAATTACTTCTAAGGCATAGCCATAAAAATCTGCGGACGCACGCCGCCAGCCGCGGAATCCGGCTGCATTCAGTGAGGAGCCGCCCATGCACTTCACCCTCCGAGAGACAGACAAGCTGCTTGTCTACACGCTGGCCCTCGTCGCTCAGCGCCGTAAGGACCAGGGCCTCAAGCTCAACCACCCGGAAACCGTCTCCCTCATTTCCGTTGCCGCCCTGGAAGGTGCGCGAGCCGGCAGGACCGTCGAGGAGGTCATGGAACTCGCCGGCAAGGCCATCACGCGCGCCGACGTCATGGAGGGCGTCGCGGAGATGATCCCCTTCGTCCAGGTGGAAGCATTGTTCACGGACGGCAGTCGCCTCGTGACGGTTCACAATCCCGTCAAGTAATCCCGCACCGGAGGGCCTTCATCATGGCTTCTGCTCAGAACAAGGCGCCTGTGGGCGGGCTGATACTTGGCGAAGGCGAGATCGAGCTCAATGCTGGCATGCCGACGACCGCTCTGAAGGTCCGGAACACCGGTGACCGCCCCATTCAGGTCGGGTCGCATTTCCACTTCTTCGAAGTGAACGCCTTCCTGGAATTCGACCGCGAGCAGGCGTTCGGCAAGCGCCTCAACATCCCGGCGACCACCGCGCTGCGGTTCGAGCCCGGCGACGAGAAGGACGTCGAGTTGGTCCCGTTCGGTGGAAAGCAGCGCGTTCTTGGCTTCAACGGCCTCGTCAACGGCTGGGTCGGCGACGAGAGCTACGAGGATTATCGCCCCCGGCTGACGGACGCGATGGAGAAGGTCGCCCGCTACCACTTCAAGAACAAACCCTAGTCTATCCATAAAGTTCAACCATCCGTGGCGACCAACATCGCGGAGATCTGAAATGGTCATGATCTCGAGGCAGCAATATTCGGACCTGTATGGTCCTACGACCGGCGACAAGATCAGGCTGGCCGACACGGATCTCTATATCGA
Organism: Enterovirga sp. CN4-39; assembly: GCF_049446235.1. Lineage (NCBI taxonomy): Bacteria > Pseudomonadati > Pseudomonadota > Alphaproteobacteria > Hyphomicrobiales > Methylobacteriaceae > Enterovirga > Enterovirga sp. CN4-39. The sequence goes on along the minus strand of NZ_JBMSEF010000021.1, from coordinate 20,415 downwards.
GATCGAGAAGGATCTTCGGGTCTATGGCGAGGAAGCCGTCTATGGTGGCGGCAAGACGCTCCGCGACGGCATGGGCTACGACAACGAGCTGACGAATGCTGCGGGTTCGCCGGACCTGCTCATCACCAACGTCACCATCGTCGACCCGATTCTCGGGGTCATCAAGGCCGATGTCGGCATCAAGGACGGACTGATCTGCGGGATCGGAAAGGCCGGCAATCCCGGGACGATGTCGGGGGTGACTCAGGGGCTGGCCGTCGGGCCCGGCGCCGATGCGATATCGGGCGAGCACCTCATCCTGACCGCCGGCGGCATCGACGCCCACGTCCATTTCATCTCGCCGCAGCAGGGGATCACGGCGCTCAGCAACGGCGTGACCACGTTGCTCGGCGGCGGTGTCGGCCCGACCGACGGCACGAACGGCACCACGATCACGCCCGGCACCTGGAACATCGAAATGATGCTCCGCGCCTTCGATGCCTGGCCCGTCAACGCGGGCGTGCTCGGCAAGGGTAATTGCTCCGGGCGCGCCCCGCTCGAGGAGCAACTCCACGCGGGCGCCATGGGCTTCAAGATCCATGAGGACTGGGGGAGCACCCCGGCCGCCATCCGCGCCTGCTTGACGGTGGCGGACGCCTACGACGTCCAGGTCTGCATCCACACCGATACGCTGAACGAGGCGGGGTTCGTCGAGAACACGATCGCGGCGTTCGAGGGGCGTACGATCCACACCTACCACACGGAAGGCGCTGGCGGCGGCCACGCGCCCGACATCATCCGGGTCGCGGGACAGCCGAACGTGATCCCCAGCTCGACCAACCCGACCATGCCCTACGGCATCAACTCGCAGGCCGAGTTGTTCGACATGGTCATGGTCTGTCACAACCTCAGCCCGAAGATTCCGACGGACGTATCCTTCGCGGAAAGCCGGGTCCGCCCCGAGACCATCGCGGCTGAAAACGTCCTGCACGATCTTGGCGCGATCTCGATCTTGTCGAGCGACAGCCAGGCCATGGGCCGCGTCGGCGAGAACTGGGCGCGCACCATGCAGACGGCCCACCTGATGAAGGCCCGGATGGGCGCCTATGACGGCGACAAATCCGGAAACGACAATCAGCGGGTGCTGCGCTTCGTCGCGAAGGTGACCATCAACCCCGCGATCGTGGCGGGTATTTCAAAGGTCCTCGGCTCGGTTGAAGTCGGCAAGATGGCGGACCTCGTCCTCTGGGAGCCGGCCTTCTTCGGGGCCAAGCCCAAGATGGTGATCAAGGGCGGCATGATCTCCTGGGCGATCATGGGCGACCCGAACGCCTCCCTGCCGACGCCGCAGCCGGTGGTCTATCGGCCGATGTTCGGCGCGCAGGGCTCGGCCTTGCCCAAGACCCGGCTCACCTTCACCTCGCACGCCGCATACGACGACGGGATCGTGGATGCGTATGGGCTGAAATCGATCGTGATGCCTGTCTACGGCACGCGCACCATCACCAAGAAATCGATGGTTCGCAACAACAGGCTGCCTGAGATCGAGGTCAATCCGGAGACTTTTGCGGTCACGGTTGATGGCAAGCACGCAACGATCGAGCCGGCGAAAAGTCTTCCACTCACCCAGCTCCATTATTTCAGCTGATCGAAGTCGCGGTGCAGCCGGATCGGGTTCTTCAGTCGCCATGACCCACGAGCGACGCACGGATGATGAGAGCAATCGACGTCATGTGGGTCTGCATCGGTGGCGGGATCGGCTCTCTGCTGCGATGGCAGATCGGCAAGCTCATCGACGCAAGGATCCAGTCGCACTTCAAGTTCGGGACGTTCATCATCAACATCACGGGCGCATTCGTGATCGCGTATCTGTCCGTCGCCTTCGCTATTCATTGGCAGCAACGCTACGGCGACATGATGTCGTCGCTGGTGCTGACGGGACTTCTGGGCGGCTACACGACGTTCAGCTCCATGCAGCTCGATGCGGCGCAGATGACGATGCAGAACCGGCACGCGCTCGCCCTGGTGTATCTCGTGTCGTCTGTCGTCGTGGGCCTCCTGGCCGCCGCCGCGGGCGCGGCGGTTGCGCGGGTTTAGGGGGGCACGATGTGGGCGCAAGCCGTCTTTGTCTTCATCGGCGGCGGGTTCGGCGCTGCCATCCGCGAATTCCTCATGCTGCTCATCCCGCAGCAGAGCGCATCCTTTCCGCTGGACATCTTCACGGCGAACATCGTCGCCTCGTTCTTCCTCGGGTTGGCGAGCGGGCTCCATTCCTGGGGCGATGTCTCGGACGAGTTCATGCTCCTCGTCGGCACAGGGCTGGCGGGAGGAATGTCGACGTTCTCCAGCTTCGTCTTCGGCGTCTATTCGGAAGCTGTCTCACCCAACGAGATCGGCCTCGCCGTCCTCTACTGCGTATCGAGCCTTATCGTCGGCTTCACGGCGGTTTGGCTCGGCCTCCAACTCGGGAAGCGCGCGCAGCGCACCTGAGCACCTGGTCTGTCCGGAGACGTGAGAATGATCCTGGTCGAAGGCAAACTCGGTCATCTCAGCGACCCGGTCTGGCAGGAGCGCGCACGGCAGGCGCCGGTGGACCCCCTCGTGCTCGAGCAATGGGAGGCGCCGAAGAGCCGCCTGCGCAAGGCGAGCGAAGGCGGCACCGAACTGGCGATCTCGCTGCCCCGCTCCGAGCACCTGCATGATGGCGACGTGCTCCACTACGACCCCGCACAGAACCTCATCGTGGTTGCCCGGATCGCCCTCAAGGAGGTGCTGGTCATCGAGCTAGAGGGTCTGGAAAGCCTCTCGCCGAACGAGATCCTGCGCGCGGCCTTCGAGCTCGGCCATGGGCTCGGCAACCAGCACTGGCCGGCGGTGATCAAGGGCTCGACCGTCTATGTGCCGCTATCGGTCGACCAGAAGGTGATGGCCTCCGTCATGCGCACCCACGCCTTTGCGCATGTGACGACCCGTTTCGTCCCGGGCGAGGACGTGGCCGCGAAGCTCGACGCCAGGGAGGCCAGGCTGCTCTTCGCCGGCGCCGACGCCACCCCGCATCACCACCATGGCGACCATGCCGTTCCGCACGGGCATGACCACGACCACCACCACGATCATCCGCACGACCACGACCATGCGCATGACGACGAGCATGGCCACGACCACAGCCATCGTCATGGTCCCGCGCACCATCACGACCACGGGCACACGCATGGGCATCACCATGGATGACCACGGGTGCAACGATGCAGTTGACTAAGCCGACGCCACAATCGGCCGCGCACGGCATGGCTCATCTGGCCCGCCTGCTGCAATTCTCGGATTCGACCCTGCCGATCGGCTCCTTCGCATTTTCGAACGGGCTGGAATCGGCGTTGCAGACCCAGGTCGTCAAGGACTCTGCCGGCCTGCTGCAATATGTCGAACTCGTGCTCGGCCAGAGTGCCCGGATGGACGGCATCGCGCTCCTGCATGCCCACCGTGCCGTCCTCGCCGACGACTACGAGGCCGTGGTGACGGCCGACCGGGAGCTGTTCTGCCGACGCGTCGGGGAAGAGCAGCAGCTCATGCTAACGCGTGTCGGCAAGAAGCTCGGCGAATTGGCTTCGAAGATCAGCCCGTCCGCGATGCTCGAGCGATGGCTTGGCGACATCGCGTCGGGATCGACGCCCGGCTGCCTACCCGTCGCCCAGGCGATCGTGCTCGCCCATATGGGCGTGGACAAGGTCGAGGCCTTCGTCATGCACCAATACGGCGTCGCCTCCATGATCCTGAGCGCCGCCCTCAGGCTGATGCGGATCGATCATATCGATACGCAGCGCATCCTCTTCACCGCCCAGGACCGCGTTCAGGACGACTACCTTTCGGTGTGCGACCGCTCTCTCGACGAGATGACGTCGTTCGCGCCCGTCTTCGACCTTCTCGTCGCTCATCACACCACGACCCATGTCCGGCTGTTCATGAATTGAGCGCCGCCAGGGCAAAGGAGCCCAGGATGAAGAAGATCACGCGCATCGGCATCGGCGGCCCGGTCGGCTCAGGCAAGACCGCCGTGATCGAGACCATCACGCCGCGGCTGATCGAGCTGGGCATCAAGCCGCTGATCATCACCAACGACGTTGTGACGACGGAGGATGCCAAGCAGGTGCGCCGTACGCTGAATGGCGTTCTGATCGAGGAGAAGATCGTCGGCGTCGAAACCGGCGCCTGCCCGCACACGGCGGTGCGCGAGGATCCGTCGATGAACATTGCCGCCGTCGAAGAACTCGAGGCGAAGTATCCCGACAGCGACGTGATCCTGATCGAATCCGGCGGCGATAATCTCACGCTGACCTTCAGCCCGGCGCTCGCGGACTTCTACATCTACGTGATCGACGTCGCGGCCGGCGACAAGATCCCGCGCAAGAACGGCGCCGGGGTCTGCCAGTCGGATATTCTCGTCATCAACAAGAAGGACCTCGCCCCCTATGTCGGCGCGAGCCTGGAGGTGATGGACCGCGACTCCCGCCTCATGCGGGGCAAGAAGCCGTTCCTCTTCACCAACTGCAAGACCGGCGAAGGCGTCGACCAACTGGTCGATCTCGTTCTGGACATGGCGCTCTTCGACGCGAAGGTCGCCCGCCCTCTTGCCGCGAGTGCCTGACGCCATGGCCCTGCACGAGCGCCTTGGCCGCATGGATCAAGCGCGCGAACTGCGCAGCTTTCAGACCCAGCCGCTGCAGATGCGAGCGGCCGCTCCCGGCAAGGTCGGCGTGCTGCGCCTCGGTTTCTCGATGCGCGACGGCAGGTCCGTTCTTCACGACCTCTACCGGGTCGCCCCCCTTCTCGTGCAGCAGGCGCTCTATTGGGACGAGGCGATGCCCGAACTGCCCGTCTGCCCGATCATCTCGATCGGCGGAGGCATCCTGCAGGGCGATCGCTACAAGATCGACATTTCGATCGGCGAAGGCGCCTGCGCGCACGTCACGACGCAGAGCGCCAACCGTATCCATCGCATGGATGCGAACTACGCCTCACAGCACCAGACGGTGATACTGCAGGCAGGAGCCTATCTCGAATATCTGCCGGACTTCACGATCCCGTATCGCGACTCACGGTTCATCTCCGAGACGGACATCGTGGTCGCAGAGGACGCGACCCTCCTCTACGGGGAGATGGTCCTCGCGGGCCGCAAGCACCATCACGCCGAGGAACGGTTCGGGCTCGACATGTTTTCGACGACCGTGACCGTGCGCCGTCCGGACGGCCGCAAGCTGTTCTCCGAGAAGATCCTCATCGAAAAGGGCGATCCAACTATTGATTTCGCGGCCGTGATGCGCGGCTTCGATGCGTTCGCAAATATAATCTGCGTAACGCCTCCAGAAATCGCGGCGCGCATCAAGGAACGGTTTGAGACGAACTTTTCCCCCGAGGCCGCTCGCGCGTTGTCTGGCGTGAGCCGCCTGCCGAATGGCGCCGGGCTGATGCTGCGTGCAGTCGGGATCGAAAGCTACGACGTGCGGGGTGAGGTTCGGCGCTTCTGGCGCGTCGTGCGCGAGGAGGCCCGCAGCAGGACTCTGCCTCCTGGCTATTACTGGCGTTGAGCGGAGGATCAGTCCCATGGCGAACCCGGTCGGGAACTTCGTCGTCCACTCGCTCCGCGGAACGAGCCAGGTCTTCTTCATGGAGAACGCGCTCACGGGCGTGATCTTCTTCGCCGCGATGGCGTATGCATCCTATGTCAGCGGCGTCTGGGCGACCACGATCGGCGCGGCGGTCGGCGTGCTGGTGGCGACGCTCACGGCGAAGCTTCTGAACTGCGACGAGCCCTCCGTTGCGTCCGGTCTCTATGGCTTCAACGGCGTCCTGGTCGGCGCGGCGCTTCCCACCTTGATCGCTGTCTCGCCCCAGCTCTGGGTCTCCGTGGTCGTCGGCGCTGCCGTGAGCACGGTCGTCACGGCCGCCTTTGGGGCGACCCTCACCAGCAAGTGGGGTGTTCCCGGCTCGACCGGCCCGTTCGTGCTGACCGGATGGCTGATGGTCGCTGCGGCCTATTCGTTCGGGACCCTCCAGGTGACCGGCGACACGCCGAAACTCGCCAGCGACTATGTTCAGGGTTTGGCGAGCATCCCCCAGCCGCAGGAGCTCGTGGAGATCTTCTTCCGCAATATCGGGCAGGTCTATCTTCTTGGCCCGGCCATCAGCGGCGTGATCATCCTGGTCGGCATCTTCATCGCCTCGGTCCCGGCTGGAATCGCCGCGGTAGCCGGATCGCTGATCGCCATGGTGGTCGCCATCGGCATGGGGGTCGCTCCTTCGCCCGTGAGCCAGGGGCTCTACGGCTTCAGCCCGGTACTCACCGCAATGGCGGTGGGCGTCATCTTCCTGAAGCCCTCCTTTCGCGTGGCCGTCTATGCGGTGCTCGCCACGATCATGACCGTCTTCGTCCAGGGAGCGCTCGACGTGCTGGTGGCACCGGGCGGCATACCGTCCTTCACGGCCCCCTACGTCCTGACCATGTACCTGTTCATCGCGCCCAAGAAGCTGATGGCGCCCCATCCGCACACGCCGGTATCCGGCCACTTGATCGAGCACGGCCGAGAGGCGCCCGCTCACCCGGCCGGAGCCGCGCATTGAAAACGCCTGGGCGGCTCCCTCAAGGCCTCTCCGCACCAAGCTGCGGGGTCGCCGGATCGACCGCCTCCATACTGAAGGTGAAACGACGAAGATCCTGGTGAAACGCCCTGTGCCTTCGGACTTCCGGAGGCACGTACAAAGGAGCATCCGATGCCCGTCATCAACTCAGGCGATACTGCCTTCATCCTCATGTGCACGGCACTGGTGTTGATGATGACGCCCGCGCTCGCTCTCTTCTACGGCGGACTCGTCCAGGAACGCGACGTATTATCGATCATGATGCAGAATTTCGTCTGCATCGGGGTCGTCGGCCTGATCTGGGTGTTCGGAGGTTTCAGCCTCGCTTTCGGGCCGGATATCGGGGGAGTGATCGGCGACATCGTTCCCTATTTCGGCATGTACCATGTCGGGGTCAGTCCAAATCCCACCTATGCGGCGAACATCCCCTTCATCATGGTCTTCGCCTACCAGATGATGTTCGCCATCATCACGCCGGCCCTGATGACCGGCGCCTTCGTGGGGCGCTTCCGCTTCGGCGCCTACCTGCTCTTCGTCGCCTTCTGGACCGGCATCGTCTATCTGCCGGCCGCGCATTGGATCTGGGGCGGAGGCTTCCTCGCCAAGATGGGCGTGGTGGACTTCGCCGGCGGCATCGTCATCCACACCTCCGCGGGCTTCTCGGCGCTCGCGACGGCGGCATATCTCGGCAAGCGCAAGCTGCCGGCGGGCATGTCCGAACCCGCGCCGGTGGACCTGCCGCTGGTCGCTCTCGGCGCAGGCCTGCTGTGGTTCGGCTGGTTCGGCTTCAATGCCGGCGGCGCCTATGCGGCCGATGCGCTGGCCGCCTATGCGTTTGCGAACACGATGCTGGCCGGCGCCATCGCCATGCTCGTGTGGATGTTCTGGGAATGGCTCGAGACGAGGCGCCCGTCCTTCTCCGGCGTCCTCGTCGGCGCGGTTGCGGGTCTGGCGACCATCACGCCGGCTTCCGGCTACGTGGAACCCAGCGCCGCTCTCGCCATCGGCGCGATCGGTGCGACCTGCTGCTACTACGCCAAGTATGTCCAGAGGTGGCTCAACGTCGACGACACGCTCGAGGTCTGGCGCGCCCACGGCGTGGGCGGGATGACGGGCGCAATCCTCATCGGCTTCATGGCGAGCTCGCACATCAACAAGGTCGAGGCGAGTGTTGGGCAGTTGGGGGTCCAGCTTCTGGCCGTCGTCATCGTCGGAGCCTACGCGGCGATCATCACCTTCATCATCCTGAAGGTGCTGGACAGCCTGGGCATCCTGAGGGTGCCGGAAGAGGTGCAGGAGCGTGGCCTCGACACGATGTACGGCGAGCGCGCCTTCAACCTGTGGGACATGGACCGCACCATTCCCAAGTAGACCCACCAGGGAGCCGGCCCGCACCCGGCTTCCGCTTCCCGTCTGCGGCGCCGTGCGTCGTCCGCCCGAGCGCGACGGTCATGGATTTCAGCCTAGCGATCTTCGTCCTCGTCTATGTCGCAATGGCGGCCGGGCATGTGCCGGGACTGCGCCTGGACAGGACGGGGTCGGCCCTGGTTGGAGCCATGATCCTCATCGCGGCGGGGCGTATCTCGCCGGAAGCAGCCTGGAACGCCGTCGATTACCGCACGATAGGATTGCTGTTCGGCCTGATGGTCGTGTCGGCCGGCTTCATGATCGCCGGCTTCTACCATTGGGTCGCACAGAAGGTCGGCAGCCTCGATGTCGGGCCCAAGGGTTTGCTCGCCATCCTGATCGTCGTGTCCGGCGGCATGGCCGCCCTGATGAACAAGGACGTCGTCGCCGTGGCCATGACGCCGATCTTCTGCACGATCTGCCTCGAGCGCCGCCTCAATCCCCTCCCCTTCCTTCTCGGGTTCTGCTTCTCGGCCAACTTTGCGTCCGCGGCCACGCTGATCGGCAGCCCGCAGAACATGATCATCGGGGAGACGCTCAACCTGTCCTTCCTCGGTTTCATGCGGGCTGCCGCCCTGCCGGCCCTCCTCGGCCTGCCCGTGATCTGGATCGTGCTGACCCTCACCTATAGGGGCCGCTGGAAGCTGTCCTCGCCCCCGACTGCACCCGGCGACGCCGAAGCCCCGCCCGCCGCGCCGCCGGCCACTTTCAACGTCGGCGAGACGATCAAGACTTCCCTCGTCGCGATGGGGGTGGTGGGCGCCTTCGTGCTCACCGATTGGTCCCACGTGCTGATCGCGCTGGCGGGCGCGAGCGTCCTGCTGGTGAGCCGCCGCTACTCCTCCAGCAATCTTCTCCACCACGTCGACGGGGATCTGCTGCTGCTGCTGTTCGGCCTGTTCGTGGTCAACGCGACCGTCACGGCGACCGGACTGCCGCAGCACCTGCTGACCAGCCTTCGCGGGATCGGCTTGAACCTCGAGGATCCGCTCTCGATGTTGGCCATCATGGCGGTCCTGAGCAACATCGTCGGCAACAACCCGGCCGTCATGCTGGTCGTGCCCTTCATCGGGGGTACGGGCCAGCCCGAGGCGATCGCGGCGGCGATCGCGCTCGGCACGGCCCTGTCCTCGAGCGCCGTGATCTTTGGAAGCCTCGTCGGCATCATCGCGGCCGAAGAGTGCCGCAAGCGCGGGATCACGCTCGGCTTTGCCGAATTCGCCCGCGCCGGTGTGCCGACCTCGATCGTGAGCCTGCTCATGGCCGCAGCCTGGATCGTCTACCTCACCCGGTAGCGCAGGCCTGAGCGGACTCAGTCCACCACGAACAGCTTCGCGCCGGTCCGCGTCGACGAACGATGCGCGGCATCGCCGAAATCCGAGACACGATAGCTCATGCCCGGACCAAGCGTGAAACGTCGCCCGTCCCGCAACTCGGTCTCGAGCTCGCCTTCGAGGACGAAGAGAACATGGCCCCGGTCGCACCAGTGATCCGCCAGATAGCCTGGCGAATATTCAACCATGCGGATCCGGAGGTCCCCCTCCTCGATGGTGCGCCATAGCGCCTGGCCGGTCTCTCCGGCATGGACCGTCACCGGAACGGAACTCCAGTCGGTAACGGAGAATGGGACCGGAGGTATCTTCATCGCGGCGATCCGTCGGAGATTCTTCAGGGGACGTTCCCCGCTATCGTCGATAAACAGCAGGTTCAATGGCGCCCGCTTCGATGGGCGGCCGCGGATCGAACAGGAGGAAGCAGGTGCAACTGGGACTGGAAGGAAGGACGGCCCTCGTCACGGGAGGGTCGAAAGGCATCGGGTTCGCCTGCGCAAAGGCGCTGCTGGCGGAGGGTTGCCGGGTCGCAATCGTGTCGCGGTCGAAGGAGAACGTGGACCGGGCTTGCTCGACCCTCGGAGACGCGAGGGGCTTCTGCGCCGACCTGACGAGTGCGGCCGAGGCGGCCTCCCTGGTCGATCGTGTCCAGGCAGAGCTGGGCGACATCGACATCCTGGTCAACAGCGCGGGCGCGGCGCGGAGAACGCCGCCGGACCAGCTCACGCCGGAGAGCTGGCGCGCCGCCATGGATGCGAAGTTCTTCTCCTACATCAACGTGATCGACCCGCTGATCAAGCGCATGGCGGCACGGCGCCGGGGCGTCGTGGTGAACATCATCGGCAATGGCGGAAAGGTGGCCTCGCCGATCCACCTTCCCGGCGGCTCGGCCAATGCCGCTCTGATGCTGGCCACTGCGGGCCTTGCGACGGCCTACGCGGAGGCGGGCATCCGGGCGGTCGGGATCAATCCCGGCCTGACCGATACCGAGCGCGTTGCCGGCGGCATGGAGGCGGATGCGGCCACGAAGGGGATCAGCGTCGAGGAAGCCCTAAAGCAGGGTGTCGCCCGCATCCCGATGGGCCGCATGGCCAAGCCCGAGGAGATCGCGGACTTCGTCGCGTTCCTCGCGTCGGACCGGGCCGGCTATCTGACGGGCGTGAACGTCACGATGGACGGCGCGCAGAGCCCGACGATCGTGTGAGCCCGAGCGGAGGCGCGCCGCGTGCGCGTCTCCGCCCCAGTAGCGGGAAGCCCTTCAGTGGCCGGGCGAGGCGGCCCGATCGAGCCTCTGGTTGAGGGACAGCAGCGCGCCCGACACCAGCGTTGCGATGACGATCAGGAGAAGCGCCAGAGCGAGCACGGTGGAGACGTCGTTCGTCTCCATGGCCTTCACCAGCATGTAGCCGATGCCCCGCTGGGAGGCGAACATCTCGCCGATGAGCGTCCCGAGCAGGGTGAGGGCGAACCCGATCCTGAGGCCCGACACGATGCCGGGCAGCGCGGCCGGCAGCATGATTTGCCTCGCCGTCTGCAGGGGCGTGAGGTGCATGGCCCGGGCAGCGCGGAAATACACGGGCCGGATGTTGCGCACGGCCGCCATGGTGAACACCGCGATTGGCACGACGCCATGGATCACGCCGAATGCGATCTTCGCCGAGAGGCCGAGGCCGAACAGCAGAAGGATGATCGGGTACAGCGTGATCTTCGGGATCGCGTAGACGGCGACGAGGATCGGCTCCGCGACCTCCGCCGAGAGGCGGTGGGCGCCGAGGATCAGGCCGATCGCAAGGCCCGCCACGGACGCGATGGCCAGCGCCGACAGGAAGGCTCGCCCCGTCTCCCAGGCGTGGCCGCCGAAGTCGGACGAGGACATGATCGCCCAGAGCTTCGTGACCGTGGCGCCGGGGGCCGGGAGGATAGCCGGGCCCACGCCCCAGCTTCCGAGCTGCCACAGGGCCAGGACGCCCAGCAGCACGAGGGCAGTGTCTCCCAGGCGGCTCGCCCTGCGTTTCGCGGGCGAGGCGGCCGGGAGTGGAACGTCAACGTCCGCCGCGGCGCGCATAGAGCTTCTGCTCCCAGGTCCAGAGGCCCATGTTCAGCGTGCAGACGAACGCGAACAGGAGCAGCATCAGGCCGTACATCGTGAGATTGTCGAAGGAATTGTACGCGAAGGCGATCGCGAACCCGATCCCCGAGCCAGCCTGGACGAATTCGCCGGCGATCACGCCGATGAACGAATAGGCGACCGCGAACTTGATGGCCGTGAACAGCCATGGCGCGATGGCCGGGATGGTAATCCTGAACAGCGTCTGCGTCGGGCTCATGCGCAAGACCCGGGCCGTGCGCATGAAGACGCGCGGCAGCCGGTCGAGCCCGTCCAGGGTGTTGATCGCCACCGCCACTACCGCGAACAGGAAGCCGATCGCCACGAGCGGCCAGCGATTGAGGCCGAACAGCACGATGAAGACCGGATAGAACACGAAGGTCGGAACCGCGTAGTAGCTCGCCAGCAGCGGATCGACCGCCCGCCGGAACCGGGGCAGGCGATGAAGCAGGCCCCCAATCGCGAACCCTCCGATGACGGACAGGGCAAAGGCCAGCGAGACCGTCGTGAGCGTCTCCACGATGTGGCCGCGCGCCTCCTGTGTTCCCAGCACGCGCCAAGCGCCGCGCACCATCTCGCTTGGCGCGATGACGGCCTGCCGCCTGACATATCCGGCCCGGCAGGCAGCCTCGAGCACGGCGACGGCGCCGACAAGGACGCCGAGCCGAATGATTCCGGCGCGGGTCATCGAGCACTCGCCAGCGCGCGCATCGACTGCTCGCGCAGGCCGGCCCAGATGCGGCCGGTGAGCTGGCCGAATTCCGGGTGGGACACGATGCGGCTGTCGCGATCGCGCGGCCATCCGGTCTCGACGAGATCGATGAAGATGCCGGGCCGCGCGGACATCACGCCGATCCGGTCCGAGAGGAGCGCGGCCTCGTCGAGCGAGTGGGTGATCAGAAGGATGGTCGCGTTGGTGTCGCGCCAGAGGGCGAGCAGTTCGTCCCCCATCAGGAGCCGGGTCTGCTGGTCGAGCGCGCCGAATGGCTCGTCCAGCAGGATCAGCCGTGGCCGGGTCACGAGCGTGCGGGCGATGCAGACGCGCTGGCGCATGCCGCCGGAGAGCTGGGCCGGATAGGCCTGCGCGAATGGCATCAGGCCCATGAAGGACAGCGTATGCTCCACGCGGGCCCGAACCTCGTTCTCAGGCAGGCCCGCCTGACGCGCCGCGAAGGCCGCGTTGTCGTAGGCCGTCAGCCAGGGGAAGCTCGCATCCTCCTGGAACACGACGCCGATCCCGTCCGGCACCTGGCCGCGCACGGGCTTGCCCTCGAAGGTGACGCTGCCGGCGGATGGCGGGGCGAGCCCCGCCAGCACGTCGAGCAGCGTCGACTTCCCGCAGCCGGACGGTCCGACCACGGAGAAGAACTCGCCGGCCCTGAGATCGAGATCGATCGGCCCGAGCGCGTGAACCGGTTTACCGGTCCCTCCGGCCGGGTAGACCCGTGTGACGCCGGAGAGACTTGCCTGGATGGAAAAGTTTGAGGTCACGATCGTCAGGACTTCGGCTTCCGCTTCAGGTCGTCGGGAAGATAGCTTTCGTCGACATACTTGCTCCAATCGAACGGACCGGGCTCGACGGCCTTCACGAGCTGCAGGCCGCGGAGCATGACGTCCATGCCTTCGTAATCGAAGCCGCCGAGGCTCCAGTAATCGCCCTTCGTGGCCAGGATGTCCTGGATCGCGGCCTTCGCGTGCTCGAGGGGGATCTTGTACTCCTTAGCCATGATGGTGGCGGCTTCCGCCGGGTTCTGCTTGACGAACTCGACGCCCTTGCGACGGGCGACGATGAGCTTGCGGATGAGGTCGGGGTTCTTCTTGAGGAAGTCGGTCCTGACGACGCCCACGGTCTGCGTCACGCGCGGCGCCCAATCGGTCGAGTTGAAGACCTGGCGGAAGTTCTCCTTCTCCTTCGCCCAGACCGGCTGGGTGATGTAGATCATGTCGACCCCGCCCTCGCGGAGCGCCGCAACGCCGGCGCCGACGCCGCCGACCGGCCGACGCTCCACCTGGCCCGTGAGCTTGTTGTCCTCGAGCATCATCGAGGTGATCATGTCGGTCACGGATTTCGGGCTGGAATAGCCGAGCTTCTTGCCCTTCAGGTCCTGCACCGTCTTGATCCGCTCGTCGTCCTTGCGCGTCACCCAGACCTGGTCGGACACGCTCAGGACGCCGCCATGCACGATCGTCATCTCGATGCCCTGCTGCGCGGCCGCGATCACGGCCGGAAGGGCGACCTCGCCATAGGGAAGTTCGGAGGCGAGCGTGTTGCGCACGGTCGTGCCGCCGCCCGCCGAGGTCAGGAAGCCCGTCACATCGAGCCCGGCCTCCTTGAAGTAGCCCTTCTCCTTGGCCACCGCGTAGGGAACGCCATACATGCCGGTCCCGAAATGGGCGACGTTCAGGTCCACCGCCTGCGAGCCCGTGGCGGTTGCGACAGCGAATGCTGCCGCCATAGCCCATTTGCGCATTCTACTCTCCCTCTGTGGAGCGCTTCCGGCGCCCCTTGGTCCTAGTTCCATGCCGGGGCCGCGAACGGCAACCCCGGCAGCCTCAAATCCCGGTCACAGCCAGGGAAGCCGGCGCTCGTGCTCCTTCTCGAACGTGTCCATCCTGTCGCGATAGCGGAGGGTCAGTTCGATGTCGTCCAGCCCTTCCAGCAGGCATTCCTTCGGGAGCGGCGCGATGTCGAAACTGTCGACGCGCCCGTCCGGCCCCGTGACGGTCTGCGCCGCGAGGTCGACCACGATCCGGCTCCCGGGATGCTCGCGCAGGTGATCGAGGAGTTCGCCGATGCGCGCCTCGGAGAGCACCACCGGCAGGAGGCCGTTCTTCAGCGAGTTGTTGAAGAAGATGTCGCCGAAGCTCGGCGCCAGAACCGTCCTGATCCCGGCGTCCCAGAGGGCCCAGACCGCGTGCTCGCGGGAGGAGCCGCAGCCGAAGTTCCGGTCCGCGACCAGGATCCTGGCCTCCTGGTATTCCGGCCGGTCGAGGAGGAACGCATCGCCTCCGGCCCGCGCTGCCTCGCGCAAGTCGCCGAAGAGCTCCTCGGCGAAGCCCTCCTTGCGCGCCTTGAAGAGGAAGCGAGCCGGCAGGATCTGATCGGTGTCCACGTTGGCCGCGGGTAGCGGCGCCGCAACGGCGTCGAGCGTACGGAAGGGCTCCATCAGGCGTGGCCCTCCATGAGCCGGCGAACATCGGTCAGTCGTCCCGTCACGGCCGCGGCAGCCGCCATTGGCGGGCTCACGAGGTGCGTCCGCGCCCCCTTCCCCTGCCGGCCGACGAAGTTTCGGTTTGAGGTAGACGCGCAGCGTTCTCCCGGGGCCGCCACGTCGCCGTTGATGGCCACGCACATCGAGCAACCTGCGTCCCGCCATTCGAAGCCCGCCTTCTTGAAGATGACGTCGAGGCCCTCGGCCTCTGCCTGTGCCTTCACCAGGCCCGATCCGGGCACGACCATCGCGGGAACGACGGATTTGCGGCCGTCGACGACCCGCGCCGCCTCCCGAAGATCCTCGATGCGGCTGTTGGTGCAAGAGCCGATGAAGACGCGGTCGATCGTGATCCCGTCCAGCGGCGTGCCCGGCGTCAGCCCCATGTAATCCAGCGCGTGGACCATGTTGGCGCGGCGTTCGCGGTCGGGAACCTCGCTCGGGTCCGGCACGCGGTCGGTGATCGGCAACGCGGCCTCCGGGCTCGTCCCCCACGTCACCATGGGGGCGATGGCGGAGGCGTCGAGCGTCACCTCGCGGTCGAAGCGGGCGCCTTCCTCGGTCGGCAGCGTACGCCAATGCGCCAGGGCCGCGTCCCACTCATGTTCCTTGGGCGCGAAGGGCCGCCCCTGGAGATACGAGAGGGTCGTCTCGTCCGGGCTGATCATGCCGGCGCGCGCGCCGGCCTCGATCGACATGTTGCAGATCGTGAGACGCGCCTCGACCGACAGGCTGCGAATGAGGGAGCCCGCATATTCGATCACATAGCCGGTGCCGCCCGCGGCCCCGATCTTGCCGATGAGCGCGAGGATGACGTCCTTCGACTGGACGCCCGGCGCGAGCGTGCCGTCGATGGTGACCCGCATGGTCTTCGGCTTCTTCTGCCAGAGCGCCTGGGTCGCGAGCACGTGCGCGATCTCGGAGGCGCCGATGCCGAAGGCCAGCGCTCCGAGCGCGCCATGTGTCGCCGTGTGGCTGTCGCCGCAGACCAGGATGGTGCCGGGCTGGGTGATGCCCTGCTCCGGCCCGATCACGTGCACGATCCCCTGACGGACATCGTCCAGCGCGAAGAGCGTCATGCCGGTGCGCCGCGCCTCGCTCTCGAGCGTGCGGATATGCCCGGCATGCGGCGATCCGGCGAGCGGGTCGGGCCCGGAGCGCCCGCGCGTCGGCGTGTAGTGATCGGGAACCGCGAAGGTGCGGTCGGGGTGCCGAACCGGCAGGCCGCGCTCCGCGAGCTCCGAGATGATGATCCCGGCGATGTCGTGGATCAGGTGCCGGTCGACATGCAGGAGCGTCGAGCCATCCTCGCGCTCGAGGATGACGTGCGAGGACCAGATCTTGTCGAAGAGTGTCCTGGGCGTGCCCATGCGGCCGTTCCTCACTCGGCCGCGGCGCGAGGCGTGGGCGTGCGGAACTGATCGCGCAGCGGATCCCAATCCGCGGAGCCCATCCGGCGGAACATCTCGCCCGGCGACATCTTGGCGTCGAGCTGCGGGTGCCGGCCGCTCTCCCGCAGGTCGGCCAGGACCTCGTCGCAGCGGCTGATCACGGCGGCCATCAGGATGCCGGGCAGGATGGCCAGGCGGTAGCCCATGCGATCGGCCTCGGCGAGATCGACCTGGGGCGTCTTCCCGGCCCAGGCGAGGTTCAGGAGGCAGGGCCCCTTCACGAGCTTGGGGATGGCCGCGATCTCCTCCACCGATTGCGGCGCCTCCAGGAACGCCATGCCGGCGCCGGCCTCGAGCGCCGCGTTGCAGCGGCGAACGGCCTCGTCGAGGCCCATGCCGGCGCGGGAATCGGTCCGGGCGATGATGGTGAAGTTCGGGTTCTGCCTGGCGGCGACGGCCGCCCGGATCTTCGCGACGTAGTCCTCGAGCGGGATGATCACCTTGTTGTCGAGGTGGCCGCAGCGCTTGGGGAACTCCTGGTCCTCGATATGGATCGCGGCGACGCCGTTCTTCTCGTACTCGCGCACCGTCCGGGTGGCGTTGAGCTCGTTGCCGAACGCCGTGTCGGCATCCGCGATGACCGGAATCCCGCCAACCGCGTCGGCGATCCGGCCGGCATTGTCCGTCATCTCGTTCATGCTGACGAGGCCGTAATCGGGGAAGCCCAGCGTCGCGGCCGTCCCGGCACCCGTCATGTACACGGCCCCGAACCCGGCCTGCGCGACGAGGCGCGCCGTGATGCAGTCATAGGCGCCCGGAGCGACGACCATCGGTCCGCTTTTCAGCCGCCCGGCAAGAGTGTCGGCAGCGTTCATTCTTGTCATCCTTCCTGATTACTTTCAGCGTTCGTCCGCGACCTCGAACAAGGCTTCCACCTCGATCGGAATGTCGGCGTAGAGCTCAGCCACGCCGATGGCGGAGCGGACATGGCGGCCGCTCTCGCCGAAGATCTCGACCATCAGGTCCGAGAACCCATGCAGCACGTCGGACGGCGTGTTGAAGCCCGGCGCGCAATTGATGAACCCGACCACGCGGACGACCCGCGTCACGGTGTCGAGCGTCCCGAGATAGGTGCGAAGCGTGGAGAGGCAGCACAGCCCCGTGAGCCGCGCCGCCTCCCGGCCCTGCGGGATCGTCAGCTCCCGCCCGAGCTTGCCGGCCACGTAGGGCACGTTCCCCGGGCCGAGGGGGCCGTGGCCGCTCATGTAGACATGCGAGCCGGACCGGAGCGCGCGCACCCGGTTCGCCTCGTCCTTGAACGGAGGCGGAAGCTCGATCCCGAGTTCGCGAAGACGTTGTTCGGCGCTCACGCTCAGTGCTCCAGGAGAAGGCGGCCGTAGCCCTGCACCCGGTCGTGGATGCCGCGGCTCCGCAGGGCGTGCCAATAGGTGGCGGTGTTCACCGCAATCACGGGCTTGCCGAGCCAGAGCTCGGCGGCCGCCGCAAGGCGGCCCATGGGGAGGTTCGCGCCGAACTGGATGATGGCTTCCACCTCGGGCGTATTCACCTCGACGAGGGCGTCCCGCAGCATCTCCAGAGGCGTGCGGGCGATCTCGACCGGGCTCGGCCGCGCGAGATGCTTCGTGGCGGCCACCGCGAAACCGGTCTCCTCCGCGAAGCGCACGAGATGCTTCTCGGCGACCGGGTAGTAGGGCGTCACGATCCCGATCGGCCCGCGGACGCCGAAGGCCCGCAGGGCCGCCGGGAGCGCATCCGCGGCTTGCGTGAAGGGAAGTCCTCCAGTCAGCCGGTCGACGCGCGCCTTGATGGCTTCGGCGGCGGCGAGACCGCCGCCCCAGATGCTCTCTGCAGAGATCCCGAGCACGATGTGGTCGGGCTTCGCCGTCATCACGCGCTCGAGCGCCGCCTCGAGCGCAACGTCGATCCGCCGGATCAGCTCGTCGAAATCCCCGTCGCTCCCGATCGGATCGTCCGGGATGTGCATGCGGGCGACGTGGTTCGTCACGCCAGCCGGCCGCATGTCCTCGTATTCCGGCTGCACCACCGTGTTGGTCGACGGCGTGACCACGCCGAAGGTGCAGCGCCAGCCGAGGACGTCCGTCATCGGGCCTGGCCTTACTTCAGCCGGCCGGTCTTGACGTAAAACTCGCGCTCGAGCTCGGCGAGCCGGTTCACCCGCTCGGCCAGCTTCTCAGGCGTGTCGATCGAGGGGTCCGGAATGGCGCCGAGCTTCTTGAACTCCTCCTGGAGCTCCGGATCCGCCGCTGCCGCGTTCAGGACGGCAACCAGGTAGGCTTTCCTGTCGGCCGGGACACCCGCCGGCACGGCCGCCCATCGGGTCGCCATCCAGACGACGTCCTTGTTGCCCAGCACCTCGCCCAGCGTCGGCGCGTCGGGAAGGAACGGGGAACGGTCCATGCTGGAGACGGCGACGGGCTTCAGCTTCTTCGCCTCGAGGTAGCTCGAGACCTCACCCCAGAAGCCGATCCCCACATCGATGTTGTTGCCGAGGAGCGCCGCGATTCCCGGCGCACCGCCCTGGAACGGGACGCGCAGGAACTTGGCGCCCGTCTCGCTCTCGAGCTGGTCGATCATGTAGTCGTACATGGACCCCGGCACCGTGCCGAAGCGGACCGTGCCGGGCTTCTCCTTGGCGGCCGCCAGGATGTCCTTGAAGCTCTTGTCCTTGTAGGGGCCGTCCGCGTTCACGACGAGGTTCAGGCCCTCGTTGTTGAGGAACGTGAGCGGCTCCATGTCCGTGTGGCTCCAGCGCTTGTTCGCGCGGAGCATCGAGTCGGAGAAGATCAGGCTGGCGATGATCCCGACGCTATAGCCGTCCTTCGGGGCCTGCATGGCGAGCCAGGAATGGCCGATCAGGCCGGCGCCTCCCGTCCGGTTGTTCACGATGACGCGGTCGCCGCTCCACTTCTCCATGAAGCGGGCGACCAGGCGCGCATTGATGTCCATGCCGCCGCCGGCCGGGTAGACGACCGTGAGCTCGATCGGCTGCGTCGGGAAGTCCTTGGGCTTGGCCTTGGCGATCTCGGCCTTCGGATCGGCGGATTGAGCCCAGCTCGGTGCGACTGCGGCAGCGAGCAGGCCAAGCGCAACGGCGGTGCGACGGGTGAAACTCATATTTCCCCTCCCTGAAACTGGATTCTTCTTCGGCTGAACAGGACGTAACCGACCAGGGCCGCCACAAGGCCGAGCAGCCCGAGCGACAATGGGCGGGTGACGAAGATGGCTGCGCCCTCCGGCGACATGACCATCGACTGGCGGATCGCCTGTTCGAGCATCGGCGCGAGCACGAAGGCGAGGACGAGCGGCGCGAGTTCGTAGCGCAGCTTGCGCAGCACGTAGCCGAGAACGCCGAGGCCCAGCATGACCCAGAGGTCGAAGACGTTCTTGTTCGCCGAATAGGCGCCGACGATCGAGAACAGCAGGATGAGCGGGAACAGCACGTGGTAGGGCACGCGCAGGAGCTGCACCCACAACCCGATCAGCGGCAGGTTGAGGATCAGCAGGAAGACGTTGCCCATGTACATGCTGGCAACGACGCCCCAGAACACTTCCGGCTTCTGCACGATGAACATCGGGCCCGGCTGGACGCCCTGGATCACGAGGGCGCCCATCAGCAGCGCGGTGACGGCGTTGCCGGGCAGCCCGAGGGACATCAGGGGGATCATGCCGGCCGCGACGGCGGAGTTGTTCGCCGATTCCGGCCCCGCCACACCGGCGATCTCACCCTTGCCGAAGCGCTCCGGATGCCGCGAGAGCCGCTTCTCGACCGCGTAGGACATGAAGGCCGCCGTGACCGGCCCCCCACCCGGGATAAGGCCCAGGATGAAGCCGAGCCCGCTCCCGCGCAGGATCGGCACCGCCGAACGGCGCCATTCGTCGAGCGACGGCAGGAGAGTGCCGATCTTCGCCTTGACGACCTGCGCACGGATCTGGGTCTCGACGTTGGCCAGGATCTCCGAAATGCCGAAGAGGCCGATCACGAGCGCCAGGAGATCGATGCCGCCCGTGAGGTTCACGGTGCCGAGCGTGAAGCGCTCGGTGCCGGTCACGTTGTCCATGCCGATCGAGGCCAGGAAGGCCCCGAAGCCGATCATGATGAGGCCCTTCAGGGCCGAGCCCTCGATCAGGAGAATCGTGCAGACGAGGCCGAGCAGCATGAGCGCGGCGTTCTCAGGCGGCCCGAAGCTCAGGGCAACCTCGCTCAGCATGGGCGAGAAGAACGTCAGGAGGACGAGGCTCAGCGTTCCGGCAATGAAGGAACCCAGGGCGGCCATGCCGAGCGCCGCGCCCGCCCGGCCCCGCTGGGCCATCTC
>NZ_JBMSEF010000020.1:0-85045 GCF_049446235.1 Enterovirga sp. CN4-39 | reverse complement strand
ACGAGCCTCGAGGCGACGCCGGACGCTGCCGCCGCCGCCCAGGAAGTCGACCCGACGGTCCCGGTTTCGGCCGGCGACGCCGATGCCGGCGCGCTCGCCGCCGCGGCGGAACCGGAGACCGTCGAGGTCTGGCGCCTCAACCGGCACAATCGCGAGCAGCATCCGCGTGGGCGGCACGCCCGCAACCGTCCCGAGGGACGTGGCGGCCGGCCGGAGGGCAATCGCCGTCCCGGCGGCGGGCAGGGGCAGAATCGTCCGGGCGAGCAGCGCCGCGCCGGCCAACCCGGCGGCCAGGGCCGTGGGCAGGAAGGCGGACGCGACCGCTTCCGCGCCGAGGGCGGACGCCCGCAGGGCGGCGGCGGGCGGTCCGGCGAGGAGCGCGGCCCGCGTCGTGACGACCGGCCCCGTCCCGAGGGAGGCCGCCGCGACGATCGCCGTCCCGAGCGCCGCGAGCGCCAGCCGGACCCGAATTCACCCTTCGCGGCGCTCGCTGCCCTGAAGGCGCAGCTCGAATCCGGCGACCGCAACAAGAGCTGAGGCACGCATGCGGGAGGGGAGGCAGCGGCTGGACAAGTGGCTCTGGTTCGCGCGCTTCGCCAAGACCCGCACGCTCGCCGCGAAGCTGGTGGCGGACGGGGCCGTCCGCGTGAACGGCGTCCGGGCTGAGGCGCCCGCAAAGCTGGTCGGGACGGGCGACGTCCTGACCATCGCGGCCCGGCACGTCACCGCGGTCGTCCGGGTCGTCGCCCCGGGCGAGCGGCGCGGGCCGGCTCCGGAGGCACGTCTTCTTTACGAGGATGTCGGACGCGACGACGCTGCGCTTGTCACCAATCCGGGCACCGGCTAAGCGCAGTCACGAAAACGCCACCGTTCCGGATCGCCCAATGCGTTGATCCGGGAGGCTTTCCGGCCCGGCCGGATTGCTCAGACACCTTCCCGAGCCGGCGAGGCCAGGACCGAACAGATGACCTACGTCGTCACCGAGAACTGCATCAAGTGCAAGTACATGGACTGCGTCGAGGTCTGTCCGGTCGACTGCTTCTATGAAGGCGAGAACATGCTCGTCATTCACCCGGACGAGTGCATCGATTGCGGCGTCTGCGAGCCGGAATGCCCGGCCGAGGCCATCAAGCCGGACACTGAGCCGGGCCTCGAGAACTGGCTGAAGCTCAATGCCGACTACGCCAAGAGCTGGCCGAACCTGACGCGCAAGAAGGAACAGCCGGGCGACGCGAAGGAGTGGGACGGGAAGCCCGGGAAGGCGGACCTGTTCTCGCCGAACCCCGGCAGCGGGGACTGACGATCGCACCGCAAGTGCGCGGGAGAGCCGGTACATCCGCGGTCTCGTCCCGGCGCTTGCGTGGAAGCGGAAATGCCCCGCTTGCCGCCAAGGTGCGCCAAGATGGTAACCGCTTCCTTAACACAGGTTTATGACGCGGGCTGTCGAGCCTTTTGGGCCGCGTCCGGATCGAAATGGGAGTGAGACGATGCAGCCGTTCAAGACCCTGACGGGCGTCGCGGCGCCGATGCGGAGCACCAACGTCGACACCGACCGGATCATCCCGAAGAACTACCTCAAGACGATCAAGCGCACGGGCCTCGGCGTCGGTCTCTTCGCCGATCAGCGGTACCTCGACGACGGCTCGGAAAATCCGGATTTCGTGCTGAACAAGCCGGCCTACCGGAATTCCCAGATCCTGGTGGCGGGCGACAATTTCGGCTGCGGCTCCTCGCGCGAGCACGCTCCCTGGGCGCTGCTCGATTTCGGCATCCGCTGCGTCATCTCCACGAGCTTCGCCGACATCTTCTACAACAACTGCTTCAAGAACGGCGTCCTGCCGATCGTGGTCTCGCCCGAGGACCTGGAGAAGCTCTTCGACGACGCCGAGCGCGGCGCGAACGCGACGCTGACCGTCGACCTCGAAAGCCAGACCATCCGTGGCCCCGACGGCGGCACGCTGCATTTCGAGATCGACCCCTTCCGCAAGCACTGCCTGCTGAACGGCCTCGACGATATCGGCCTAACGCTCGAGAAGGCGCCGGCCATCCAGAGCTACGAGCAGAAGCTCGCGGAGCGGGCCTGGGCCTGATCCCTCCCTTCGAGCGCGCCTTTCCGCGGACCAATCGCCCGAGCGCGACGGTCGTGCGCGCCCCCTCTCCCGTGTGGGAGAGGTCGAGTCGGCGGCAGCCGACCGGGTGAGGGTTGCTCGGCAGCCGGATTGCTCTCCTGGTCGGAGGGCAGCGACTCGGTGTTCGATCAATCCTGGAACGTCATGCCCTCACCCCATCCCTCTCCCGAATGGGAGAGGGTGCGCGGCGGCGCCGCCGCGCTCCGCTTGACAATCCTAGCATTTATTCCTATAACCTCCGCACTCCCCTCCGGCGAGGGAGCCGCGTGCGCACCGGTCACGTTTGGCGGAGGGGAGGACGGGTCCCGGGGTCTCGGTTCGGTAGCCGGGGCGTCCGGGCGGCTGACCGGGCGCGTGCCTATGGGGCCGAAAAGACCGTCGTGGGACGCCGGGAGGGACCTGGCAAATCCGCAAATCACCATCCCTGAAGGCCGGAGAACCGGCGTCCCGCTCCCCTCGATGAGGAACGAGACCGCTCTTTGACAGCGCCGATGGACCAGACCCCGGGCCGGGGAAGGACGGCGCGTGCCCGCCACCCGCTCATCCCGGCGAAAGCCGGGATCCAGCCCCCTCAGGGCACCGCCAACCGCCAGGTGTGACCGGCCGAGGACCTACTCCGCCGCCTGCGTGACCCGGTGGACGGGCACCCCGACGAGTTCGGCGAGCTCGTGCTCGTCGAGCGTCTCCTTCTCCAGCAGCTTCCGGGCCGAGCGCTCCAGCGCGTCGCGCTTCTCGCGCAGGATCGCGACCGTGCGATCGAGCGCTTCCTGCACGATTCCCTTCACCTCCGTGTCGATCTCGTTTCCGGTCTCTTCGCCGAAATCGCGCTCCCGGGGCATGGAGGGAAGGTCGGCGCCCTGCAGGAAGGAGCGCGTATCCCGCTCATAGGCGACGCTGCCGAGCTTCGGCGACATCCCGTAGCGGGTCACCATGGAGCGGGCGATGTCCGTCACCCGCCTGAGATCGTCGGCGGCGCCGGTCGAGTAATGGCCGAACACGACCAGCTCGGCCGCCCGGCCGCCGAGCAGCACGGCCATCTTGTTCTCCAGCTCCTCCTTGGTCATCAGGAAGCGGTCCTCGGTCGGACGCTGGATCGTGTAGCCGAGCGCGCCGATCCCGCGCGGGATGATCGAGACCTTGTGCACCGGGTCGCTGCCGGGAAGCGACAGGGCGACCAGCGCGTGCCCCATCTCGTGATAGGCCACGATCTCGCGCTCGCGCGGATTGAGCAGCCGGTTGCGCTTCTCCAGCCCCGCCACGATCCGCTCGACCGCGTTGTTGAAGTCGCTCATCGTGACGGCGTCGCCGCCGCGCCGCGTGGCGAGCAGCGCCGCCTCGTTCACGAGGTTGGCGAGGTCGGCCCCGGTGAAGCCCGGCGTCAGCGCGGCCACCTTCTCCTCGTCGACGTCGGGCCCGAGCTTCGCGTTCCGCATGTGGACGCGCAGGATCTCGATGCGGCCCTTCTTGTCCGGCCTGTCGACGAGCACCTGCCGGTCGAAACGACCGGCGCGGAGCAGGGCCGGATCCAGGATTTCCGGCCGGTTGGTGGCGCCGAGGAGAACCAGACCCGACCGGCTGTCGAACCCGTCGAGTTCGACCAGCAGCTGGTTCAAGGTCTGCTCGCTCTCGCTGGTGCCGCCCGCATAGGGTCCCACGCCGCGGGCCCGGCCGAGCGCATCGAGTTCGTCGATGAAGATGATGGCCGGCGCCTTCTGCCGCGCCTGCTCGAAGAGGTCGCGCACGCGGGCCGCCCCGACGCCAACGAACATCTCGACGAATTCCGAGCCCGAGATGGAGAAGAAGGGGACCTTCGCCTCGCCGGCCACCGCCTTGGCGAGCAGGGTCTTGCCGGTGCCGGGCGGGCCGACCAGCAGCACGCCCTTGGGCATGCGGCCGCCGAGCCGGCCGTAGCGCTCCGGGTCCTTGAGGAAGTCGACGACCTCGCGCAGTTCGTCCTTCGCCTCGTCGACGCCGGCCACGTCCGCGAAGGTCACGCCGGTATCGGCCTCCACATAGACGCGGGCCTTCGATTTCCCGACGGCCATCAGGCCGCCCGCGCCGCCGAGCCCCTTCGCCAGCCGCCGCCCGAGATAGGCCCAGATGCCGAAGAACAGGAGGACCGGCAGCACCCAGGACAACAGGTCGCGGAAGAAGGTGCTCTCGACCTGCCCGGTGTATCGGACGTTGTATTTCTGCAGCTCGTCCGCGAACTGAGGATCGACGCGCGTCGTGATGAAGACGCTCTTGCCGTCGATCGGCTCCTTGAACTTGCCCTGGATGAAGCGGTCCGAGACCCCGAGTTCGGCGACCTTGCCTTCCTTCAGGTACTGCTCGAACTGGCTGTAGGGCAGGTTCGCGACCTGGGAATACGACGCGTAGACGTATTGGAAGATCAGCAGGCCGAGAGCGGCAATCAGCCAGTACGAGACGTGGAAAGTCTTCGGATCCTTCGGCTTCACGGGGGCACGAGCCATTGTTCTGTCCTCGCGGGCAGGCACGATGCGCCGCTGACCGGCGGCGGCAAACCTGTTCAACGCCGCCAGGGCCGTCTCGATCCGCCAAGCTTGGCGGCGGCCCGATCCGCTGCGGGCTCGCACCGTGCCGGGCCGGCGTGCGGGCCGGCCACCGCGACATTTCACGATCGGGCCGACGACTGGCCGCAGGGTCGCCGCAACTCTTCGTTAACCGTCCGCGGCCCGAATAGCGGCACACCCGGGAGGACAGTTTGCGCCGCACGATCCGAATTGCCTGCGCCCTAGCTGCAGCACTTGCAGGCACACCTGCCTTGGCACAGGCCGATTTCTCGTCGTGCCTGTCTGGGCTGCGGTCGGCCGCCCTCTCCAAGGGGGTCTCGGCCTCCACCTTCGACCGCGCCACGCGGGGGCTCGAGCCGGACATGACGGTCATCGAGCGGATGAACAACCAGCCGGAGTTCAAGACGCCGATCTGGGACTATCTCGCGACGCTCAACGACGAGGAGAAGGTCGCCGAAGGCCAGCAGATGCTGCGCCGCTACGCCTCCGTGCTCGCGGCCGCCGAGGCGCGGTTCGGCGTCGACCGCCACACGATCGTGGCCGTCTGGGGCGTGGAGAGCGATTACGGCAAGGCGGGCGGGAGCATGCCGCTGGTCCAGGCTCTCGCGACAGGCGCCTGCTTTGCGCCACGTCGCCAGAGCTTCTTCCGGGACGAGCTCGTCTCGACGCTCCGCATCATCGAACGCGGAGACCTGAACCCCGCGGACCTGAAGGGCTCCTGGGCCGGCGCCTTCGGGCATACGCAATTCATTCCGTCGACCTATCTTCGCCTGGCCGTGGACGGCGATGGCGACGGTCGCCGCGACCTCGTGAACTCGGTCTCGGACGCGCTCCACTCGACGGCGAACTTCATGGCCAAGGCCGGCTGGCAGACCGGGAACACCTGGGGCTACGAAGTGCGGGTCCCGGACGGCTATTCCGGCCCCTCCGGCCGGACCAAGAAGCACCCCCTCTCGTTCTGGGCGGCGCGCGGCATCAAGAAGGTCAACGGGGGCTCGCTCAACGGCGCCGGCAATGCCGGCCTGCTGATGCCCGCCGGGCGTGACGGCCCTGCCTTCCTGGTCTTCAAGAATTATGACTGCGCCTATTCCTACAATGGCGCGGATTCCTACGCGCTCGCCATCTCCATGCTGTCGGACCGGCTGAAGGGGCGGCCCGGGATCCAGACGGCCTGGCCGACCGACGACCCGCCGCTGTCCCGGGCGGAGCGCCGCCTGCTGCAGCAGAAGCTGACCGCACGCGGCTATGACGTGGGCGAGCCGGACGGCCGCGTGGGGCAGAAGACCCGCGATGCCATCAAGGAGATCGAACGCCAGCTCGGCATGAAGCCGACCGGACGCCCGGGCGGCCGGGTGCTGCAGGCGCTGCGGTGAACCGGCACCGGCCGCTTGACGCAGGGCCGCGAAGCCCGGCAACTCCCTCCCATGCCTGATTGGAACCGCATCCGCCCGGCGGCCGACAACGTGCACCTATCGGCCGGGGGCAGTAGCGCGCAGATCGCGCTCCGCGGCGCCGAACCCATCTCCTGGCAGGTCGGCGGCCGCGAGCTCCTGTGGAGCGGCGACCCCGAGCACTGGAATTTCCACGCGCCCATCCTGTTTCCCCGTGTCGGAGCTTCCTCTGGGGGCATGGTGCAGGTCGATGGCGAGTTCTTCCCCATGCCGCAGCATGGCTTCGCCCGGCGCTCGGACTTCAGGCTGATCGAACGCGACGAGGCGAGCGCCCGCTTCCGTCTCTCCGACAACCAGGCGACGCGCGAGCACTATCCCTACGCATTCGAGCTCGACATCCTGTACCGGCTCGAACCGGATGCCTTGCGGCTCTCGTTCGAGGTGACCAACACCGACCGGCGCGACCTGCCCTATGCGATCGGCTTCCACCCGGCCTTCCCCTGGCCCCTCCCCGGGCATGGCGTCGTGAAGGACGGATACCGGGTGGTGTTCGACGCCGCGGAGAGCGACGTCGTGCCGGAGGTCGCGGCCGGCGGCCTGCTGGCCCGGCGCTCGCGCCCCGTCCCGATCAAAGGCCGCGAGCTGCCGCTCTCGCCCGACCTCTTTGCCGAGGCGCTCGTCTTCCTCGACGCGAAGAGCCGCGCCATGCGGTTCGAAGCGGCGGACGGCGCCGCCATCGTGATGGAGACCGAGGATTTCCCGCACCTCGCCGTATGGTCTCGGCCCACCGCGCCGTTCCTGTCGCTCGAATGCTGGACGGGCCACGCGGATTGGGAGGATGCGTCGGGCGAACTCGGCGAGCGCGCCTCGATGAGGAGGCTGCGCCCACGGCAGGCGGGCCGGCATGCCGTGGCCCTGCGCTGGGAGCCGGGCCGGGTCTGAACCGCGGGACTGGCCGGGTAACCCGCCCGGCCCTAAACCCGGCTCATGAGCCTTTCCCGATCCGACATCCAGGCCGCCTACGGGCGGATTGCTCCGCGTATTCGCCGCACCCCGGTCCTTGAGCTTGCGGCCGGCGCGCTGGGCCATGACGGCCCGGTGAGCCTGAAGCTCGAGTTCCTGCAGCATGCCGGCTCGTTCAAGAGCCGAGGCGCCTTCAACTCGCTCCTGTCGCAGCCGATTCCCGAGGCCGGGGTGGCGGCCGCATCCGGCGGCAACCACGGCGCGGCGGTCGCTTTCGCAGCGCGCGAGCTCGGCATTCCGGCCCGGATCTTCGTTCCCGAGATCGCGAGCCCGGCGAAGATCGCTCTGATCCGGGCCTGCGGGGCGGAGATCGTGGTCGGTGGCGAGCGCTACGCTGACGCCCAGGCCGCTTGCGACCGGCACGCCGCAGAAAGCGGTGCCCTGCTCATCCATCCCTTCAGCGCAACGGCCACGATGGCGGGCCAGGGCACGGTCGGCCTTGAATGGGACGACCAGGCGCCAAGTCTCGATACCGTGCTGGTGGCGGTCGGCGGAGGCGGCCTCGTCGGCGGAATCGCAACTTGGTGGAACGGCACCTCGACGAAGGTGGTCGGTGTCGAGCCGGAGGGCTCGCGTGCTCTGCACGCCGCCCTGGAGGCGGGCGGCCCGGTGGATGTCGAGGTCCACTCCGTCGCGGCCGATTCGCTCGGGGCCCGGAACGTCGGCGCGCTCGTCTACGAGACCTGCCGCGGCGCCGTCGATCACGTTGCGCTGGTTACGGACGAGGCGATCAGGGATGCGCAGCGCCGTCTCTGGGGCGATTTCCGGATCGCCGCCGAGCCGGGCGGGGCGGCCGCCCTGGCGGCGCTCCTGTCCGGTGCGTATCGCCCATCTCGCGGGGAGCGTGTCGGCATCCTTCTCTGCGGCGCGAATCTCGACGCGCGGAGCTTTGCCGAGATCGCAGCCTGAGCAGCGCCGGTTCGGTAGATTACCCTCGCGGGACCCCGTCCCGCGCAACCGGACGGGAGCGAACCTCGCGGCGGCTGGGACATTGAACAGGCAACACTCCCCCGGAGCCTGCAATGCCCACCGACTATCCGAAGCCGCCCTTCCCCGACCAGAACCAGCCCATGCCCGGGCGCACCAACGCCATGAAGCCGGTGCCCGATCATGGTGAGACGAGCTACAAGGGACACGGCCGGCTCGCCGGAAAGCGGGCGCTGATCACGGGCGGCGATTCAGGCATCGGCCGCGCGGTGGCGATCGCGTTCGCGCGGGAGGGGGCCGACGTCGCGATCTCCTATCTCGACGAGCACGACGACGCGAAGGACACGGCCCATCATGTCGAGGAGGCCGGCCGCAAGGTCCTGCTCCTGCCGGGCGACATCTCCAAGCCCCAGCAATGCCGGGACATCGTCGCGAAGACCGTCGAGGCTTTTGGCGGGATCGACATCCTGGTGAACAACGCCGCCTACCAGAGCACCGTCCAGACGCTCGAGGAGCTCACGGACGAGGAGATCGAGCATACCTTCAAGACGAACATCATCGCGATGTTCATCATCACCAAGGCGGCCCTGCCGCACATGAAGGCCGGTGCATCCATCATCAACACGGCCTCGGTGAATGCCGACAATCCGAGCCCCCAACTCCTGCACTACGCGGCCACGAAAGGCGCCATCGAGAATTTCACGGCCAGCCTGTCGCAGATGCTGGCCGAGAAGGGCATCCGGGCCAATTCCGTGGCGCCGGGCCCGATCTGGACGCCCCTGATCCCGTCCACCATGCCGGCCGAGAAGGTGAAGAACTTCGGCCAGCAGGTTCCGATGAAACGGCCGGGCCAGCCGGTCGAACTCGCACCCGTCTACGTGATGCTCGCGTCCGACGAGGCGAGCTATGTTTCGGGCACGATGGTGGCCGTCACGGGCGGGAAACCGATCGTCTGATCGCGGGACGGCGCTCCGTCCGCTGCGGACCTGAGCGCGAGGGCCGCGGCAACGGGGATCGCGCGGGGACGTTTGTGTGGCTCTGCGCGATCCCGATATGAACCCGATGCTCCGCCGCCCCGAGACACTGATCGAGCCTTTCGCTCCCTTCATCGAGAGCGAGATGCCGCCGACGAGTGTCGGCCGCTTCACCTGGCACTACCTGAAGCCGATCCGGTTCTGGCTGGCCGTTCTGCTCGCCTTCTCCCTCGTCGTGGGCGTTCTCGAATCCGGCCTCTACCTCCTGATCGGCTGGTTCGTGAACATCCTGGCGACCTCCTCGCCGGACCGGATCCTGCCGGAGCACGGCAGCGCCCTCCTGGCCGTGGCCATCCTGATCCTGGTGATCCGCCCGATCGTCCATACGGCGCACGAATACGTGTCCAACCAGATCGTGGTGCCGCAATCGACGACGATGATCCGGTGGCGGACGCACCTCTACACGCTCGGCCACTCGCTGGCCTATTTCCAAGGCGACTTCGCAGGCCGGCTCGCGAACCGCATCACCCAGACCGGGCCGGCCATCCGCGAGATCGCGGTCACGGTCCTCGACACGCTCGTCTATGTGGCGGTCTTCGCGCTCGCGGCGGTGGGCCTCTTCAGCTCGATCAGCCTGTGGCTCGCGCTACCGATGCTCGTCTGGATCGCGGCCTATATCGCCCTGCTGCGCTATTTCGTGCCGCGCGCGCAGCAGCGCTCGCTGGCCAATGCGGATGCACGCTCCG
Organism: Enterovirga sp. CN4-39; assembly: GCF_049446235.1. Taxonomy (NCBI): domain Bacteria; kingdom Pseudomonadati; phylum Pseudomonadota; class Alphaproteobacteria; order Hyphomicrobiales; family Methylobacteriaceae; genus Enterovirga; species Enterovirga sp. CN4-39. Next base: position 75,321 of record NZ_JBMSEF010000020.1, on the reverse strand, counting down.
TGATGGTCGGCCGCGTCGTCGACAGCTACACGAACATCCTCACGGTGAAGCTCTTCGCCCGCGGCGAGGATGAGCGCTCCTCGGTCCGCGAGGCGCTCGCGCGCTGGATGGCGGCCTTCCTCGACCTAATGCGGCTCATTACCGGCGTCACAGGTCTCCTCTCCGTCATGAACAGCGCCCTCCTGGCTTCGACGGCCGGCCTGTCGCTGCTCCTCTGGTCCGAGGGCCGCATGACGAGCGGCGACGCGGCGGCAGGTCTCGCCCTCGTGATGCGGCTCCTCGCGATGTCCGGCTGGGTGATGCAGACGGTCCGCGGCATCTTCGAGAATATCGGCGTCGTTCAGGAATCGATGTCGACCATCGCCCGCCCGCACGGCCTCGTCGATCGGCCCGGCGCGCGCGAACTCGTGGTGCGCTCGGGCGCGATCCGGTTCGAGGACGTGTCGTTCAACTATGGCCGCGAGACGGGCATCCTCTCGAACCTGAACCTGTCGATCCGCCCCGGCGAGAAGGTGGGCCTCGTGGGTCCGAGCGGCGCCGGCAAGACGACCATCACGTCGCTCCTCCTGCGCCTCCACGATGTCGACGGCGGACGCATCCTGATCGACGGGCAGGACATTGCGGCCGTGACGCAGGATTCGCTGCGGCGACAGATCGGCGTGGTGACCCAGGACACCTCGCTCCTGCACCGCTCCATCCGCGAGAACATCGCCTATGGTCGCCCGGGTGCGAGCGAGGCCGAGATCGAGCACGCCGCGCGACTCGCTCACGCGGACGTGTTCATCCGCGACCTCGAGGACCACAAGGGGCGGCGCGGCTATGACGCGCAGGTTGGCGAGCGGGGCGTCAAGCTGTCCGGCGGCCAGCGGCAGCGCATCGCGATCGCGCGCGTGATCCTGAAGAACGCCCCGATCCTGATCCTCGATGAGGCCACATCAGCGCTGGATTCGGAGGTCGAGGCCGCGATCCAGGATGCGCTGACGAGCCTCATGGCGGGAAAGACCGTGCTCGCCATCGCGCACCGGCTCTCCACGATCGCGGCGCTGGACCGCCTGGTCGTGCTGGATGCGGGACGTGTCGTCGAGGAGGGCAGCCATGCCGAACTCCTCGCACGCGGCGGACTCTATGCCCGGCTGTGGCACCGCCAATCGGGAGGGTTCCTGGGCGACTTCGCGGATAGTGCCGCGGCGGAATAGCCCGTCCTCCTGGCGACACTTCTGTCATCCCGCTACACGCTGCCCATGATCCAGGCAGGTGTGGGCGCGATCGAGCGCCGGGATGAGTACAGGGCCGCGTGGCTGCGCGAGGTCGCCGCAACCCTCGCGCTCGCCTGGCCGATGATCCTGTCCAACGTGGCCGGGACGGCGCTCGCCACCATGGACGTCATCCTCATCGGCCGGCTCGGGCCCGAACCCCTGGCCGCGGCCGCGCTCGGCACGAACCTCTATCATGCCGTGATGATCAGCTCGATCGGCCTCGTCACGGCCGTGTCGCCCCTCGTCGCGGCCGAATACGGTCGCGCCCGGCACGCGGTCCGCGACATACGCCGCACCGTGCGCCAGGGCCTCTGGGTCGCGATCGTCATATGCATCCCAGCCTGGCTGCTATTGTCGAGCGGCGAGACCCTGCTGCGAGCGTTCGGGCAGAATCCGGACCTCGCGGCGGCCGGCGGCCGGTATCTCTGGACGCTGCAATGGGCGCTGCTGCCTACCCTCGCCTTCGTCGTGCTGCGCCTGTTCATGGCCGCCCTCGGCCGGCCCGGCTGGGGCCTCGCGGTAGCGCTCGCCGGCCTTCCCCTGAACCTTGTTCTCGCCTGGATGCTGATCTTCGGCCGCCTCGGCGCGCCGGAGTTGGGCCTGGTGGGCGCCGGCATCGCCACGACCATCACGGCCGCGCTCGGCTTCGTGGCGCTCGCCGTCGTCGCAGTGACCGACCGCCATTTCAGGCGCTACCACGTCTTCGGGCGATTCTGGCGGGCGGATTGGGGGCGGTTTCGGGCGATCTGGCGCATCGGCATGCCGATCGCTGCCACGCTGGCCTTCGAGGTGGCGTTCTTCGGTGGGTCCGGCCTGGTCATGGGCATGATCGGCACGACCGAGCTCGCTGCCCACACCATCGCGCTCCAGATCTCGGCCCTCTGCTTCATGGTCCCGCTCGGCATAGCGCAGGCCGCAACCATCCGGGTCGGCCACGCCGTCGGGGCACGCGATCGGCACGCGGTCGGGCGTGCGGGTTGGGCGGCCTTCGGCACCGCCATGGCATTCGGCGGCTTAACGGCGCTCTTGCTGATCGTCGCACCCGGGTTTCTCGTTCGGGCGTTCCTGGACGAGGCGGCACCGGGCAACGCTCCGGTGATTGCCCTCGCGATCCAGTTCCTTTTCTTCGCGGCCGTATTCCAGCTCGCGGACGGCGCGCAGGTCGTGGGCGCCGGCATGCTCCGGGGTCTGAAGGATACACGGCGGCCGATGCTCTTTGCCGCGCTCGGCTATTGGGGAATCGGCACCCCGATCGGACTGGCCCTCGCCTTCCCGGGGAAGCTTGGCGGCGCGGGGCTGTGGATCGGCCTCGCCGTCGGACTTGCCGCCGTATCGCTCCTGCACCTGACGCGCTGGTCGCGGCGCGAGCGGCTCGGGCTTGTGGCCCGCGCGGCGTAAACCGCCCGCCCACCCATGGCCGAACTGAGGCGAAAACGCGTCGTCTCGGCCGTGGACACCGCTTTGGAGCTATGCCAAACAGCCCGCGCGGGTGACCCCTCGTCGCATTGCACGCGCTCGCGCCGCAGTGCTTCTCGGGGCCAAGCTCGGCAGCCGGAAACGCGCCGCCGCCATCCGCCCGTTTTTTGACCGATCCCGCCTGGAGCCGAGACTTGGCAACAACCGCAACCGGAGCGCCGCAACACACCCGACGGGACTTCATGATGATCGCGACCGGCGCCGTCGGCGCCGTCGGTGTCGGCGCCGTCGCTTGGCCCTTCGTCTCCTCGCTGGCGCCGGACGCGCAGACCGTCGCCGCCGGCGCACCCGTCGAGGTCGATCTCGCCCCGGTCTCGCCAGGGCAGATCGTGAAGGTCTTCTGGCGCGGCAAGCTGATCTTCGTGAGGAACCGCACGGAGCAGGAGATCAAGGCCGCGCAGGACGTGAACGTCGCGTCGCTGCCCGACCCGCAGCCCGATTCCTCACGCGTGAAGGAGGGCCATCCGAACATCCTCGTCGTGTATGGCAACTGCACCCATCTGGGCTGCGTGCCGCTCGGCAACGAAGGCCCATACCATGGCTGGTTCTGCCCCTGCCACGGCTCGGTCTTCGATACTTCCGGACGCGTCCGTGCCGGACCGGCCCCCATCAATCTCCCGATCCCGCCCTACACCTTCGTGTCCGACACGAAGATTCGGATCGGCGAGGAGTCGAACGCCGCCCCCAAGGCTGCACACGCGTAAGATCGATACCAGGGCGACGTCATGAGCCAGCACGCCACCACGTATGTTCCGAAGAGCCGCTTTGCGAAGTGGTTCGAGAGCCGGCTTCCGCTGGCAGGTCTCGTCCACTCTTCCTTCATCGCGTTCCCGGTCCCGCGGAACCTGACCTATTTCTGGACCTTCGGGGCGATCCTGGTCTTCATGCTGGGAGCGCAGATCGTCACGGGCGTCTGGCTCGCGATGCACTACACGCCCGAAGCCACGAAGGCGTTCGATTCCGTCGAGCACATCATGCGCGACGTGAACTACGGCTGGCTGCTGCGCTACCTGCACGCCAACGGCGCCTCGATGTTCTTCATCGCGGTCTACATCCACATCTTCCGCGGCCTCTATTACGGGTCGTACAAGGCGCCGCGCGAGATCCTCTGGATCCTCGGCGTGATCATCTTCCTGCTGATGATGGCGACGGCCTTCATGGGCTACGTGCTGCCCTGGGGTCAGATGTCTTTCTGGGGCGCAACCGTCATCACGAACCTGTTCTCGGCGATCCCGATCATCGGCGACACGATCGTCTCGCTCCTCTGGGGCGGGTACTCGGTCGGCAACCCGACGCTGAACCGCTTCTTCGCCCTGCACTACCTCCTGCCCTTCATGATCGCGGGCGTGGTCGTGCTGCACATCTGGGCGCTGCACGTGGTCGGCCAGAACAACCCGACCGGCGTGCCGATCAAGTCGGGCAAGGACGCCGTGCCGTTCACGCCCTACGCGACGATCAAGGACGTGTTCGCCACGATCGTCTTCGTCATGTTCTTCGCCTGGTGGGTGTTCTTCGTGCCGAACTATCTCGGCCATGCGGACAACTACATCCCGGCGAATCCGGCCGTGACGCCCGCGCATATCGTGCCGGAATGGTACTTCCTGCCCTTCTACGCGATCCTTCGCGCGGTTCCGGACAAGCTCGGCGGCGTGATCGCGATGGGCGGTGCGATCGTCGTGCTGGCGTTCCTGCCATGGCTGGATACGTCCCGGGTCCGCTCGGCGAACTACCGGCCGCTGTATCGGCAGTTCTTCTGGGTCTTCGTGGTCGTCTGCATCCTGCTCGGCTGGCTCGGCGCCAAGCCGGCGGAGGGCGGCTACGTGATCGCCTCGCGGATCTGCACGGCCTGGTACTTCATCCACTTCCTCGTCGTCCTGCCGTTGCTCGGGCTCTTCGAGACCCCGAAGCCGCTGCCGTCCTCCATCGCCGAGACGGTGCTTGGAAAGAAGGGCGGGGCCGGGATTCCGGTCGGCGCGACGGCTGAGCCGTCGACCCGCGGCTGACCGGCACGAGATCTCGGGGCTCACACACAGATGAACACCAGACACGCTTTCCTCGCCGTTGCGCTCGCTGTCGCGACGCTCTCCGGCGGGGCCCCCTCGATGGCGGCCGAGGGCACGCCGAACCCACCCCGCGGAAGCTGGAGCTTCTCCGGCGTCTTCGGGACCTACGATCGCGCGCAGTTGCAGCGCGGCTTCAAGGTGTACCGTGAGGTCTGCCAGAGCTGCCACGAGCTGAAGATCCCGTTCCGCACCCTTGCCCAGAACGGCGGCCCTCAGTTCTCCGTGCCCCAGGTCACGGCGCTTGCGGCCGAGTACAAGATCCAGGACGGGCCGAACGATGCCGGCGACATGTTCGAGCGTCCGGGCCGCCCTGCCGATTTCATCCCGGCTCCGTTCCCGAACGAGAACGCGGCTGCCTCGGCCAACGGCGGAAAGGCTCCTCCCCCTCTCCAGCTCATGGCGAAGGCCCGCAGCTTCGAGCGCGGCTTCCCCTGGTTCGTCATCGATGCGCTCCCGTTCCTCCAGTACCAGGAGCATGGGCCGGACTATATCCACGCCCTGCTGACCGGCTACGAGGAGCCGCCGGCCGGCTTCACGGTTCCGCCGGGCGGCCACTACAACAAGTACTTCCCCGGCCATGTGATCGCGATGCCGAAGCCGATCTCCGACGGACAGGTGGAGTATCCCAAGGGGCCTGACGGACGCTCGCCCGTGCCGGAGACCGTGGATCAGTACTCGCGGGATCTGGCTGCGTTCCTGATGTGGACCGCCGAGCCGGCCCTCGAGCAGCGCAAGCGCCTCGGTTTCGTGGTCATCATCTTCCTCGCCGTGTTCGCGTACCTGATGTACTACGTGAAGAAGAAGGTATGGGCGCAGGTCGGCGGCGAGGCCGAAGGTGCTCCGGGCACGGCTCCCCTGGGCCCGACCGGCTGACGAGCGGTACCGCAAGCTTGATTTTGCTCACGATGGCCGGGACAACCCCGGCCATCTTCGTTTTGGGGCGCGCATGACAAAGGCCATCCTCGGGGTCATCGGCGGATCGGGCGTGTACGACCTGCCCGGCATGGAGGATATCCGCGAGGAGCGCGTGGCTTCCCCCTGGGGCGAGCCCTCGGACGCGCTCCGGATCGGACGGATCGCGGATACGACGGTCGTGTTCCTGCCCCGCCACGGGCGCGGCCATCGCTTCGCGCCGTCCGACATCAATTACCGGGCGAATATCGATGCGCTGAAGCGCGCAGGTGTTACGGACATCGTCTCCGTCTCAGCCTGCGGCTCGTTCAAGGAGGAGCTGCCGCCGGGGCGGTTCGTGCTCGTCGACCAGTTCGTCGACCGCACGTTCAAGCGCGAGAGTTCCTTTTTCGGGCAGGGCTGCGTGGCGCATGTCTCGATGGCCCACCCAGTCGGACCACGCCTGCAGCAGCGCATCGCCGAGGCTGCCGCGGCGGAGGGAATCGAGGTCGTCCGGGGCGGAACCTATGTCTGCATGGAGGGTCCGCAATTCTCGAGCCTTGCGGAGTCCCTGTCCTACAAGGCAGCCGGCTACGACGTGATCGGCATGACCAACATGCCGGAGGCGAAGCTCGCCCGGGAGGCCGAGATCACCTACGCCACGATCGCAATGGTGACGGACTACGATTGCTGGCACCCCGAGCACCACGCCGTGGAGGTGTCCGACATCATCGCGGTCGCGAAGGCGAATGCCGGCAATGCTGCGCGCCTCGTGGCGCGCCTCGCCAACGACTTCCCAGCCGAGCGCGAGCGCTGCCCGGCCAAATCCGACCGGGCTCTGGAATACGCCCTCATGACGGCGCCGGCCGCACGGGATCCGGCCCTCGTCGCGAAGCTGGATGCGATCGCCGGGCGGGTGCTCGGGGCCTGAAGCTGTCTAGACCTGGAAGGGTCTGAAGAACGACAGCCCGAGCACGCTCCACACGACCGCCGCGATCAGCCACAGGATGATCCAGACGATGATCGCTGCCGGGATGGCGGCGAGGCTCGCCTTGACGAAGAAGGCGACCAAGCGCCCGAACGGGATGTCGATATCCACCAAGGTCACGGAATTCGTCGGGCCGTTCATCGGTTTGCCTGTCCCAGGTTGACGCCGGGCACGAGTTTGGCATCGGTAGCGGCGCCATGCATCAGCCTCCTTCCCGCGACCTCCGCGACGCCATCCGAACGATCCCCGACTACCCCAAACCCGGGGTGATGTTCCGGGATATCACGACGCTGCTGGGCGATGCTCAGGCCTTCCGGCGCGCCGTCGACGAGCTCGTCCACCCCTATGCCGGCGGCAAGGCCGACAAGGTCGCGGGCATCGAGGCCCGAGGCTTCATCCTGGGCGGCGCGATCGCGCACCAGCTCTCGGCGGGCTTCGTCCCCATCCGCAAAAAGGGGAAGCTTCCGCACAAGACCGTCCGCGTCTCCTACCTGCTCGAATACGGCGAGGACGAGATCGAGATGCATGCGGACGCCCTGGTGAAGGGCGAGCGGGTGATCCTGGTCGATGACCTGGTCGCGACGGGAGGAACGGCGCTCGCCGCCGTTCAACTGCTGCGCCAGATCGGCGCAGACGTGATCGCGGCCTGCTTCGTCATCGACCTACCGGAGCTGGGCGGAGCGGCGAAGCTGCGCGAGGCCGGTGTCGAAGTGCGGAGCCTCATGAGCTTCGACGGGCATTGAGGCGGGCGTGAAGCTCACGTCGAGCTACTGGCGCGCTCCTTTTCGCGTGTGAGCTCCGCACGCGTTCTGGTACTCCGGCTCGCGCATGGCGGCCGTCCTTTCGCGGCCTTACGCCTCGGGCGGGGAGACGAATGAACATCGACGGACGCCATCACCGGACGATCTGGCCTGCCGCGGACGGCGTCACCGTCGAGGTGATCGACCAAACACGGCTCCCGCACGAGATCGTCGTCCGACAGCTCGCGTCGCTCGCCGACGCCGCGGATGCGATCCGAACCATGGTGGTCCGCGGGGCGCCGCTGATCGGTGTCACGGCTGCCTATGGGCTCGCGCTCGCGACGCGGGAGGACGCCTCGGACGAGGGGATCGCGCGGGCGCTCGAGACGCTCGCCGCCACGCGCCCGACGGCCGTCAATCTGCGTTGGGCGCTGGACCGGATCGCCGCCGCGCTGACGGCCCCCGAGGTGAACGACCGGGTCGCAGCCGCCTGGTGTCTGGCCGCGGAAATGGCCGACGAGGATGTTGCGACCTGCCGGGCCATCGGGGAGCACGGCGCCGCGTTGATCCGCGAGGCGCATGAACGGACAGGCCGGACCGTGAACGTCCTGACCCACTGCAATGCCGGGTGGCTCGCGACTGTCGACTGGGGGACCGCGCTCGCGCCGATCTATGTCGCGCACGATTCCGGCATCCCCATCCACGTTTGGGTCGACGAGACCCGGCCGCGCAACCAGGGCGCCGCGCTCACGGCCTTCGAGCTTGGGCACCATGGGGTGCCCCACACAATCCTGGCCGATAATGCCGGCGGCCACATGATGCAGCACCGGCGCGTCGATCTCTGCATCGTCGGCTCCGATCGCACGACCGCGTCCGGGGACGTGGCAAACAAGATCGGCACCTATCTCAAGGCCTTGGCAGCCAGGGACAACGGCGTTCCCTTCTACGCCGCCCTCCCCTCCTCCACGATCGACTGGAGCCTGGACGACGGGGTTTCGGAAATCCCGATCGAGGAGCGCAGCGCACGCGAGGTCACGCACATGACCGGCCGCGCGGAGACCGGCGCCATCGTCACGGTCGAGATCGCCTCTCCCGGATCGGCCGCCGCCAATCCCGCCTTCGACGTCACGCCGGCTCGCCTCGTCAGCGGCATCATCACCGAGCGCGGAGTCGCGCCGGCCAGTCGGGAGGGCTTGGCGAGGCTGTTTCCGGAGTGGGCAGAACCGAGGTGAGCGTCTCCGGAACGGCGCGGGATCTGGCCGCGGCAACGCCCGGCATCCGCGACTGGATCCTCTCGCAGGGACTGGAGGGGACGAGCCTCGCCGCCCTTCTCGAAGGATTCGCTCTGCGCGTGGTCCAGGCCGGACTGCATCTCTCCCGCGCCTATCTCGCCTCCCCCGCCGTGCACCCGGAGATCCGGGCCCTGAACCTGACCTGGCGTCCCTCCACGGGAGTGGTCCGCGAAGGCGTTCGTCATGACCGCTTCCCGAACGTCTTCGAGACGAGCCCGATCGCATTCATGCTCACCAACAACATGGTGCGCCACCGATGGCGGCTCCTGACTCCCGAAGGGCGCGAAGGCTACGCTCTGCTGGAGGAACTCCATGCCGAGGGCGATGCCGAATATGCCGCGCATGTCGTCAAGTTCGGCGGCAGCGCCACGACGGCGCTGCAGGGCGTCGCGCTCACGGTCTGCACCGACCGGGCAGAAGGCTTCCGGCGGGAGGATCTGGCCTTCCTGAATGAGCTGGTCCCGCCGCTCGCGCTCGCCGTGTACCGCATCGCGCTGTTCGACATGATGACCAGCATCCTCAACGCCTATGTCGGGCAGGATGCGGGGCTGCGGATCCTCAACGGCGAAATCCGCCGTGGCCAAGGAAACCGCCTGTCCGCAGCCATCATGATCGCCGATCTGCGCGGGTTCACGGCGGCCTCGGAAAAGGGCGAAGAGGAACTCATCGCCCGCCTAGGCGATCACCTCGCCGCCATCGCGGAACCGATCGAGGCTGCCGGAGGCGAGGTGCTGAAGTTCCTCGGCGACGGGCTCCTCGCGGCCTTCGCCATCGAGGATAGGCCCGAGCCGGCCTGCGCCGCGGCAGTCGCCGCCTCCCTTGGCGCACTCTCACGCAATGATGCCGTCAACGTGAAATACGGCGGCGCGCCAGCGCTCCCGCTCGACATCGCGCTCCATAGCGGGGAGGTCTTTTACGGCAATGTGGGAGGCGGCAGCCGGCTGGATTTCACCGTGATCGGGCCCGCCGTGAACGAGGCGAGCCGGATCGAGGCTCTTTGCGGCGTGCTGGACGTGCCGCTTCTGATGTCGGCCGATTTCGCCAGGCATTGCGGCCACCGAACGGCCAGCCTGGGGCTGCATCGCCTCCGCGGCGTCAGCGAGCCGCGGGAGATCTTTGCGCTCGCGGCCTGATCAGGCTCCGTCGCCCGCGCCGTTTCGGCCGATAAAGCCGCTTCCGTCGAAGGCGAACACCTTCTCGCCCTTCTGATTCCAGCCCGTGTTGTGGCTGAAGGAAATGCCCCAGCCCGGGCGCGATGACGATATCCGCTTGTCCATGACCGTGGTCGCGAAGCGAATCGTGTCGCCGGCGAGGACGGGCTTCAGCCAACGAAGCTTCTTGAAGCCTCGGGAGGGCCCAAACCGCGGCAGCTCCGCGCCGGCCGTCTGCGCGCTCTCGATCGCCTGTGTCCGAGCCTTGACGAGCAGGCTCATCCAGATCGCAGCGGTATGCCAACCGGAGGCGGCGAGCCGGCCGAAATGGCTGCTTCGCGCAGCCTCGTCGCTCACGTGGAAGGGCTGCGGGTCGAAGCGCGTCGCGAAATCGATGATCTCGTCCGGCGTGAAGGCGTGCTCGCCGAGGAAATCCGTTGCACCGACCTCGAGTTCGTCGAAGCTGCGCATCATCTGCGACCGCCCATCCGAACCGGGACGGAGCCCCTCGAACCGTTCCACGGGCCCGCGCGCCAGGCGGGGCTGGTCGTCCCTTTCAGGAGCGGGCGCGCCCGGCCTCCGGCGCTCGAACATGATCGGATTCGCCTGGACCATGACGACCTCACCCGAGCCATTCAGCGTCTCGAGCCGGAACTGGACCACGCCCATTTCCGGGCGGCTCCGCGATGGTTTGGCTTCCGTGATGGTCTGCCGGACAGAGAGGATGTCGCCGGGCAGAACGGGCCTCAGCCATTGCACCTCGTCGATGCCAGGACTGCCCATGCTGGCCGAGCGAAGCAGCCAGCCGTCGCACACCATCCGCATCTGCATAGCGATGGTGTGCCACCCGGACGCGATCAGCCGGCCGACGAACGTATCGCGCGCGCTCTCCTCGCCGAGGTGGAATGGCTGGGCGTCGTACCGGCGGGCGAAGTCGACGATGTCGTCGGCCGTGACTCTCGTATTGCCGAAGGTGGTGGTGGTGCCGGGGACGAGGTCCTCGAAATAGATCTCCGGCATCATCGGCTCCGCTCAGGTGTTGAAGCGGAAATGCAGCACGTCGCCGTCGGCGACAACGTATTCCTTGCCTTCGAGGCGCAGCTTGCCGGCGTCGCGCGCCCCCGCCTCGCCGTTCAGCGACACATAGTCCTGATAGGCGATGGTCTCGGCCCGGATGAAGCCCTTCTCGAAATCCGTATGGATCACGCCCGCAGCCTGCGGTGCGCGGGTGCCTTTGGTGATCGTCCAGGCGCGCGCCTCCTTGGGACCGACCGTGAAGTAGGTGAGCAATCCCAGGAGTTCGTAGCCGGCACGGATGACGCGGTTGAGGCCAGGCTCATCAAGCCCCACGGCCTCGAGATAATCCTTCTGCTCCTCCGGCGGCAGGATGGCGATCTCGCTCTCGATCTTGGCGGAGACCACGACGGCCTTTGCGCCCTCCTCGGCGGCGCGCTCGAAGACGCGTGCCGAGAAGGCATTCCCATCATGCGCGGAGCTCTCCTCGACGTTGCAGACGTAGAGGACGGGCTTCGAACTCAGGAGGCCGAGGGAGTCGAAGAGCTTCTCCTCGTCCGGCTTGCGCTCGACCAGACGGGCCGGCTTGCCGTCGCGAAGCAGGGGCAGGCACCGGTTCACGAGGTCGAGCGTCTCCTTCGCTTCCTTGTCGTTGCCTCGAGCCTTTTTCTCCAGCGCGACGACGCGGCGCTCGAGGCTCTCGAGGTCGGCGAGCATCAACTCGGTCTCGATCGTCTCGATATCGGCGACCGGATCGATCGCGCCCTCGACATGGGTGATGTCCGAATCCTCGAAGCAGCGCACGACGTGAGCGATCGCATCGCATTCGCGGATATTGGCGAGGAACTGGTTGCCGAGCCCCTCCCCCTTCGAGGCGCCGCGCACCAGGCCAGCGATATCCACGAAGGTGAGCCGCGTCGGGATGATCTCCTTGGACCCCGCAATGGCCGCCAGGGTCTCGAGCCGCGGATCGGGGACAGCGACGTCACCGACATTCGGCTCGATGGTGCAGAAGGGATAGTTCGCCGCCTGCGCGGCCGCGGTCTGCGTCAGCGCGTTGAAGAGCGTCGACTTGCCGACATTCGGCAGCCCGACGATGCCGCATTTGAAACCCATGACCTGCTCGATGCTGTTGAGGAGCCCGGTGAGCCCGGCTCCGAATGGGGAGCGGCCGAGCCGCCGTCAAGCCGGGGCGCCGCCTGGCTCCGTCGCGAGATGGACCTTGTTCTGGAAGCTGGCGTCGTCGCCCTTCGCGAGGAGCGCGGCGTTCTGGGCGCAGGCCCGGACGACATCCTCGACCCACGGCCGCTCCGCCTTGGCGAAATCGCTCAGCACGTAGCCGTGGACGAGATCCTTGTGACCGGGATGGCCGATGCCGAGGCGCACGCGCTTGTAGTCGTTGCCGCACAGGGCCGTGATCGACCGCAGGCCGTTATGGCCGGCATTGCCACCGCCGACCTTCACACGCACCTTCGCGGGGGCGAGGTCGAGCTCGTCATGGAAGACGACGAGATCAGGGAGGCCGAGCTTGAAGAAGCGAAGCGCCTCGCCGACAGAGCGACCGGATTCGTTCATGAAGGTCTCCGGCTTGAGCAGCAGGACCTTCTCGCCCCCGATCAGGGCCTCGGTGGCCTGACCCTGAAAACGGCGGCGCCAGGGCTGGGCGGCGTGGACGCGCGCGATCTCGTCCACGACCATGAAGCCGATATTGTGGCGGTTGCCCGCGTACCGGGCGCCCGGATTGCCGAGCCCGACAAAGAGGCGCATGCCGTCCGAGCCTTCGAAACCGAACGTTCAGGCGTCCACAGAGGACGCCCGCGATCAGCTCGCCGCGGGAGCCTCTTCGGCCGCTGCGGTATCGTCCTTGAAGCCCGCCGGGACGGCGATGGTGGCCAGCGTGAAGTCACGGTCGATGACCGGACGTGCGCCAGCCGGCAGCTTCACGGCCGAGACGTGCAGGGAGTCGTTGATGTCGAGGCCCGCCAAGCTCGCGTCGATGGCATCCGGGATCTGGTCGCTCGGCACGATCAGCTCGACCGTGTGACGGACCACATTCAGCGTGCCGCCACGCTTCAGGCCCTGGCAGTTGTCCTGATCGACGAAGTGGACCGGCACCTCGACCGTGATCGTCTGCCCCTCAGCAAGGCGCATGAAATCAACGTGAAGCGGGAAGTCCTTGACCGGATCGAGCTGGTAGTCGCGCGGGATGACCCGCGTGCGGCTGCCTGCAACGTCCAGTTCGAAAATGGTCGTCAGGAAGTGACCAGCGAAGATGATCTGGCGCATCTCGTTGGCGTCGAGGGCGATCGAAACCGCATCAGCGCCACCACCATAGATCACAGCCGGGACGCGACCCAGACGCCGCTCCGCACGGGCACCGCCCTTTCCGGAACGCTCACGGGCAACGGCCTTCAGCTCTCTCACCGCACTCATCGGTTCTCTCCGAAACGTCGAAGGCCGCCATTGCGAGGCGGCCTCTCCTCAGCGGGATCCGAGCCGGCCGGAACCACCGCGAGCGCAAACAGGGCACAAGCTAACCCCGGCGCAGGCCCGCCATATAACGGGAAGGGTCCTGGCGCGCAACCGCCCTGGACCCGTTTTCGGCCGCGCTAGGCCAGAAAAGAAGACGGCGCCGGCTGAGCCGGCGCCGTTCATCAGACCCTCGTCCGCTCAGTACTTGCGGATGAGCGGCGGATCGTAGGCCGGAACGTCCGCGAACAGGTAGCGGAAGCCGACCTTGAAGTCGTGCGAGTCGATGTTGTGGAAGCGCGTCGGCGGCGTGAGGGTACCGTCGAAGCCAACGAGCGTTCCCGTTCGCGCGTCGCCGAGGTTCAGGTAGCGATACGCGAACTCGATCGAGAAGTTCGGCGACACCGCGTAGGCGACACCGGCATGGACCGCCCAAGCGAAGTTCGTCTCCGAATGGGAGCGCGCCGTCGCTTGCCCGATGAGGGGTGGCGCCCCAGGCCCGGGGATGAAGCCCAAGCCGCGATCGGTGAAATCGTGGATCGTATTGTGCGCAAAGCCGATGCCGCCGCCCACGAATGGCGTGAAGCCGTACCAGGTACCGAGATCGAAGTAGACGTTGGCCAGCCCGACCCACTCAGACTTGCTTCCGGTCAGGTCGTTGGTGCCGAAGAAGAAGCCCGGCGTCGAGACGGTGTCGTAGCCGTGGAAATTCGCGCGGGCGCGATACTCGCCGGTGAGGTCGAAGCGCAGCCAGTCGTTGAACTTGTAGCCGACGCCGACGCCCCCGAACGGAGCCGCATCGAAACCCTTCTGCACGTTCGTGAGCGTCGTCCCGGCCGTGATCACCGGATTCGAGAGGCGTTCGACACCCTGATTGCTGAAGCCGATATCGCCGCGGAGATACCAGCCTCCGGCGAACGGGGCAGCCACCTCGAACGGCTCGGGTGCGGGCGGAGGATCGAGGAGATCGGCCGCTTGCGCCGTCATGGATGACGCCGCAACGGCCAGAAATCCCGCCACCGAGGCGTAGACTTTCAAGCTGCCCATGACAGGTCCCTTTGTACTCGGCGGCCATGGGAGAGGACCGCACGCGTTGACGATCGGAAACTTGTCAGACAGGAGTTAAAGGCGGCTTAACCCTAACGGTTATCCTTGCTTAGTTCTTACGACCTAGGTCCTTTCTCTCAGGCCGAAGCATTCTGCCTGTGCAGTTCTGTGCCGATGGCCCGGAAGATTTCGAGCAGGATCAGGTCACCGCGGGGCGCGGTTCACATCGGTGTCATGTCCGCGTGGCTAGCTCCTGGGATGTACCAGGAGCGATACGACCCCTTCCTTCACGCGGACGAAGGTCTGGAGCACGGCTCGACACGCAGCCGGCTCATCATGTTTTCCGCCGTCGTGAGCGGAAGCCTGCTTCTCTATCTCGTCGTGTCTGCGATCGGCTGAGACGGGCGCACGCCTTTCAGCGAAGGTGCCCTCGATCTGACCGATCGCTAGCCGGGATAGACTACTCAGGCGGCGCGCGAGAGCGCGTCCACCACCTCGTCGACCACCTCGTTGACGAGCGCGCGATCGTCCCCTTCCGCCATCACCCGGATGACGGGCTCCGTGCCGGACGGGCGAATAACGAGGCGGCCGCTGCCGCCGAGCCGCTGCTTCGCCGTCTCGATGGCGGTGACCACGGAGTCGCTTTTCAGCGGCTGCCCGCCCTTGGTTCGCACGTTCTTGAGGATCTGCGGAAGCGGTTCGAAGCAGTGGCAGACCTCGGAGACGGGTTTGCCCTGACTCTTCACGACGGAGAGAAGCTGCAGGGCGGCGATGAGGCCGTCACCCGTCGTCGTGTAGTCCGACATGATGATGTGGCCGGACTGCTCGCCGCCGAGATTGTAGCCGTGACTGCGCATGTGCTCGAGCACGTAGCGATCGCCGACCGCGGTGCGGATCAGCTCCAGGCCGAGCCCGCCGAGATACCGCTCGAGCCCGAGATTGGACATGATGGTGGCGACGACGCCGGGTCGCGCCAGACGACCGTCATCGCGCCAGCTCGTGGCGACCACGGCCATGAGTTGGTCGCCATCGACCCGCTGGCCTTTTTCGTCGATGATCAGCACGCGGTCGGCATCGCCGTCGAGCGCGATGCCGATATCCGCCCGCAACTCGCGCACCTTGCGCACCAGCGCATCTGGCGCGGTGGAGCCGACATCGCGGTTGATGTTGAACCCATCAGGCTCGACGCCGATCGAGATCACCTCGGCGCCGAGCTCCCAGAGTGTCTCCGGCGCGACCTTGTAGGCGGCGCCATTCGCGCAATCGACGACGACGCGCAGCCCGTCCAGATCGGACTGGCGCGGCAAAGTGCGCTTCGCAAACTCGATGTATCGGGCCTGGACGCTCTCGATGCGCTTTGCACGGCCAAGATCCGGCGACCTCGCAAGACGGGCCGAGAAATCGGAATCCATAAGGGCCTCGATCTCGCTCTCGGTCTCGTCCGAGAGCTTGAACCCGTCCGGCCCAAAGATCTTGATGCCGTTGTCCTCGTACGGATTGTGCGAGGCCGAGATCATGACGCCGAGGTCGCACCGCATCGCCCGGGTCAGCATGGCGACGGCCGGGGTCGGCATGGGCCCGAGCAGCAGCACATCCATGCCGACCGACGTGAAGCCCGCCTGCAGGGCGGATTCGATCATGTAGCCGGACAGGCGGGTGTCCTTGCCGATTACGACGCGGTGACGGTGATCCCCGCGCTGAAACATCAGGCCGGCAGCCTGCCCGACCTTGAGAGCCAGTTCAGGCGTGATCACGCCGTTCGCGCGGCCGCGAACACCGTCCGTTCCGAAATACTTGCGCGCCATCGTGCTTCCCATTCTTGGCGGCGCCCCTCGCGCAACGTGGCGCCAATCGGGGAACCGCGGTCCCAGACGTACTCCACGCTGGTTGAAGGTTGATGAGCGGGAGTAGCGCCAAAGAAAAAGCCCGCCTGACGGCGGGCTTGTAGGCCGTCATCAGGCCTGGGGCTGGGGCTCCAGCCCACCGGGCTCGCCGCGGGGCCGGTTGCGGCCGGCCTGTGGAACCGGGGAGCCCCGGGACGGGGCCGGCGGCTCGCCGACATCGCGGACGGGCGGCTTGCCGTCGAGCAGATCCTTGATCTCCTCGCCCGAGAGGGTCTCGTATTCGAGCAGGCCGCGGGCAAGCGCCTCCAGGTCCTCGGCCTTCTCCGTCAGGATGCGGCGGGCATCCTCGAGGCCGGTCTCGACGAGGCGGCGCACCTCCGAGTCGATCTTCTGGGCCGTGGCTTCCGACACGTTCTGCTGCCGGTTGACCTGCATGCCGAGGAAGACCTCGTCGTTGTTTTCGCCGTAAGCGACCGTGCCGAGTTCGGGCGAGAAGCCCCAGCGCGTCACCATCATGCGGGCGAGCCGGGTCGCCTGGTCGATGTCGGACTGTGCGCCGGACGTGACCTTCTCGGGGCCGAAGATCATCTCTTCCGCAATGCGGCCGCCCATCATGATGGCGAGTCGCGACGTCATCTGCTCGAAGGACATCGAGAGCTTGTCGCGTTCCGGGAGCTGCATGACCATGCCAAGCGCACGGCCGCGCGGGATGATGGTCGCCTTGTGCACGGGGTCGGTGGCAGGGACGTTCAGCGCGACGATGGCGTGGCCGGCCTCGTGATAGGCGGTCAGCCGCTTCTCGTCGTCGGTCATGACTAGGGTGCGCCGCTCGGCGCCCATCATGACCTTGTCCTTTGCGTCCTCGAATTCGTGCATCGTGACGATGCGCTTGCCGCGGCGGGCAGCAAGAAGCGCGGCCTCGTTCACGAGGTTCATCAGGTCCGCGCCGGAGAAGCCGGGCGTGCCGCGAGCAATCGTCTTCAGGTCGACGTCAGGCGCGAGCGGCACCTTGCGAACGTGGACGCGCAGGATCTTCTCGCGGCCGACGATGTCCGGGTTCGGCACCACGATCTGGCGGTCGAAGCGGCCCGGGCGCAGCAGCGCGGGATCAAGCACGTCCGGCCGGTTGGTTGCCGCGATGATGATGATGCCTTCGTTCGCCTCGAAGCCGTCCATCTCGACCAGGAGCTGATTGAGGGTCTGCTCGCGCTCGTCATTGCCGCCGCCGAGGCCCGCGCCGCGGTGCCGGCCGACGGCATCGATCTCGTCGATGAAGATGATGCAGGGCGCGTTCTTCTTCGCCTGGTCGAACATGTCGCGCACGCGGCTCGCGCCGACGCCGACGAACATCTCGACGAAGTCCGATCCCGAGATCGTGAAGAAGGGGACGTTCGCCTCGCCCGCGACGGCGCGCGCGATGAGCGTCTTGCCGGTGCCGGGCGGGCCGACCAGGAGGCAGCCGCGAGGGATGCGCCCGCCGAGCCGCTGGAACTTCTGCGGGTCGCGCAGGAACTCGACGATCTCCTGCAGGTCGTCCTTGGCCTCGTCGACGCCCGCCACGTCCTCGAAGGTGACGCGGCCATGCGCCTCGGTCAGGAGCTTCGCCTTGGATTTGCCGAAGCCCATGGCACGGCCGGCGCCGGACTGCATCTGGCGCGAGAGGAAGATCCAGGCGCCGATGAAGACGAGGATCGGCAGCCAGTTCACGAGCAGCGCGATGAACCAAGGGGTCGAGTCACCCGCCGGGCGGGCCGTGATCTGGACGCCCTTCTGCTGCAGCTTCGTCACGAGTTGCGGGTCGAAGGGCGCATAGGTCGTGAAGGTGCGACCATCCGTGTAGCTGCCGGAAATCTCCTGGCCGGAGATGACGACGTTCGAGATGCGGCCGTTATCGGCGTCCGTCAGCAGCTGGCTGTAAGCGATATCGCCGCCGCCTCCCCGATGGCCGGGATTCTGGAACAGCGTGACGAGCGCCAGGACCAGAAGGAAGATTATCACCCACAGGGCGAAGTTACGAAAATTCGGATTCATCTCAGCGGGCGGTCCCCGGGACACGTGGCGGCGGGCGCACGCGTCTCCTGCAAGGTAATTTAGGCGCGCCCGGGTTCCCTGCCAAGTGAAGGGCCGTCCGGGATGTCGATCTGGGTTACCGCACCGCCTCGGCCGCGGCGCCGTGTTCCTTCCACCGAGATGGTGAGCATTCCATTCGCGTCGAGGGTGAGCAGCCGTCCCGCGATCGTGCGTCGGACCGATGTGCCCGCCGCGCGAGCCTGCAGCAGCACGGAAAGACACTCCTCCAGGCGCTCAAGCCGGAGATGCCGCGATGCCGGCCCAGGGGGCGCCAAGGCACGTTGAAGAACACGAAGGGCGATCTCCTCCGCCTCGAGGCTGAGCGCCGCGAAGTCCAGGATCATCCCCGCGCGGCCGTGACGCGCGAACCGGGAGAACGCAGAATCCGCCGCCTGATCGAGCGCCTCGTCGGCCCGGGCTAGGCGCTCTCCCAAGCGCCCCAGCCGCACCGCATCCAGACCTTCCGATGCCAGCAGGGGCATTAGCGTCTGCCGCCAGCGCACACGGGCAAAGCGTGCGTGCGCGTTGGACGGGTCTTCGACAAAGGGCCAGGAACGCTCGCGACAGGTCGCCACAAGTCTAGCCTTCGGCAGGTGGAGAAACGGCCGGGCGTGCAGGACATCGCCGCGCGCGACCTCGCGACGCATGCCGCCGAGCCCCGACAACCCGGACCCGGCGGCGAGCCGCAGCATCAACGTTTCCGCCTGATCGTCGAGGGTGTGCGCGGTGAGCAGGTGCGTCGCACCGACCGCACGCGCATGAGCGAGGAGAAGGCCGTAGCGGGCATCTCGGGCTGCGGCCTGTGACACCGGCTGGCCCTTCCGCCCCTCCCAGGTCAGGATCGTATGCGAGAGCGCGAAGCTCCGGGCGAAGGCGCCCACCGCCTCGGCCTCCGGCCGAGAGCCTGGTCGAAGCCCGTGATCGACCGTTGCGACCGACAGAGCCGGCCCACCCCGATCGCGCGTCCATTCAGCGAGGCCCCCTAGGAGCGCCGTCGAGTCAGGTCCGCCGGAGACGGCCGCTAGGACGTGGCGCGCGGCCTCAAGCCCCGCAAAGGCAGCCGCAAAGTCGGCCGCGCCGAGCGCGCCGCAACAAAAGCCTTGATGTCGGCGGCTCACGCCGCGCAGCGAGCCTTTTTCTGCTCGCGGTCGAGGGCCTGCTTCAAGCTGGAAGAGGCCTGCGGGTATTTGCGCTCCACCTCGGCAAAGGTGGCGCAGGCCTGGTCCTTGGCGCCCAGGGCCGTGAGAGAGACCCCGAGCTTCAAGAGGGCATCCGGCGCCTTCGATGAGCGCGCGTGCTCGGTCGACACCTTCAGGAATTGCTCCGCGGCGTCGCGCGGCTTGTTACGCTGAAGATAGCTCTCCCCTAGCCAGTAGGATGCGTCCGCAGCGAGGCGGTCGCGACCATGGGACGCGAGGAACCGCCGGAGGGCGGGCTCGGCCTGGTCCCATTGCCGCTGCCGCACATAGGCGTAGGCGGCCTCGTACTCTTCCTGCACGTCGCTCCTCGCAGCCGAGGGCAGGCTCGCAGTCGAGCGCGGGCCGGCCGGGTTCATACCGGCCACTGCGGGGTTCATGCCGGCGACCGGTCCCCTGGCGGCGGCACCGAGATCGAGCGGAGCGCCGCCGACGGGTGCGCCCTCGCTGAACGCCGTGTCCTCCTCCAGCGCCGCACGGCGGCGAGGCTGGGGCGGGTCGGAGAGCGGCGAGGATGGCGGTGTCATGCCAAGCGGGCGCGGCGCGCCGGGCGCATCAGGATCGCCATCAGGGTCGAAGGCATCGCTGCGGCGATCCGGGCGGCTCGTTGAGGACGGAGGGCGCGGGGTCGTGGACGGCGTGGTCGCCGGGGCGGCCGAGCGTCCGCCGCCCGAGCTCTCCTGGAACCGATACTCGACGTCCTCCTGGAACTTCCGCAGCTGGTCCCTCTGCTGCCGGCTCTCGAACTGCAGCTGCTCGATCTGGCCGGACATCTGCCTGACCTGGCCTTCGAGGCGGTTGAGCCGGACGAGAAGCTCGGCAGCATCCTGGGCGGATGCGGCGCTGGTCAGGAACGTTGTCGCGAGCGCGGCGCTGAGCGCCAGCGCGGCAAGGCGGGCCATGGTTGAACTCCTTCGTGCTCCCGCCTAGCGCGCAATCCGGGCACAAAAAAGTGCCCGGACAAGGCTTTATCCGGCAGAGGAGCGGGAGCGCGGGCGATCAGGACTCGCCGCCGCTCCCGATGACCGTGACGGCGCGGCGATTCTGCGACCAGCACGAGATGTCGTTGCAGACGGCGACCGGTCGCTCCTTGCCGTAGGAGACCGTGCGCATCCGCGACGACGAGATGCCGCGCGAAGCAAGGTAATCACGCACCGTCTGGGCGCGGCGAGCACCGAGCGAGAAGTTGTACTCGCGGGTGCCGCGCTCGTCCGCGTGACCTTCGATCAGGAAGGTATGGCGCGGATAGCGCTGCAGCCATTGCGCCTGGCGGTCGAGCGTTCCGGTGGCCGTGGCCGTGAGGTCGGACGAGTCGGACTCGAAGAAGACGCGGTCGCCGACATTCACGACGAAGTCTTGGGCCGAGCCCGGGGTCGCGGCGCCGCCGGCGCCGAAGCCACCGCGGCCGCCCGCACCCGCGGCAGAGCCATCGGCGAGTTCGTCGGGCGTGGATGAGCAGGCGGCAATCGACAAGGCAGCCGCCATGGCGGTGGCGAGCTTCAGGGCGGTTGCGCCCCGAGCGAGGGACGACAGCGACATTCCAGTGGACTCCTTCACGCAACCCTGGATGCATCCAGGGCTAGCCGCGAGGTGTTAAGGACGGGTTTTATCAACCTTGACGAAGTCTTGCCGCCGCTCCGGAGAGGCGGCGGCGAATCCGAAAGGTCTCGTCAGGGTTAATGCCGGCTGAATTTAGGCAGCCTCTCCCTCGCGGCTCGGCGGAGGGGTCGAATACGAACGACCAGAACGCCTTCAGGCCGCCGAATGCGGGCTCACCTTGTAGCGGCCGTTATCCGTCGGCTTGGCGATGAAATCCGGGAATCGCCGAAGCGTCCAGTTGGCGTTCAGCACGTCCCAGAGCAGGACTGTAGTCTCGGCGTTCACTGCCTTCGTCATGTGAAGCACCGAGTTGTACAGGATGCGCATCTCAGGGCGGTAATGGCCGCTATTGCCGCTCACCGACAGTAGCACGCCGTCCTTCACGACCCACTCACCGGCCCCGATGACACTCGCTCCGCCGATGAAGGTGCTGTGGTGGAACTTCTGCGCCACGCAGACATGCGAGTAGAAGATCGCCCGGTCCTGCGCATTCGAAGTGCAGATCCAGATGCAGGTGCTGCCCTTCCAGATCTCGGGAAGGGATCCGCCGCCGCCGAATCGGGCCGGCTTCTGCCCGCTAGCCTTGACGGCGTCATTCGTCTTCTTCGTGTCGAAAAGCTGCCTGCCGCGATAGAGCTTGTCCTTCACCGTGATGAGATACTGCTCGCGATCGGACCTCTTGAGGTAGTCGACGTCGTTCGCGAGATCCTCGGTCAAGGCATTGTGCCCCAGCCCTTCGTAGATCTTCTGCAGTTCGCGCACCGATCCGGACGAGCCGCTTTGGACGGTCGTGCGGTCCGTCCCGCGCAACCCGATAACCGGCCCGCGAGCAGGCGGCCTTGAAGGGGTGCTGTTCGGCGACTCTTTGACTTCGAAGTAAGTGCCGGTTTGCGCGGCTCCGCTATAAGCGCGAGGCCGGCCTGAAGGCACATTGCCGGTATCGACGTAGTTGTAGTTCGAACCGCCGGAATTCACGTGGTTCTGCGCCGGTGCATTCGGATCGCTGTAATAGGCGCCGGTCGAACTGTTCGGAGCCGTCGAGCGCTGGCCAGGCTGTCCTGGATGGGTTCCAGAGAACAACTGGCCGACAAAGCTGCTGGCTTCCTGGCTCTGCCGATCGCAATCCCGGGCTGGAGTATACTGGTTGCCTCCGACCGAACCCCGCCGACTGCCAGGCGTGTCAACGTTGTTGTAGTAGTCGATCGGCACGAACGCTTCCCTCCGACAAGAGTTGAGGTCTGCTCCGACCGCTAGTGATACACGCCGGATCGGCTCGGCTTAGACGAGAGCCGCCCTGGAAGTAACTAGGGAAGAACTTCGAAAGTCAATGGCGCGAACCATCATTGGTTAGAAAGAAGTGGCGACCACGTGGGGTCGGACGCGTAGGAAGGGGTCGGGATCGGCACTTCCACCTTGCCGGTGATGTCGATCATGTAGAGTTTTCCGCCGGACTGACCGCCTGGATCGCGGAAGATCACCAGATACTGGCCGTTCGGCGCCCAGGACGGCCCCTCGTTGTGGAACCCTTCCGTCAGGATGCGCTCGCCCGAGCCGTCCGGCTTCATGACCCCGATCGCGAAGCCGTTGGCGCTCTGCTTGGTGAAAGCGATGAGATCGCCGCGCGGCGACCAGGCGGGCTGCGAATAGGCACCCTGGCCAAAGGAGATGCGACGGGGAGATGAGCCGTCCGCACCCATCAGATAGATCTGCTGCTTTCCGCCGCGGTCGGACTCGAACACGATCTGCGAGCCGTCCGGCGAATACGAAGCCGAGGTGTCGATCGCGTTCGTGTTGGTCAGGCGGCTCGCCTGTCGCGAGGCGAGATCGTAGGCGTGGATGTTGGAATTCGCGCCGTCCTGCAGGCTGATGAGAAGGCGGCGCCCATCGGGCGAAAAGCGCGGGCTCGCGCTCATCTCCGGAAAGTTACCCACGACCTGCCGGGACCCGGTCTCGAGATTGATGACCTGCACCCGCGGCTGCTGGCCCGAGGCCTGCGACATGAAGGCGATGTCCTGCGTCACAGGCGAGTAGCGGGGGGCGACCGCGAGCGATTCACCTTGCGTCAGAAAACGGACATTGCCGCCGTCCTGGTCCATGACGGCGAGGCGCTTGCGCCGATTCTCCTTCGGGCCGGATTCGTCCACGAAGGCGATGCGGGTATCGAAGAAGCCGCCGACGCCGGTGATCTTCGTATAAACGGCATCCGAAATGATGTGGCTGATCCGGCGCCAGCTCGCCGAATCCGTCGTGTATTGCTGGCCCTGGACCTGTTGTCCCGAGACGAGGTCCCAGAGCCGGAACTCGGCCCGGAGCCGACCGGAGCCGTCCCGCGCCACGCGACCGGTCACCAGGCCTTGCGCGCCGCTTGCCTTCCAGGCTGCGAATTGCGGCGCGGCGTCGAAGGCCGGGCGCTCGGGGAAGCGGGTCTTGTCCAGGACCTGAAAATACCCGGACCGGGTGAGGTTGTTGGCGATGATCCCGCTGATCCTCGGCCCGAGATCCCCCTCGCCGGAGAAATCCGCGATCGCGATCGGGATCGGCTGGAAGTTCCCGCGGCGCACGTCGATGACGAGTTCCGCGCGCGCGGGCTGCACCAGGGCAGGGACGGCAACGCTCGCCGCGAAGGCGGCTGCGAGGGAGTGAAACGAACGGCGGCTGATCGAGGTCATGGCATTCGGGAGGTTGGGGAGCCCGCCACCGAGGGGTGGTTAGCCCAGCTGGCGGGGGTCGAAGTTGACGACCAGATCGCGCCAGTCGTTGTAGAAGGGCGCGAATTGGGCCGGGATGCGGAGCGGGGCACAGCGGCGGGTCGCCCGCGTCGCGCTGTCCGCGACGGTGCGGAATAGTGGATCGCCCGAGCCGTTCATCACCACCGGCTCAGCCGCGAGCGAGCCGTCCTGGTTGAGTTTCACGCGAACCGTGGGAACAGGGGGCCTGTCTGCGGACTGGGCCGCGATCGGCACCTGCCAGCAACGGTGAAGCTGCTCGGACAGGAGCCCGATCAACTGGTCGCGTTGGCTCGGGTTCAGGCGCTGCGAGCTCCCGGTCGCGGTTCCGAGCGAGGCGGTCCGCTGGACCTCCCGGCCGGTCGCACCCGAGGATTGCGACGCCTCCTTGGAGGCGAGGAGTTCGCGGATATCGCCGGGGCTGAACTTCTCGGCCGCTTCGGCCTGCTTACGGGCCTTGGCTTCAGCGTCGGCCTTGGCCTTCGCCTGGGCGAGCGCCTTCGCCCGGGCTTCGGCCTTCGCTTCCGCGATCTCCTTGCGGCGCTCGGCTTCGGCCTCCGCCTTGGCTTTCGCCTCGGCATCGGCGATCGCCTTCAGCTTCGCCTCGAGGTCGGCCTTGGCCTTGGCTTCTGCCACCTGCTTGCGGTGCTCGGCTTCCACCTTCGCCTTGGCGTCCGCCTCGGCTTTCGCCTTCGCCTCGGCCACCTGCTTCCGGCGCTCAGCCTCGGCCTTCGCCTTCGCGGCCTCGACGCGCGCCTTTTCGAGCGCCTCGGCCTCCTGCCTCTCCGCGAGCTTTTGGGCCTCGACGGCCTTCGCTTCGGCAGCAGCCTTGGCTTCGGCGGCCTTCTGCGCCTCGATCTTGGGATCCGGCTTCGGCGGTTCGGGCCTGCTCGGCGGCGCTGGAGCGGCAGCCGGCTCGGGCTTCGCCTCGGCCAGACGCTGTGCGGGGGGCGGCGGCGGGGGAGCCGGGGAGGCCGCAGCCTCCGTATCCTCCTCGGCGAGCTTCACCTCGGCCGGCCGTTTCGGCGGGGCCGGAGCGTCCATCTTCGCCTCGCCAGGATCCCGCTCGACGCGCGTCTCGGCCACGCGGTCGGCGCGCGGCTTGGCATCAGGAAGAGGCTTTGCGGCCTGCCGCTCGCCCTTGGTCATCTCGGAGAACTGGTTCTCCGTCATCACCTCGACCGGGATGCCCTCCTCGGCGTCCGGCAGCTTGCCGGACGAGAGGCCGAACACGGCGGCGAGCAGGAGGGCGCCATGCGCAGCGCCGGAGATCCAGGCTCCCGGCTCGGATCGGTTGAAGGTCAGGCCCACGGGACGCGACGCACCCTCAGCGCTGCTCGGGCTCGGTGACGAGCGCGACGCGCTTGAACCCGCCAGAGGTCACGATGGCCATGACCTCGGCTACGCGGCCGTAATCCACCTTCTTGTCGCCCCGCACAAAGACGCGCTCCTCCTGGCCGTTCTTGGCGATCTGGCCAAGTCGGGGGATGATCTCGTTGTCCTTCAGTTCAGCCTCGGCGAGGAAGACCTGCCCGCTCTGCCGGATGGACAGCATGATGGGCTTCTGGTCGACGTTCAGTTGCGCCGCCTTGGTCTGCGGCAGGTCGAGCGGCACGCCGACCGTCATCAGCGGCGCGGCGACCATGAAGATGATGAGCAATACCAACATGACGTCGATGAACGGCGTCATGTTGATCTCGTTGATGACGCCGGCCCGGCGACCGCGCCGGCGCCTGCGTCCACCGCCGCCGGCGGCTCCGATCATGGCTCCCATCCGCCGACCTCAGGCCGCAAGCGCCATGCGCTCGTCGATCTGCCGGGACAGGATCGCCGAGAACTCGTCCGCGAAGCCTTCGAGGCGTCCCTGCGCCTTCGAGACCTGCGCCTGCAGCTTGTTGTAGGCGAGAACGGCCGGGATCGCAGCAAAGAGGCCGATCGCGGTCGCGAAGAGCGCCTCGGCAATGCCGGGCGCCACGACGGCAAGGCTGGTGTTCTTGGAAGCCGCGATCGACGTGAAGGCCGTCATGATGCCCCAGACGGTGCCGAACAGGCCGATATACGGGCCGGCCGAGCCGATCGAAGCGAGGAAGACGAGCTTGGAATCGAGCCGCTCGACCTCGCGCTGGATGGTCACGTCGAGCACCTTGTCGATCCGCTGGGCGAGGCTGGCGACCTGCCGGCCGGACCCCTCGAAGCTCCGCTTCCACTCGCGCATCGCCGCCACGAAGATCGCCGGCAGGCCGGCCGCGGGTTTGTCCTTCAGCGCCCGGTACAGTTCGTCCAGCGACTGGCCGGACCAGAACACGTCCTCGAACCGGTCCATCTCGGCCCGGGTGCGGCGGAAGAGCAGCGTCTTGTCGATGATGATCGCCCAGCACCAGACGGAGGCGGCCAGAAGACCGATCATGACAAGCTTCACGACCGGGGAGGCGCTCATGAAGAGGCCCCAGAGCGATAGATCGTGGGCGACGGGGAGGGCGTCAGCCGGGTTCATTCTCGACAAGTCCTCATCAGCAGCGCACCGAAGATCTGCGGTCGCGCCGTTCGTCGAAAGATCTCGGGCAGAGCGTCTCTCGGTGTGCCGGAAATCTGTCGAAAGTAAGAGCGCCCGCCTGCATAAGGTTCGCAGATCCCACTTAACACATTGTCAGGGTTAAGGGTGCGTTACCTCGCCGTTCCGTCCCGGTTCATGATGCCGACCAATGGTCCGAGCGGAAGAAGCCAGTCCTGCCGCTTCACATCGGGCGAGTAGAGGCTCGATACGGAACCGTCGAGGAAGAGCGCGTCGCGACATCCGAGCGCGTCCCGGAACAGACGCGCAAACTGCCCGAAGCTCACAGGTCCGTCGGAGATCGCGAACAGGACCGTCTTCGGATCCTTTACGCCGACGCCATTGCGGAGCTTCCTGGACGGCCCGTCCTCGGAGATCTTCGGATGCAGGCGCCCGCCGATGACGAGCATCGGGCCGGACTGCGTCGCGAATTCCGCCTTGGGCCTGCGCTTGAGATAGGCGCCGGTCTCCATAACGGCTGCTTTTCCCTTCTCGATGAAGAAGATGCCGTTCGGCTTCAGGTGAAAGTTGCCCTGGCCGCCGGCGGTGCTGGCCGCCTTCAGCTGGCGCCCGTTCTCGACGTAGAGGCCGACCGGCGCCAGTGCGGGATCGTACATGCCGGCATTCATCGCGGCGAGCAGTCCCGGACCGGCCTCAGGGAGCAGCCGCCGGAAACCCCCATAGGGATCGCCGTCCTTCGCTTTCCAGAAGAGCCGGATGTCGTGCCGACGCAGGTCCGCCGTGCAAACCGTGTAGCCCTGGTCCTCATGGGTCAGGCGGCGGCAGACGGGCTCGGCCGCGCTGGTGGCGGGGTGCGGCCGAGCGAAGGCAAGCAGCGCGATGGCCGCAGCGACCTTGATCAAGACTCGCTTCATGCGCCCGCGGCCTCCAGGAGGCGCCTTAGATCGTCCGGCAGGCGCGCGGGCTTGCCTCCCGCAAGAACGGCCACATGCACGTCGGCCGTGAGCAGGACCGTGTCGTCCCGGAGGATTCGTTGAGCCATGCGGAGGGAGGCGCCGCGGATCTCAACCGTCTCGGTCTCGACGGTCAGCACATCATCCATGCGGGCGGGCCGGACGTATTCGATAGCCATCCGCCGCACGACGAAGATGACGCCGCCCGGCTCGGCGTGCAAGATGGACTGGTCGACCCCGACCTCCCGCAGGAGCTCCGTTCGCCCGCGTTCCAGAAAGCGCAGGTAGTTCGCGTGGTAGACGACCCCCGAGAAGTCAGTGTCCTCGTAATAGACGCGGACGGAGAGGCGGTGACGGAAGGAATCGTGCATCAGCCCGAACAAGCAGCCTTGATGCGCTCGGACAAGGCCGCCGCGGCCGCGGCCCATTCCTCCATCGCCGGCTGAAGGTTCACATTCGCATCCTCCAGCCGCGAGATGGCGCGCTTGGTATCCTCGTCGACCTTGGCGCGCAGCGAGCTCAGATCGATCTCCCGAGCACCTCGGGCCAGCGCCTTCACACTCTCGCCGGAGGCGGTCAGCGCCGCCCGGTAGGTCGCGCACTCGATGGTCGACAGGCTCTGCGCACCCGCGCTGGTCGGAAGTGCAAGAAGGGCCAGCATGAAGAGACGGCGCATGGAGAGCTCCGCGAGGACATCGCCGGCTAGAACGCCCCAGGCGTCCCCGCCGGTTCCTAATCCTCCTCCGTAAAGAGGCCGAACTGTGCCGCCGGATCGCGATTTGGCTCAGGCAGGCCGAGGTGACGGAATGCATGGGCGGTGAGGAGCCGCCCGCGCGGGGTTCGTTGGACGAAACCGCGCTGGATGAGAAACGGCTCGATGATCTCCTCGATCGCGTCGCGCGGCTCCGAGAGGGCCGCTGCGATCGTCTCCACGCCGACCGGCCCGCCCCCGTAGTTCGCGGCGATCATCGTCAGGTACTTGCGGTCCATCTGGTCGAGCCCCGCCGCATCGACGTCGAGCAGCCGGAGCGAGCTGTCCGCGATCTCGCGCGTGATCCGGTCCGATCCCTCCACCAGCGCGAAATCGCGGACCCGGCGCAGCAGCCGCCCGGCGATGCGCGGGGTGCCGCGCGAACGGGCTGCGATCTCGCGCGCGCCGGCAGGCTCGATGCCGATGCCGAGCACGCGCGCCCCGCGGCTCACGATTAGCTCGAGCTCGTCGGTGTCGTAGAATTCGAGGCGGATCGGAATGCCGAACCGGTCCCGAAGAGGCGTCGTGAGGAGACCGGCCCGGGTGGTTGCGCCGACCAGCGTGAATTTGGGCAGGTCGATCTTCACTGATCGGGCGGCCGGCCCCTCCCCGATCATGAGGTCGAGCTGATAATCCTCCATGGCGGGATACAGGATCTCCTCCACGGCCGGATTGAGCCGGTGGATCTCGTCGATGAACAGGACGTCGCGCTCGTCGAGATTGGTGAGCTGGGCCGCAAGGTCGCCCGCCTTGGCAATCACGGGGCCGGAGGTCGAGCGGAAATTCACCCCGAGTTCCCGCGCCACGATCTGGGCCAGCGTCGTCTTGCCGAGCCCTGGAGGGCCGACGAACAGCACGTGGTCCAGGGCCTCTCCCCTGCCCTTGGCGGCATCGATGAAGACCTGAAGGTTCTTGCGCGCGGCGCGCTGGCCGATGAACTCGGCGAGCGCCAGCGGGCGCAGCGATGCGTCGGGATCGTCGCCGCGGCGCTCCGGGCTCACGAGGGTCTTTTTGGAGGGAACGGCCAAGGCTGCCCGGTTTCGATTCGGCGCCTCAGGCGGCGCAGACCGGACCTAGCACAGCTTCGCCCGCAGGGCCGAACAGTGACGTCCGGCTAGCGCTTCTCGGGCGCGATCACCTGCACGCCACTGTCGATCGCCGCCGGGGGTGCGACACGACCATCTCGGCGGTTGCGAGCGTTCGGATCCCCGCGAACGCTCTGCGTCGTGTCGGGAGAGGTTCTGCGCGGATCGGGGCGGCTGACGGTCGATTCACGGTCTGGGGTGTTGTCGCGCAGCGGAACTGAGCTCGGGCTCTGCGCGAGCGCAGGCGCTGCAGCGACGAGCGCGGCAAGGCCGAGAAGATATCTGATCATGGCTCCCTCCTGGTGAGAGCCAACCGGAAGGACCGGGGCAGGTTCCCCGGTCGCAATCAGCGAGCGGCGGCGAGTTCCCGCAGGCCCAGCCTGATCAGCATCGGTGCCTCTGCACCTTCGCCCGCGCTCTTGAGCGCGGCCGCCACGGCGGCGGAGGCCTGCGCCTGGGCGTAACCGAGATTTACGAGGGCAGACACCGCATCGGAGATGGCAGGCGGTGCGGACCTGTCTTCCACGGCACCTGAGAGCCGCACGAGACCCGGATCGACGGCTCCGAAGATCGGCGCCTTGTCCTTCAGCTCGGCGACGATGCGGGCGGCGAGCTTCGGCCCCACCCCGGGCGACCGCGCGACCGCCGCCTTGTCGCCCGTCGCGACCGCGGTCGCGAGGCTCCCGGGATCGAGGGAGGACAGAATGGCGAGCGCCACCTTCGCGCCGACGCCCTGGACTGTTTGCAGGAGCCGGAACCATTCGCGCTCGGCATCTGACTCGAAGCCGTAGAGCCGGATCATGTCCTCGCGGACATGCGTATCGATCGAGAGCACCGTCGCCTCGCCGATGCCGGGCAGCCGCCGCAGCGTCCTGGACGAGCAATGGACGACATAGCCGACGCCCTGCACGTCGATGATGGCGTGGTCCTCGCCGTAGCTGTCCACCACGCCTTTCAGCTTGCCGATCATGACGCCATCCTGACCAGCGCCTTCGCCCTGCGGTGATGCGCGTGCGTGACGGCGATCGCCAGCGCGTCGGCCGCATCGGCCGAGGCTGGATTGGCCTTCGGCAGCAGCACCTTCACCATGGCCTGGATCTGCCGCTTGTCGGCGTGACCGGTCCCGACCACCGTCTTCTTCACGAGGTTGGCGGCGTATTCCGCGACCGGAAGACCGGCGAGGGCCGGAACGAGGAGAGACACCGCCCGGGCATGGCCGAGCTTCAGGGTCGACTGAGCGTTGGTGTTGACGAAGGTTTCCTCGACCGCGACCTCGTCAGGGGCCTGGAAGCGGACCGTCGCGGCGAGGCCATCGTGCAGCTCACGCAGCCGCTCGGCGAGCGACAGCTCCTCCGAGGAGGTGACGAGGCCCGAGGCCACATAGGTCAGCCGGGTGCCTTCGACGACAACGACGCCCCAGCCGGTGCGGCGAAGGCCCGGGTCGAGGCCGAGGATGCGAATCGGAGGCTCGCGCATCTTCTCCGTCTACCGGAGACGCGTTACCGGATCACGCGGAGCGGCGGCAGACGAAATCCTGCTGTGTCGTCCAGGTGCTGCCGCCGTCGCCGGATACGGTTTTGCGCCACAGGAACCGGTCCGGCGCGATGCCGGAGAAGATCCAGCGCATCGGCCTGTCGTCCCCGGGCTCCTGCCCTTCGAGCACGATCTCGTCGCCGATCCCGCGTGCGATGAAGGGGATCACGGCCCCGCGCATCGGGCCGATCCAGGTCGAGCGCCAGGCGCCAAGCGCAGGATCGTAGAAGCGCAGGGAGGAGCCGTATTCATAGAGGTCGCTCCGGGCCGTGCGCTCGATCCGGGGCGGCACGATCCAGATGTCCTGGACCGCCCTCCCCTCCAAAATCCAGGCGAAATGCCATTCGCCCCTCTCGCGCCGCACGGGCGCGCCAGCCTCATACCAGGTGACGTCCAGATCCCAGCTGCCGACGAACTGGCCGAAAAGCATCAGCTCGTCGCGATGGTCCGGATGCGGGCCCGAGGCTGCGAGCGCCTCGAGCGCAGGCGGCAGCGGGCCGGCCAAGGCCTCAGCTCATCTTGGCCAGGAGGGCTTCAGAGAGCTCGAAGTTCCCGTAGACGTTCTGCACGTCGTCGTGGTCCTCAAGCGCCTCGACGAGCCGCACCAGCTTTTCGCCCGCCTCATCGTCGACGGCCACCGCATTCTGCGGCTTCCACACGAGCGCCGACTTGCGTGGCTCGCCGAAGCGCGCCTCCAGGGTTTTCGTCACCTCGCCGAGCGCGCCCTGGTCACAGTAGACGGTATGGCCGTTCTCGTCGGATTCGACGTCCTCTGCACCCGCCTCGATCGCGGCCTCGAGCATGGCGTCGGCGTCGGCTGCCTTGGCGTCGAACTCGACCACGCCGACCCGGTCGAACATGAAGGCGACGGCGCCGGTCTCGGCGAGGTTGCCGCCCGCCTTCGTGAACACCGACCGGACGTCCGATGCCGTGCGGTTGCGGTTGTCCGTCATGGCCTCGACGATCACGGCAGCGCCGCCGGGGCCATAGCCCTCGTAGCGGATCTCCTCATAGTTCTCGGCATCGCCGCCCAACGCCTTGCTGATCGCGCGCTGGATGTTGTCCTTGGGCATGTTCTCGGCCCGGGCCGCCAGGATGGCAGCACGCAGCCGGGGATTCATGGCCGGGTCGGGCGTGCCCATCTTGGCCGCGACGGTTATCTCGCGCGCCAGCTTGGAGAACAGCTTGGAGCGCTGCGCATCCTGGCGCCCCTTCCGGTGCATGATGTTCTTGAACTGGGAATGCCCGGCCATGCCTCACCTGTATGTCGTCAGGCGCCGGGGAGCCCCGCATGCACCTGGGGAAAAGCTGACCGGGACTTAGGAGAGGTTGCGCCGTTTGTCATCCGGGCGGCAGAGAGCGGGATGGCTCGGGCTCGGGAGGATCGCGCATGCTGAGGTTGGACGGAAAGGTCGCGGTCGTAACGGGCTGCGGATCGAGCGGGCCTGGCTGGGGCAACGGCAAGGCCATCGCGACGCTGCTCGCCCGCCAGGGCGCACGCGTGGTTGGCACCGACCGGAACGCCGGCGCCGCGGATGAGACCCGCCGTCTCATCGTAGAGGAGGGGAACGCCTGCGAGGTGGTGGTATCCGACGCGACCTCGCCCGAGGACGTCGAAGCCTTCATCTCGGAGACGGCCGAGCGGTACGGCCGTATCGACATCCTGGTCAACAATGTGGGCCAGTCCGAACCGGGTGGCCCGGTGGAGATGGCGATCGAGACCTGGGAGGCGCAGTTCCAGCTCAACGTCACGACGGCCTTCCTGACCTGCAAGCACGCGATCCCCATCATGGAGCGGCAGGGGGGCGGCTCGATCGTGAACGTCTCGTCCGTCGCGGCACTCCGCTACATCGGCAAGCCGCAGGTCGGCTACTCCGCCGCGAAGGCGGCACTGATCCAGTTCACCCGGACGACCGCCATCATCCATGCCTCCACGGGCGTGCGCCTGAACTGCGTGGTGCCCGGCCTGATGCACACGCCGCTCGTGGAGCGGCTCGCGGAGAAATATGCGGGCGGCGACTACGACGGCTTCGTCAGCAGGCGCAACAACCAGGTCCCGATCGGCCGCATGGGCGACGCTTGGGACGTCGCCAACGCCACATTGTTCCTGGCGTCCGACGAGGCCCGCTACGTCACGGCCACCGAGCTCATCGTGGATGGCGGCATCACGGCCGCGACGCGCTAGCGCCTCCTTGTATCGCGCTCGATCAGGTCCGCGATGCTGATCCCGCCGGAGCGGGACTTGCTCTCCGCCATCGCCAGCACAATCGGCCTGGACTTCGTCGGCGGCTGCTGCGCGGCGACCTGAGCCGGCTTCGCCTTGCCTGGAGCCGGCTTCGCCAACACCGAGGCGATCTGCGCCGGATCGAACGTGGGGCGCTTGCCCGGCGCTGCCGACGCGAGCGCCACCGGTTGCACCGGCCTCGCCGAGGGTTTCGCGGCAAGGACGGTCGGCTCGGGCTTCGCGGCGGCGGAAGCCGGCGCCCTCGTGGCGACCA
The DNA here is from genome assembly GCF_049446235.1 of Enterovirga sp. CN4-39. NCBI lineage: Bacteria > Pseudomonadati > Pseudomonadota > Alphaproteobacteria > Hyphomicrobiales > Methylobacteriaceae > Enterovirga > Enterovirga sp. CN4-39. The sequence goes on along the minus strand of NZ_JBMSEF010000020.1, from coordinate 42,167 downwards.
TGAGCGGCTCGGGCCGTGTCGCCCGGATGGGCGCCGCGTCCGCCACCATGACGGGCGCCAAGGACTCTCCCGGCTTGCCGAAGTTCCGGGCGAAGCTGTTCGCGGAGGGCCAGGAAGGTGCGCCGGGCGCCGGGTAGCGCTTGTCGTAGAAGATGTTGCCCCCGGCGAGCGTCACGTACTTCATGTTGCGGTAGGGGAAGCTGTAGCCGGCTGTGTGGAAGAACATGGCCGCCCCGACGCCCGCATGCCGCTGGCCGGAAAGCACGGCATCCGCGGCCCGCTCCGCGCGCGCCCAAGAGGAGTGGCGCTTGTTGACGTGCTTGCTCAGCGCCCCCTCGGCGAACTGGTTCTGCTGCCCGACCACGCCGCACACCGTCTTTGGATACCTGGGCGATTGCAGCCGGTTCATCACGACGGTGCCAACCGCCAGCATCCCGTCGTCGCTGGAGCGATTGGATTCGAAATACATGACCCGCGCCATGCACTCCTTCTCGCTGAGCTGTGCCGTGGGCCCGAACCCGCCCGGATTGTGACCGCAGGCGCCGAGCGTGAGCGCCGTCAGCGTAAGCGCCAGGACGGCGGGAATACGCGGATGCTTCGCCAAGCCGATACTCCATACGCACCGCCGGCAGACACGCACCGGCGGCAATGGCTGGGCCGCGAGCTGTGCTCTCGCGACATCGAAGCTTCAAAAGCCGTGCATTCGCTTAAGAATTCGTCACCCCAAACGGGCCCGGTGGTGGTCAGGCCGTGGTCGCCGGGCCGCCCTCCCCAAGAGCCGCCCTGACCCGCGGCACCACCTCCGAGGCATAGAGCTCGATGCACCTCATGAGGCGTGCGTGGGATAGCGGCCCGGCACTGTACTTGAGCTGGAACCGCGAGATGCCGAGCGCCCGGACGGTGCGGGCGATCTTGGCCGCGACCGTCTCGGGAGAGCCGACATAGAGGGACCCGTGCTCGATCTCGCGGTCGAACTCGGCCCGGCTCATCGGCGGCCAGCCGCGCTCCGCACCGATGCGGTCGCGCATGCTCTTGTAGTCGGGGAAGAATTCCTCGCGAGCGAGCGCGTCCGTCTCTGCCACGTAACCGGGCGAATGGACGCCGATCGGCTTGGCGGCCCGTCCGATGCTGGCATAGGCCCGATGGTACAGATCGACATAAGGGCGGAAGCGCGCGGGCTCTCCGCCGATGACGGCGAGCATCAGCGGCAGGTCGTACCGGGCGGCGCGGACCACCGATTCCGGCGAGCCCCCGACGCCGATCCAGGTGGTGAGGCGCCGACCCTCCATTTCCGGGAACACGCGTTGCCCCTTCAGGGGTGGCCGAACCGTCCCTTGCCAGGTGACAGGCCCGTTCTCCAGCAGCGCCGCGAACAGGTCGAGCTTTTCGGAGAACAGCGTCTCGTAGGCATCCAGCGGGTAGCCGAAGAGCGGAAAGGACTCCGTGAACGAGCCACGACCGAGGATCACCTCGGCACGACCGTTCGCGAGAGCGTCCAGCGTGGAGAAGCGCTGGAAAACGCGCACCGGGTCGTCGGAGCTGAGGACGGTGACGGCGGAGCCGAGCCGGATCCGCTCCGTCCGTGCGGCGATGGCGGCCAGGACGGTCTCCGGCGAGGACACCGCGAAGTCTGCGCGGTGATGCTCGCCGACCCCGAAGAAGTCGATGCCGAGCCGGTCGGCGAGGACGCCCTCCTCCACGACATCGCGGATGACCTGCGCGGCAGGAAGGGGGCGCCCCTCACCATCCGCCGTGACATCGCCGAAGGTATCGAGGCCGAATTGAAGCATGATCGCCGCTCGTGACGGATGGATTTCGGCGGGATGTCGCCCGTCCGGTAACGACCGTGAAGGGGCCTCGCCGCAACCGGCCGGTTGCGCGCTTGCAAGCACCTACTCCCAGAACCCCGGCCGGCTCTCCTCGAGGTTCGGCCCGATCCGGATCGCCGCGATCTTCACGGCAAGGCCGGTGCGGTCGTCGGTCTCGACCGCCAAGCCGGACAGGGTGCCCTCCCCGGTCGCAACCTCGGCCCGCGTGCCCGGCGTCTTCTCGACGAAGCGGCGCACCGGCTCGTCCTTGGCCAGCCCGAGAATGGATTCGTAGTCGCCGCACATGCCTGCGTCCGACATGTAGGCCGTCCCGCCCGGCAGCACGCGATGGTCAGCCGTCGGCACATGCGTGTGCGTGCCGACCACCATCGAGACGCGCCCATCGAGATAATAGCCGATCGCCTGCTTCTCGCTCGTCGCTTCCGCGTGCATGTCCACGATGATTGCGTCCGCCACCTGGCCGAGCGGGCATTGCGCGATCTCGCGCTCGGCTGCCGCGAATGGATCATCGAGCGGGTCCATGAAGAGGCGGCCCATCACGTTCACGACCAGCACGCGCGCGCCCGATCGCGTATCGACGAGTGTCGCGCCGCGGCCCGGTGTGCCGGGCGGGTAATTGGCCGGGCGAAGAAGCTTCGGCTGCCGCTCGATGAACACGAGCGCCTCGCGCTGGTCCCAGGAATGGTTGCCGAGTGTGACGGCGTCGGCGCCGGCCTCCAGGAGTTCGTCGCAGATCTGCTCGGTGATGCCGAACCCGCCGGCCGAGTTCTCGCCGTTGATGACGACGCAATCGAGCGCCCAGCGCTCCCGCAGGCCGGGGAGGCGATCGAGCACCGCCTTGCGGCCGGGACGCCCGACGATATCACCCAGGAAGAGGAGACGCATGGGAGGCCTATTGCGGCCGGATGATCCCGGCCTCCGTGACGATCAGGTCGAGGAGCCGGTCATGCGGCTCCCGCGGCACTTCCTCGATCTCCTGGACCGCATAGGCAAGCCCTATGGCGATCACCGGATGATGGGACGACAGATCCGCGATCGAGCGGTCGAAATGACCCTTGCCATAGCCGAGCCGCCCGCCACGCCTGTCGAAGGCTGCGAGCGGGACGAGCAGGGCCTTCGGAAAAACCTCCGGCGCGTCGGGCCCGGGCTCGCTCACCCCGAAGCCGCCATGGACGAGCACGTCACCGGGGCGCCATTCCCGCCAGGAGAGGTGCGGGTGGCGGATCTGGGAGAGCGCGATGGTCTGGCCACGGGCGATGAGCGCCTCCATGAGCGGCCGCGGATCGGCCTCGCTGCGGATCGGCCAGTAACCCCCGACCGGATGCACATCCTCGAGTTCGGGCGCAGCCAACGCATGCTGTGCGATCAAGTCGGCGGCGGAGCGCCGCCAATCGCGATCGAGCGCCTCGCGGCGGGCAAAGGCTTCGGCCCGGAGCGCCTGTTTCCGCCCGGCCGGCGAGAGATCGGTCATGATGGAAAGTGCGGAGCCACGAGAGCCGTTGGAGATCGATCCCGGGAACCTACAACGTAGGTGGGCACCGTGTTGGCCAAGTCCACGGACGAGGCCAGGGACAGCGCCCTAGGAGATCGATAAGGCCCCGGGGAATGTGTACTCCTGACGTGCCCCGCAGCCCCGCCCCATCGATATAGGGGCACGGGCGCGGATGGGGAAGGCTCAAGAGGTCGGATGTGATCACGCTTCATCATTGCGTCGGCGCCCGCTCCTTTCGCCCGCTCTGGGCGCTCGAGGAACTCGGGCTGGAATACGATCTCAGGGTCATGCCGTTCCCACCCCGGGCGCGCGCACCCGAATACCTCGAGGTCAATCCGCTCGGGACGATCCCGCTGCTCGTCGACGGCGAGACCCGGATGACGGAATCGGCAGCGATCTGCCACTATCTGGCGACCCGGCATGGCCCATCCGGACTGGCCATTAGTTCCGATGAGCCGGATTACGGCGCCTATCTCAACTGGCTGCATTTCGGCGAGGCGACCCTGACCTTCCCGCAGGCGATCGTGCTCCGATATTCGCGCATGGAGCCGCCCGAGCGCCGCCTGCCGCAGGCGGCGGAGGATTACGGCCGCTGGTTCTCCGCCCGCCTCCGGGCTGTCAACGAGCGGGTCTCGAACCAGACCTGGCTTGCCGCCGGCCGCTTCACGATGGCCGACATCTCCGTCGGTTATGCCCTGATGCTCGGCGACGAGAGCGGCCTGTCGCCGCGCTTCTCCCCGGACATTCGGGCCTATCGAGAGCGTCTCGAGAGCCGCCCGGCCTTCCGCCGCGCCATCGAGGCCGAACGCCGCGCCGCGGCAGAACAGGGCGTGGACGATCTCTCGATCGCGCCAGCCTGAGGAGATGACGGCATGCTCGAACTGAGGACGCTCCATTTCGAGGACCTGTCCGTCGGCATGAAGGACGGGCTGTCGAAGACGATCTCGTCGCAGGACGTGGTCGGCTTCGCCGAGATCACCGGGGACCGGAACCCGATCCACCTGTCGGAGCACTTCGCCGCCAGGACGCCGTTCGGCACGCGGATCGCGCACGGTCTCTATACGGCGGGCCTCATCTCGGCCGTGCTGGGCACGCGGCTCCCCGGGCCGGGCGCGATCTACATGTCGCAGAACCTCCGCTTCCGCGCGCCCGTCCGCATCGGCGACACGGTCGACGTCACCGTCGAGGTGGTCGAACTCGTCCCGGAAAAGCACCGCGCCCGGCTGTCCTGCACCTGCGCGGTCGCGGGCGAGGTCGTGCTCGAGGGCGAGGCGGTGGTAAAAGTCCCATCCCGGGCCGACGCCGGCGCCCACCCAGGAGCCCGCTCTCCGAACGCATGAGATCGCGGGAGAGGAGATCGCGGCGGAGGGCAGCACCGCTCCGTTGCCGTACTTCGTGCTGCGGTGAAACGAGGCCCGGCCGATCCGCCTCGGAGGCTGCTGGTCGGAGTGGCAGGATTTGAACCTGCGACCCCCACGTCCCGAACGGGGGGGCACATTAGCTTGCCCTCTTAAGAACGAGGACGTTGTCACGTTCGGTTCCGTTCTGTTCGCGTTTGTTTCTCTCATTCCTGTCGGGTTTCTGTCGGGAACGCCGGTTCATGCGCTCCGCCGCCTCCTTCTGGAAATCGGGATGGTGATGCCAGTAGTGGCGCTCGATCGTCTCGACGGTGGTCGAAAAGAATTTCGCGGCGTCCTCCTTCGACATGCCCTCCTGCATGGCCCACGTGATGGCCGTATGCTTCAGGACGTGCGGCGTCACATCAGGCGGTAGCCCGGCGGCCTTGACGGAATTACGGAAAGCCTTGTCCACGTCCCTGACGGGTTCGCCGATCCATTCGACCGGATGATTGAAGCACGCCCGCTTCGCCTTCCAGCGCCGGAGGTGGTCGAGCAGCCGTGACGGCAGGCGCACAGGAGCCTTGCGTTTATTTGTCTCTCGCTCGCCTTCCGGCCGGCGATAGAACACCCCGGTTTCGAGGTCGATCCATCCGCACCCGTCAGTCGGCTTGAACGCGGCTGAACAGATCGCGCCCGCCCTCGTTCCGGTATAGAGCCCCACGAGGATAAAGCGGGCGACGTGCCGCCGCGAATACCGGTCAGTCGCCTTGCCTTTCTGAATTTCGCGGTAGCGCCACGCGGACCAGACGAGGCGCGCCGCCTCGGAGCGCGTGAGCCATCTCTGACGCGGAATGCCCTTCTCCGGCAGGACCACCTTGACGATCTCGCGGTGCAAGCCCTCTGCGAGATGGTGGCCTATGGCGGCACGCAGATCCTCAAGCTGGCGACGTGTGCCGCCCTTCTCGACATACTCGCGGCAGGTCTGCCCCGTCACCTGAGCGAGGGTCATATCACCCCAGAACTCAAGCAGGCGCTTGGCGCGCGAGGCAAATTCCTTCGGACGGGGCTGCCTGTCCTTTGTATCCGCCACATAGATGCTGATCACGTCTGCTACCGGGATGGCAGCTATAGGACGGTGGCCGTCTCGGGGCGCCTGGTGCTTCGTGGCGAGGTATTCTTGGAGGGCTTGCTCGGCTGCCGCAGGAGGTCGTCGATCATCTTCGACGCTGAGGCCCGTGCTGCGCTTAACGCGCCCATCTCGGACGACCCAGACGGCTTGCTCGATGATGGTTCCGGTCGATCGGTCGCGCCGCTCTGGTTGCGCGTATAGCCTGGGACCTTTTGCTCGACGCGGCAAAGCTCTCTCATCCTCTCTATTGCGGCGAGGGTCGTATAATGCTTGCCCGCGGTCCGCTCGATCATAAGACGGCCCCGAGCAGCCTCATTGCGAAGACCGCTGACGGTCATCGAACCGTCAGGGTAGGCCAGACGTGCCGCCACGCTCAAGCGTAACGGCGTGTCTGGCCCAACCGCGTCGAGCGTTAGCTCGACCGAGCTCTCGCTCGACTTCACCGTCCTCATTCCTGAATTCCCGCATTGCTGCCGGACCACAAGCGGCTGTTGCCATCGCCTGTGGTCCTAGCGTTGCGGCCGACCCAGCATTGGAGGACTCGCGGTGGGGCCGATCCGGGTGCAGTGATCCTTCATGCCTGCGTTATAGCGAGATCGAGCCGGATTGCTCACGGCGAAACGAAAGAAGTCGCATCCGCCCTGCACAACCCTCGATCCGGGCACATCCGCAGATTGCGCCCTGGATTTCCGGTCGGGCACACAGAATGCAAGGGATAAGGTCTGGGCGCCTTCTTCTAGGACTTCGCCTTGGTGCTTCATAGTGGCTCGTCGGTATGCAAGCTCTGGAACACCTTGGCTGGGCAGACGTGGAGGTTTCCTCCGCGCTTGGCGAGCAGGCGGACTTCATCCGGCTCGTCGCGGCAGCTGCTCAGCTGTGGTGTAGCGGCCCGCCAAGTGCGAGCGCCGTGACGAGAAAGGGCGCCGGGCCGAGGCCGAGCGCCCTTTTTGTCTCTCACGCGGCGAGACGGTCGACTTCGTTCAGATCGTCGTCCACGCCGGAGGCTTCGATCTCAGGCGCAGTCTGGGCAGCACGTGCAGCATGATGGACCGCAGCGCACTGCTCGAAGCCGGCCGTATAGCCTGAATTGATCGCAGCCCAAGTCGCCTCCCAGATCGTCGCGACTGTCTGTCCGACCCAAACCGGCCGGAACTGCTCCTGATAACGCTTGATATTCGCCGCTGCGGTGCGGCTTAAGCCAGCGGACTTGACCAGCTCTTCGGGTGCGCGGAACAGCAACTGCTCGCGTTCCTTGATCCCGACGGTCCAGAGTGCGTCAATTGCCTTCTGGTCCAAGCTCAGCGGCGCAAGCGACTGGCGCATAGCTGACCGCTCTAAGGCAATCACGCGATCCGCGTGCTCGGTTTCTTCCGTAATCATGTTGGCTTCCCTACGTCAGGTCGAAGCCTGACTTTGACGCTATAGCGATCGAGCGAGGGAGTGCTCCTCCGGCAATCCGCTTTGTCCGGTTTCGGACATTCTACAATGGAGTGGGCCCGAAGTGAGCTGTGCGCGCGTGCGCCCGCAAACTCGGCTGCGGCCGCGCCCGTGATGGGATACGGAGCCCAGACGCGTCCGAAGTCTCGGACTGTGACAAGCGGCGAACGGGTCGAGTTCCTGATGCGTGCTCGACCGCGCGAGATCCCGACAGTTGAGGTGTGGATCGCGACGCAGGCGGCGTTCACTGGAGCCAACTTCGGGTAGAAGCAGCCAGCGCAAGGGTAGGCGCGAGCAACGGACTTTCATGCCTCTGAGCGATCGCACTCTGGACGTCCTACGAGACTTGGCGAGGAAGCCGGGTCACGACGAGGTCAAGGCTGGCTTCCGAGAACTCCTCGTCGAAGAGTTCGATGTGGAGCGCCACGCGTTGGACTTCGAACGGCGAGTCCCTGAAATCAGGGGCCGCCTCGATGCGCTGATTGGTCGGACGGTGCTCGAAGCTAAGAGTGACCTCGATCGAGAGTGGGAAGATGTGACCAGGCGCATGCCGGCCTACCTTGCCGATCGCGAGCGCGAGGAAGGTCAGCGGTTTGTCGGGGTGGCGAGCGACGGGCTGAACTGGGCTGTGCTGGAGCTCGATAACGGCGTCCTCGTCACGCTGAAACGAACTCAGCTTGATCCAGAGAAGCCTGAGCTGTTTCTAAGCTGGCTGGACGGAGCATTGGCCCTCAAGAATGAGCTTGCTCCCGATCCGCTCACCATCCGGCTCGAACTGGGTCAAGACTCCGTAGCCTATCGGCGCGCGTCCTCTGCGCTTATGGCCCTTTGGGAGAGGCTCAAGGACGAACCCGCTGTGGCGCTAAAACGCCAGCTCTGGGCGCAACTCCTCAAGCTCGTCTACGGCAAGGATGTCGAAACTGACGCTCTCTGGTTCCAGCACACCTTCCTAGTAGTAGTCGCTAAGGCAATCGCCGTTGCCGTTCTAGAGCTCCGCGAAGACGATCCGAAGCGACTGCTTTCCGGCCGAGCTTTCGAAGACGTGGGCATATCGGGAGCGGTTGAGAGCGATTTCTTCGATTGGGTCGTGGCCGACCCCCAGGGCGAGGACCTTGTCCGCCGCATTATGGCACACGTCCGCCGATTTCGCTTGGGAGAGGTCCAAACAGACGTCCTGAAGGTGCTCTACGAGTCCTTGATAGATCGAGACGAGCGCCACGGTTTAGGAGAATACTACACGCCAGATTGGCTTGCATCCAAAGTTGTGCGTCGGGCGGTCGAGCGTCCGCTCGAGCAGCGTGTCTTGGACCCAGCCTGCGGATCTGGGACGTTTCTGTTTCATGCGATCCGACGTTTCCTTTCCGAAGCTGAAGACGCGGATCTCCCGGCGGCTGGCCGCGCGCGTGAAGCGGCGGACAAGGTTGCTGGGATGGATATCCACCCCGTCGCAGTGATTATCGCGAGGGTCACCTACCTGCTCGCGCTCGCACCCGTCCTTCCGTCCCGTGCCGGCGCGCTCTCAATCCCGGTCTATCTTGGCGACGCCATGCAGCTCTCGATTAGCGACGTCATGGGTCTGCGTGAGCTGACGGTCCGCGTGCCGCCGCGCGCTGACGGTAGCGGCGCAACAAAGCTCGATTTTCCTGACACGTTCTGCCGCGATCCAGGGCTCTTTGACAAAACCGTTGAGGCTATGCGCGCGGGCAGTGAGGCCGGTCTAAGTCGTCGTCAGTTCGAGGCGGGCTCAACTCGGATAGTTGAGCAACACTTCAAGCGGGATCTCACAAAAGAGGAGAAGGAGGCAGTCGCGGATCTTGGCACAACATTCGACACCTTCGATCAACTTCGTCGCGAGGGCCGAGATACAGTTTGGGCCTATGTAGCTCGAAATCTGTCTCGTCCGCTGGCGTTCGCAGCCGGGGGAGGATGGGCCCAAGTGCTCGTCGGCAACCCTCCATGGGTGGCTTACAGGCACATGAGTCCCGATCTGCAGAAGCGCTTCAAAGAGCTAGCTCAGAGCGATCGGGTCTATGTAGGTGGAAAACTCGCCACGCAGAACGATCTATGCGCGCTCTTCACGGTCAGAGCAGTAGCGCTATACCTCCGCGCGGCCGGAAGGCTGGCTTTCGTGCTTCCGCTCGCCGTGCTCACGCGGGGTCAATTTGAGCGCCTTCGGTCAGGGTCGTTCTCGTCAGCGCGCCTCGCTTATGACGAAGCCTGGACGATGGATGACAGCGTTCAGCCGCTCTTTCCAGTGCCTTCCTGTGTCTTATTCGGACGACGAAGGGCAGTGTCCTCCCCAGTGCCGCCTGTTGTGACGGCCTTCTCGGGAACACTTCCGTTCCGGGATGCGCCTGAAACGGTCGCTGATCGTAAGCTCACGGCACGCGAGGGCGCTCCGCGCCCCAGCGAGGCACAGCAGAGAGGCGGGTCCAGCTATCGAGCGGCTTTCCGAAACGGGGCAACCCTATACCCGCGCATGCTGTGCTTTGTGGAACGCAAAGCGACTGGCCGGCTGGGGAGCGATGCCTCATCCCCAACGGTGACAAGCAGGCGAACCGGAAACGACAAAGGCGTTTGGAAGACCCTCGCGAGCATCGAAAGTCGGGTAGAGGCTGAATTCCTTCTCTCGACCTTCTTAGGTGAGAGCATCCTTCCGTATCGCGCCTTTCAGCCGTTTGAGGCCGTTATTCCGGTCACGCCTGAAGGCGAAGTCCTGACCGCCGATGGCGCGGCAAATAGGGGCTATACAGGCTTGCATGAATGGATGACGAAGGCCGAAGCTCTTTGGAACCAGCATCGGCCACGTCAGATCGACCTCGTAGAACAGCTTGATCATTACGGAAAACTGAAGTCGCAATTCCCGCTTCCAGCTCTTCGGGTAGTGTATGCCAAATCAGGTTCACAGCCTGCTGCGATGGTCCTCAGAGACCGGAGAGTTGTCGTTGACCACATGCTTTACTGGTTTGCCACTGCGAACGAGGATGAAGCCCTCTACCTGTGCGCAATTTTGAATAGCGAGACTGCTCGCGCCCAGACGGCTGCCCTACAGGCGCGTGGGCTGTTTGGCGCCCGGCATTTCGACAAAGTTGTGTTTTCCTTGCCGATCCCGAGGTTTGACCCAGCAAAAGAGCTTCATGTGGACCTCGTGTCAGCAGCACAAAAAGCCGAGCTCGCCGCTGCCGCGGTGGTCCTGCCAGAGGCTGTCCGTTTTCAGCGAGCTCGAAAGCTGATCCGCGCCGCTTTGGTAGAACGCGAGATCTCATCTGAGATCGAAGGGCTCGTGCGGCGCCTTTTGGGCATTCCCGACGGGTAGGCTTCGGCCGTCTCGAAGCGCTCTGCGTTCCAGAACTGGGCAGCCCGGGTCTGAGAAACCCGTCCTCGGGGCCCTTCGTTACCGTCTGGGGACGGCGTCGCTTTGAACCGCCCCGCTATTCAAGAGACGGTAGACAGACGCTCTTCCGATCCCAAGCCTTCGGGAGATTTCGGAAGCTCCCAAGCCCTCATCGCTCAGCTTCTTGATTGACTCGGGATCCAGTGACCGCGGCCTACCCTTATATACGCCTGCAGATTTCGCTCGAGCGATACCCTCGAGCTGGCGCTCTCGGCGCAGGTTTGTTTCGAACTCGGCGAACACACCAAGCATGTCCAGGAACGCCTTACCCGCGGCAGTTCCGGTGTCTATCGGCTGCTCCGTCGCGGTTAGCGTGGCGCCTTTCGCTTTCAAGGTCCGAACGATGTCTTGAAGGTCCCCAATCGAGCGTGCGAGCCGATCGATCCTCGTGACCACGAGCGTGTCACCCGGCCCAATGAAGTCCAGGACGGTTTTTAGCTCTTGCCGGCCATTCAAGGTTGAACCAGACCCTTTTTCCGACCGGACAACCGAACATCCTGCACTCTGGAGCGCAGCAATCTGGATCGTCAGATCCTGGTCGGTGGTGCTGACACGGGCGTATCCAATACGGGCCATTTCTGTCTCATTTGGCTCTAAGAGCCTCCAGAGATGACGTCTCAAAAGTCCAAAGTCAACCCTCCTGAGACAGTAAGTATGTCTCGTTCGCTTGTCTTAGGCGGGTATACCCTCTGAGACAGAGGCTGAGGCTCAGCCGCTTGGCTGCGCCGTGTCAGGAAGGGTCGAAGCGGAGCGGGCGCGCGCCATCCGCCCGCCGCCCTCCTGCGTTAAGGAGATCCTCGGCCAGTTGGTTCAGAAGGCTTTCGAAGTCAGCCATTGTCGCCACTGAGTGTGGACCCAGGCGAGCGCTTTCAGGCAGCTCCTTCGACCCTGTTACAGGGCGGCTCTCCCCTACTGGGGTGGGCTTGACTCCGTTCAGGGAGAGTATCTCTACGTCTACCTCGGCCGGCATAGATCCCATTCCCGCCCTGTTGCGGAGCTTGTTGTAAACGCCGAGCACTCTTCCTACTGCGTCCATCATCCAGCTCCCGAAGGCGCAGAGCTGGCCAGTTCGCTCCCAAGTGAACAGGACTGCTTCTACCGTTCCATCCCGCATGGCTCGAAAGCTGAGAACCAGGTCAGAGTGCGATGCCTCGTGCACCACGCCACCGTAGATTGGAGTGCCATCATTGGACGGCCCAAAAAGGCTGCTCTGACACACTCTCGTGAGCTGGCCATTCTCTTCGAGACAGACTCCACCCGATGGCACGAGGCCATCAAGGTTGTCGAGCCGTTGGAGGTTAAGCGAGCTCAGCGGTATAGCGGTCACACGCATGCTCAACGCAGAAAGTTTAGAAGCTTTCAGCCGGGCCCTTACCCGTCGTTCCAGCGGCTCGCCGATGACAGTGCCAGGCAGATTATCGATCAGATCGAATAGACGCTCGCGGGTCTTATGACTTGATTGGGCGAATGTTTGTGCGATTGCGTCCGCCTGACCACTCTTCATCGCAACCATTCGGTGTATCTCCGGCATGGTCATCCGGTCGCAGCGATCGTTTCGGCGGATGGTAGCGTGTCTCGTCGTCTTCACCCGATGAGGCGCGACAGGAGAAGGAGCTACTTCGACGCACAGGACCCCGGCGGTCTCCCCTTGAACCGGAATGCCCCTAACTTGGAAGCTGGGCAGGGGCGGCTCGACGCAATCAACAATTGAGTCGATTAACTTTCGCTCGAGCTTGGCCAGCTCTTGCAGCGGTTCAATCGTAGCAGCTCTAGGTGGCGCATCCTTGGTTTCATCAACCCCGACGAGAAGCTTCCCGCCCTGGGCATTCGCAAAGGCGACTACTTCTTCGAGCAATTCGTTGCGACCGTGATCTGCGAACGATCCTTGAGCCAGTTTTGGGTCGATCGGGTTCGTTATGCCCGCCTTCCTCTGGCGGATCTCTTCCTCCTTGCTGAGAGGGATCGTCTTCTTGAACTCAAGATAAAGACTCTCAGGCGTTTTCGTCCTGCAAAGTTCGTCTAAGTCGTCGCGCGTCCATTGTCGAAGGGGTTTCTCCAAGGATTGATCTCCGCCTGTAATGGCATCCGATTACTACGCGAGCTGCAAATCTACGTCGGCTTAAATCAAGACCCCTGGCCGCGTCGCCGAACAGCCAAGTTCATCGCGTCCCTTAGCACAGGAGTTGCGGCGACGGTGGATCTTTCTCCGCACTTTTGCCGGCCTTCTCCAGCTCGCTTCGACGTCGATCTCTGCTTTGGTAAAAATCCGTGAGGAACCCGAGATCTTGCTCGATCTCTTCGATGGGCGGCAGATCCGGAGAAGCACCTGACGCCTGGTCATGCCCGGAGTAGCGCGAGCAGCGACTCATACCCTGATAGACAGCCTTCCGGTCGTCCTCTCCCACCTCCACCGCTCTGAGTTTCATGGTCGCAACGTCAGGACGAAACCTCCCGATCACATCGGCAAAAAGGACCTCCTCAACGAGGCGCTCCCAAGTTTCCCGAAGGAGCGTGTAGATGTGCCGGACAGCCGGCCTGCACCGTTCTTCAAAATGATCGTAGTCCTTCTTCAGCAGCCTGAGCTCGCCTTCGATAAGATGCAGGCGTTTGGAGACCTTAGCGAGAGGCCACGGCGCGGTGGTGTCCTCGATGATACCAAACTGACCATTCGCGTTGCGCGATATATACTCACGATGGACTGGAACAGCCTGTTCTTTCGCCGAAGCTATGACGGCATGATGGAAAATCAAGCTGTGGGTGAATATGATAACTTGCCTTTGAAACCCCTCCTGAACGAGTCTCCGCGCGACTGTCTCAGTCCGGGCATGGTCTAACGAGGAGACGGGATCGTCGACGATTATCCCGTGTGCACTCCCGATCTCCTTAAGCTCTGCAAGGAACCCTGCTAACGCGAGCGCCCTCTGCTCGCCCTCGCTCAAGACGTCTCGGGCCGGGATCCGGACCTTGGTTTCGAGATTGATCTGAACTTTGCTCGCGCCGTGATCGCCACGCTCCCGAAGTCGTATTGGGAGGTGATCGAGGTCGAGAGCCTCGATCTCGTCTTCCAGATTGCTTCGCAACGACTCCGTCAGCGTCCTTTCTCGTAGAGCATTGACGAAGTTCGTAATCTGAGTGGTATTGCACGCGTCTCGACAGGCGACCACCTGTCGGAGGCGCCAAAGCGCTTTCAGTCGAGCGATGATTAGGGAGACCTCGGTCGAGAGTTTTTTTCTGTCGCTGAGCTCTGCATGAGCCGCAATGCGGGCCGTCGAGTCTCCCGTGCGAGCTTCCCGCTCCAGATCCGCCCCCCTCGTCGCCAGCGCATTCAGCACGCCACTGGCGTCCGGTGCCGGCGGGAACGACTCCAGGGCCGCCAAGTGACCGTAGGCCTTGCTTTGGATTATTTCCCCGAGAGTCGCATGCCGTCCTGGAGCGGCATCGAAAAACGCAGAGACCGCTGTCGCGAGACTGGCGCACTCGGGGCCAAGCCCGTTTAGCGCCTTGATCAAGCTCTCGACTTCCGCAGCGGGCCTCAGTTTGAGGTCCCTGACCTTGCGTGCCGCCTCGACGAACAACGCTTTAGCTTCCTCGGCGTCTTGTGCTGCCCTGTCTTCGAGATAGCGGTCGAAACGTTGGAGGCGCTCGCCAGCTTCGCTGTCGAGATCTTGGTGACAAAGAACGCACTTCCCGCTCCTTGTCAGCTTCGGGTCAGGACCATCCGGAAATGCCTCGACCGCGAAGTCGCGGGCGTAAATCAACATTCGCCGCCATGCTTCGCTGCCGAGCGACGGGATGGGCTCTTGGGCAAAAAGGGCGGCGGCTGTTTTGGACGCGAGCTCCTTGGCTGATTGCGCGCGATCGTAGAGTTCCTTTAGGTGCTTGCAGCCGTCTTCTCCTAAGACGGCGCTGACCTCCTCCATGTGTTTCGCAAGCGCCGTCAAGCGCTCGCGCGTCAGGGAGACCTCTGTGACCAGGGAAGCGGGGTCTTGTCGAACCTCGTCCTCAGCTCTTTGAAGCTGGGCCTCGAGCCCGTCTGACCAGGTAGCGAGCTGCTCGACCTCGGCCGGAGAGGGCAGATCCTCCCCGCCGGGTCGAAGACGTGTCAGCAGGTTGGAGACGGAGGTTCCAGGCGTAAAACCGGACGGGAGGGGTGGCTTGACCTCCTTGGTGAGGGCCGCTTCGGCGTTCCTAAACCGATTGAGCAGGGCTGTTATAGCCGCAGCGAACTTCGTCAGCAGATCGAGGTCGTGCGGCAAGAACTCAACCCGGCGCTCTTCGTCTACATAGAGCCTGGCTGCGTGCCCGTCGAAGACGGAGATCCTACTTAACTCTGCCGGAGCAGGATCTCCCGACTGCCATGTCACCGAGCGCAGAGGGCCATCACCAACGATGAACTTGACTTCAACTTGAGCGCTGCCCGGTGGGGCATCCGCATACGCATTTCCGTTGAGGCGTCCTTGGTGAAGGCAGCGACAGAGCGCCTTGGCGACGCGACAGTAGCCGCTTTTCCCCGACCCATTTGCGCCGAAGACCAATGTAATGCCGGAAGCCGCGAAGCGGATTGGCTTTTGATCGTGCGCAAGTCGATCGATGTTTGCGACAGGTCCGAGGGACCCCAGCACGGTCCGCGGGGCAGTCGCGGATCTGCTCACGACTCCCTGTAGGTCGACTGGCGCGAGAGGTTCCGGTTGCTTTTCAGCGAACCCGTGTGCTGCTTCCACCAATGCTTGCAGGTCGTCGAGATCATCATCGGTCAGCCGACCTTGTTCACAAATCCTCAGCAATGCCAGTTGCTGCCATCTCGGTCGAGATGCGGCCCAAGCGAGAAGATCCGAAGTCACAGTTGAGTGCAGTGGCTGGGGAGAGATGGCGCTCTCTGCAACTTATCAAGCCGGAGATCGTTAGTCCAACCCGTCCGCGAGTTATCCAGGCTTACATTGTGCGCTGACACACAGGACTCAGGGTGGGCCGAATTGCGCTTCGATTTCCTGACCGTGGACATACGACGCGCTCCGTTGCGGTGATCACGCCGTCCAGAACAGCATTGCGCTAGGTGCTCTCAGAGCGTGCAATCTCGACGCATTCTCAACGAGGTCGCCCCACCACTCGATAACCATCGTGATCGAGCACCGGAGGCTGTCCGCCGGGGATCTCCTCTGTCCCATCCTCCACGACTACCTCATCATCGTGGTAGCTGCCGGCGCTGTCGTGCGGCGTGGGCTCTGAGAAGGGCAGAAGGTCGTTCTCGTCGTATTCGTCTTGCTCGTCTCGCGCCTGGAGCTCCGCGAGGTCCTCTGCTGTCAGGTCTTGAATGACCAGCGTCGGCAGCTCTTCCTCGAGCACGTTGTCGCGATCCAAGCCAAGAGCGGCCTTCTTGACGGCATGAAGACGTTCGACGGCCGCAGCTGCGAGCGAGAGTGCTCGGATCGCGCTGGCTACCTTGTGCGTGCTTGAGGGATCCTTCTTGGCGGCCTCTAGCTGCCCCATGACGAGCGCCTCGATTGCGATCGCGTTGTTATAGGCTGCTTCCCGGGTGGCCTTTGCACGAGCCACCGTGACGTCGTGGTCGTTCAGCTCGCGCGAGAAGACCTCTTCCTGGACCGATTGAGCCATCGCCGCGGCCTTGCAGCCCTTGATGACGCCGTGCTTCGCGAAGTGCGCTTGCAACGTGCGGCGCGCAACCCCGAACCGCTCTGACAGCTCTTCGAGCGTGCTGTCTCCCACCTCCCAGAATGCACAGATCTCCGCCCATGTTGACTCAGAAGGTCTGGTGTATTTGCGCTTGGCGCTCACGCTATACGCTCCTTGTGGATCAGTATTGTAACACAGTCGGAGCGAAAAAGTGCAATGTTATGTGCTCGATTACGCTATAGTTGTTATCTGTGCTTGTGATTGCGCATCAAAACGTCTCGTCCCCTCACGAGGGCCGTCCTGACGTCGGATCGGGTCTTTCGGCGCACCCGAGCTTAGCACCTGGTCTGCGCGATCTGGGACGGCGGTCAGCGTCCTCGGTCGGGCTCTCCCTTCTGGCTCTCGCGGATGTCGCGGCGGGGCAGAAAGGCCGGACCAGGAGGGCGGACGGGCAGCAAGAGTAGGCGGGCGCGACGATTTTGCCTCTGCCCGATGGAGAGACCCGGAGCACTCGACCCTAGCGTGTCGGGTGCGAACCGTTCATGGCGAAGTCCGGGGAGAGGTCGTCACCTGCTCCCCGGTCCAGGTTATATCCAGCCGCTGACCGTGATGTTCCGGCCTTCGGCCGGGAGGCCGGATCGCAGTCGCCTCGCGCTAAGCGCTCGGCTTGGTGCGCCCGTCTCGCGCGAGATCACCATTGCAAATGGGCCATAGCCTACCAATCGCGGTCCGGCGTGGGCCACGATTGCGGTAGACGATCAGAGCGGTCGTTGTCCCCGTAGCGCCGCAAACGGGTTTTGGCTGTTGCTCCTATAGCCCTGGGCGTGTGCGCTACAGCAGCCGGCGGAACTCGTCCGGCGTCACGAAGTCAGCGTATTGTAACTCGTGCCCGAGCTCCTTCGCAACGTAGGAGGCGACCCGGTCGTGACCGTGGACGATCCGTCTCACGTCGGCGGTGCCGGACGGGACGAGCTTCTGCCAGATTTCTGCGGCTCGCACTTCGAGCTTGGTGATCCGGTTATTCCGCACGGCTAGATCGTGGTCGTAGAGGCGGATCAAGAGATGCCAGTGCGGGTTCCTGTCCGGCTTCTCCAGGAAGGCAAACGACCAGAGTAGCTCGTCCTTGTGGCTGGCCCACTTAGGTCCGTAGAGGGCTCGGTTCATCCGAGCGTCCCACTCTTTAACTCTGTCCCTGAGAGTTTGCCGGGACATCGACGGATCGTGGGTCGTCAGGGTCACGAGCAGCTGAAACTCAAATCGCTCGTCGAGCCACTTAGCCAGAGCCGCTGCGCGATCGGCATCATATCCGGTGGAGTAGGGCATCGCGTCACAATTGCCGGCTCAGGGATACGCAGACCAAGTTTCTGTCGGGGAAACTGTCGGTCCGTCCTCCACTCCGCGGAGACCGGTCTAAGCTAACCCATTGAGATTGCTGGCGGGATAGATGGTCGGAGTGGCAGGATTTGAACCTGCGACCCCCACGTCCCGAACGTGGTGCGCTACCAGACTGCGCTACACTCCGACTGAGCGGCCGACGCTATAGCCGGGCGGTGCGCGCTTCGCAACCCGCCTGATGCCGCCCTGGGCCGATTTTGCTGCAGCGCAGAAGCGCGGCGGCGCCCGGTTGCCAGCCACCCGCGCCTTGCGTATCAGTGCGTCATCTTGGGGCGTCGCCAAGTGGTAAGGCAGCGGTTTTTGGTACCGCCATTCCCAGGTTCGAATCCTGGCGCCCCAGCCATACCTCCTAAGTCTCTGATTTCGCTCGCGACCGCCCGGGGCTGAGTAGCCCGTGCTCCGATGGGGCGTAACGTTTGGAGGCGGGCCTGCGGCCACCGGAACAGGAGGCCGATCACGTCCGCTCGCACCGGACCTGCAGCGCCGCAACGCCGCATCCCAGGCCTCGGCGGCTGCCGTCTGATCAGGTCGGGGAAGAAGCGCTCGCCGATGCAGCGTCTCGCTCCGAACCAGCTCCCTGACGCGCATGATGCCGACAGTGCGCAGGCGCTGCGGTCCCACTTCCGGCAATCCCCGCCTCTCCTGCGGTGACCACAATGCCAAGAGGCGAGAACCAGTCCGAGACAGCCTTCGGCGGAGAGTCGTGCTCACTTCAGGAACTCGGGCGCAAAGAGCCGAGGCAGGAAGAGCACGATCTCAGGAAAGACGATCAGCGCCGCGAGCACCGCAAGCATCGGTGCGAGCATGATGAGCGTGTCCTTCAAGGCAAAGCGCAACTTCACCTTCGCGACTGCGCAGGCGACCATCAGGCACAATCCGTACGGCGGAGTGACGAGCCCGAACGCGAGCGAGACGATCGCGATCAGGGCGAAATGGACCGGGTGCATATCGACGGATCGCGACAGCGGCTCGAGCGTCGTGCCGACGATGATGATCGCCGGAATCGCGTCGAGGAAGCAGCCCACGACGAGAAAGCAGAGCGCGATGAAGAACCCGACCCCGATCGGCCCCATGCCCCAGCTCGTTACGTTTGCGAGCAACTCGCGCGGGATCTGGTAATAGGCGAGCATCCAGCCGAATGCCGATGCGGTACCGACGCAGAACAGGGCCACGGCCGAGAGCCGGCCGGTCTCGAGCAGCGCATCGAAGAGCTGCCGCGGCCCCATCTCGCGATAGTAGAAGATCGAGAGGAGGGCCGCGTAGACCACCGCCACGCAAGCGGACTCAGTCGCCGTAAACCAGCCGAGCAGGATGCCGCCAACGACCAGGAACGGCGTCATGAGCGCCGGGATCGAGACGACGATTGCGATGACGAGTTCGCGCAGCGTTGCACGCGGGTAGACTGGGTAGTTGTAGAGCTTGGCGTAGACGTGGACGGTCGCCATCTGCGCGCCCGCGATCAGGAGGCCCGGGATCACGCCGGCGAGATACAGCGCGCCGATCGAGACGGAGATCACGCCACCCCAGACGATCATGAGGATCGAAGGCGGGATGATCACGGCGAGCACCGCCGAGACTGCCGTGATGGCGATGGAGAAGGAGAGATCGTAGCCCTCCCGTGTCTGCGCATCGATGAAGATCTTCGACTGGCTCGCCGCATCCGCGGTGGATGAACCGGAGATGCCTGCGAAGAAGACCGAGAGGATCACGTTGATCTGCGCGAGCGCACCCGGGAAGTTGCCGACGAGCGCCCGGGATAGCCGCACGAGGCGGTCCGTGATGCCGCCCACGCTCATCAGGTTCGCCGTGAGGAGGAAGAGCGGCACCGCGAGCAGGATGAAGGAATTGTAGGCCTTGAAGGTCTCGTTGAAGAGCACCAGCGGCGAGAGCCTCTCCTCGACTATCAGGAGAGGAAGGCATGCGAGGCCTAGCGCGAAAGCCACCGGGACGCGCAGGACAAGAAGCACGAAGAACACGCCGAATAGGACGAGCGCCGCGGTGCCTGGCGAGAGAAGAGCGCTGGTCAAGGGCGAGAATCCGCTTTGGGCTGCGACGGCGTGATCATTCCCCGGACGGTTTGGGCGACAGCCTGGAGCCCGTGCAGCATCATTCAGCTGTCTGCCCGGCCACGAGCCCGGTCCCGGGGTCCGGCGTCTCGGGCGTCAGCGGCGCCTTGCCTGCGAGCGTCCTCAGATCGTCAAAGAAGGCTTCGCCCAGGAACAGCAGCCATGTCGCGCCGGCGATCGGCCAGGCCGCAAAGATGTAGCCCATTGGCAGATCGGCCAGTTCCGAGGTCTGGTACCAGCCGAACATCAAGAACTTGAAGCCCCAGTAGAGAAACACGAGAGCGAAGATCACGACGAAGATGTTGGCGATGATGCGCAGCAATGCTCCGGCGCGCGGGCCAAGGTCCGGCCAGACATCGACCTCGAAATGGGTGCGCTCTCGAACGCCGATCATTGCGCCGATCATCACCATCCAGATGAAGAGGAAGCGAGACATCTCCTCCGTCCAGATATAGGCGGGGAAGAGTTGCGTGTATCGTGACAGAATCTGAAGGCTGACGGGGATGATCAGGATCGCGACGGTTGCGACGAGAAGCCAAGTCAGAAGCTTGTGGTAGGCGTCGATGATGATGCGCATGGACGTCACCGCCGCACGGACTCTGGAGAGCGAAGAGGCAGGCCGATCAGGTAACGGCGTTCAGCTGGTCGTAGATCTTGTCTGCGCCGATCTCCTTGGCGTAGCTCGCCATGACCGGATCGACGAGCTTCTTCATCTGCTCGCGTTCGGTGAAGGCGATCTTCTTCAACTTTCCAGCTTTTTCTAGCGCATCGATCTTCTGTGAATCCTCGGACGACTCGATCTGCCTGGCATGGGCACCGGCCTCGCGGCCGGCCCTTACGGCGGCCGCCTGCAGGTCGGCGGGAAGTCGCTTGTAAGTCTTCCCGGAGAAGCAAATCGGCCGGATGGTGATCGCGTGCTGAGTCAGGAGGAGGTTCGGGCCGACCTCGAAGAACTTCATGGATTCGACGCCCGCAGCCTCGTTCTCGCCAGCGTTGATCACACCGTTCTGGATAGCGTTGTAGATCTCGTTATAGGCGATGACCGTCGGCGCCATGCCGATCGCCTGGAACGTGCGACTCCAGATCGGGGCCCCCTGCACGCGCACCTTCAGGCCCCTGAGCTCCGCGAGGTTCGTCGCGGGCTTGTTGGAGAAGATGTTGCGAACGCCGCCGCCGCCATAACCGACCAGCATCACGTCGGCTTTCTGAGCGATCTCGTCGGCGACGGGCTTCAAGATGTCTGCATCGAGCACCTTGTTCCAGTGGGCGAGATCCCGGAACAGGAAGGGCGCATCGATGAAGGGCGCCGCGCGCGAGAACGTCGACATGTGCGCCGGGGATACGATCGCGTAATCGACAGAAATCCCCTGATTCATATAGGCGAAGTAGTCCTTCTCGAGCCCGAGCTCGGAATTTTTGTGAAGGACGAAATTGATCGGCTTGCCGTAATATTGCTGCGTCAGCTCCGCGAACTTGGCGAGGCCCTTCGTGAAGGCGTGGTCGTCGTTGAACTGCGATGCCCCATGCAGCGTGATCTGGCTTTGCGCGCGAACCCAGGGGGCCGCGACCGCCGTCGCGGAGAGCGCGAGCCCTCCTGCGAGAACGTCACGTCTCCTCATTGATGTTCCTCCGGCGACCCCTCTGACGGGGGTTCGACTGACAGTATTGCAACGCTCATCCGGCGGCGCAACTCAGAAAAAGACTTCGAAATCTCTCCCCGGCTTATTGAGGGCCAGGGCCCGGGGTCGACGTATATGACCACCTCACCCGTCGACGTCTGTTCTTGTTGATCCGAAGGCGCGAAGTTGAGCAGTGGCAAGCCTGAACCTGATCCAGGCGGGAGTGGGGAGCTACGTCGAGCCGCGCGTGTGCTGCGCACAGCACCCAAAGACCCGCTGGCTAGCCATGCCGCTTGCCCCCCCGATAAAGCAGACGGTGCGGTGAACCCCGCTGCCGGGCGAGAGCCTGGCCTGCCGGGCTGACCATCACCTTTGCCCCATGGGCGCGCCAGGGGAGAGGCCGCCCTCGGTACTCTTCCCGATCCCATTCGGGGTTTCGCCCGATGGCGGGACCGAGAGGGCGAGGCGAACCTTCGACAGCCCCGCGGGTTCGGGGATCCGCACAAGAGCGTCCTCGTCCCATCAAGGATGGCGAGGTCCACAAGAAGACGTGCCCCGGTGAGCCGCCGAACCATCGTCCGCCAATCAGTGAGACGCGCCGCCATTGGGGCCGGAATTCTTCTGTGCGTGGCGGCATGCCTTGTCGTCGCGGGCCTCGCGTTCCGGGCCTGGGATGCCCTGCGCGGGGCGCCGCTGGAGCCTTGGCACACATATGTGCCCTACGACCTAGACGCAGACGCCATAGATGGCACGGACTGGACGGGGTACCTGCGGGCGGAGGAGAAGCTCTTCGCCAAGGTACGGGCGAAGGTCTTCCGTGCTCCCGCCCCGGGGGCCGCCGTCCCGGTCAACCGCTACGTCATCGGGAGCGTGGTCGACCCGCAGGGCTTCGGGACCGACTGGAACCGCTCATACATCCTCGAACCCGATGGAGAGCCGATCGGAGCCGCCGTGTTCCTGCACGGCCTTACGGATGCGCCCTACAGCCTCCGGCACCTCGCGGCCGTTTATCGAGACCGCGGCTTCGTGGCGATCGGCATCCGCCTGCCGGGCCACGGAACCGTCCCCGCCGCCCTGACCGAGGTGACGTGGGAGGACTGGATGGCGGCGACCCGCTTGGCGGTGCGGGAGGGCGTCCGCCGGACGGGAGCGGGCAAGCGGCTCCATGTCGTTGGCTTCTCGAATGGCGGGGCTTTGGCGCTCAAATATGCCCTGGACGCGCTCCGCAGAGACGACCTTCCGCACCCCGAGCGCCTCGTGCTCCTCTCCCCCATGGTCGGAATCACGGTCTTTGCCCGGTACGCCGGGCTGGCCGGGCTGCCTGCCTTCTTCCCGGCCTTCGCCCGGGCGGCCTGGCTGGACGTCGTCTCGGAGTTCAACCCGTTCAAGTACAACTCTTTCCCCGTGAACGGGGCGCGACAGGCCTACCAGGTCACGCGGGCGCTCCAGGACCAGGTCAACCGGGCGGCCACGGATGGCAGCATCGCCGCCCTCCCGCCGATCCACACCTTCCAGTCGGTCGTCGACTTCACGGTCAGCACTCGGGCGATCGTCGCGAACCTTTACACGCGGCTTCCAGCGAACGGCAGCGAGCTCACCCTGTTCGACCTCAACCGGGCGATCGGACTGGGGCCCCTCATCGACCGTTCCATGGAAACGATCGTAGAACGGCTCCTGCCTCCGGCCCCGCGTGCGTTCAGGACGACGCTCGTCACGAACGTTGACCCGTCCTCGCTGGAGGTCATCGAACGGCGGATCGAAGCAGGCATGACGGCCGAGGCGGTGGCGCCGATGGGCTTGTCGTTCCCGCCTGCCGCATTCTCGCTCTCCCACGTCGCGCTGCCATTTCCGGTGACGGATCCGCTCTACGGCTCGCAACCGGACAAGACCGAAAGCTTCGGGATCAATCTCGGCTCCCTCACGCCGCGCGGCGAGCGCGGCGTCCTGGTCGTCCCGCTCGATGCGCTGGTGCGGATTTCGTCGAATCCGTTCTACCCCTACATTGAGCGCAGGGTTGCCGAGGCTATCGGCCATCATGCCCGGAATGGGCCTGCAGGCGCGCGATGAAGAGGGGGCAATCGGCCCAGAACGACAGCGCCACACGCCGGCGGACAGCAAGGTGCCGCGGGTAGCGTGTAGAACGAGCCACGATCTTCAGCGCGGCCGGCCGCCGCCTGATAAACTGAACCAATTTTCAGGAAGAAGCGAGGGAGAACCCTTATAAATGCAGGAGCAGACCCTCTAGTCGCTCGGACTCAGCACCAGTGGCCCGAGTATGTCTGGCCTTATCTCGGCTGGACATCGGGTCCCCGGCGCAGGATAGTGCCTTGCGCCGGGGCGCCAGCACCGCCCGGGCGCCAAAGATTGCTTGGAGGGGCGGCCATGTGGTCGAGCGTCCACGAGCGATCCTGCTCGCCTCGGCCGAGCGTCGCTGATGGGTTCAGGCCGGCGGAGCGCGTCGACATCGCGCTGGGGAAAGCGTGGTCGCGGTCGCTGTTCCTCTACTTCGTGCTCGCGCCCCTTATCGTCTTCGTGCCGCTCGTCGCTTTGCTCCTCCTTCGCGCGTCCGGCGAGCGCACCGACCTCGTTCATCGCGCTCGTTCGCATGCCGGTTTCATCTCCAGCGTGTTCGAGCGCGAAACGGTGGCCGCCCGGAATCTCCTCAAGGGTCTGGCAGGATCGCCCGCAAGGCTGAATGGGGATCTGCCGACCTTTTATGAGCAGTTGAAGAGGACAGACCTCCCGGAAGGTTCCTGGTTGATCCTGTGGGACCTGGAGAGGCAATTGCTGAATACCCGCCAACCGCTCGGCGCAACGCTGCCGGTCGTGACCGACTTCCCTGGAGTAGGTGCGACGATCGAGAGGCTACGGACGGAAGACTTCGCGGTTTCCGACCGGGTGGTCAGCCGGGTCAATGGGGCCAGCGTGGTGGCCGTGCATGTCAGGACGGCCGATGGCGAGGGCCGTCCGAACGGGGCGCTGACGGTCTCGCTTTCAGAATCCCGCCTCAGCGCGCTCATGAACGAGCAACCACTCTCGCCGGGATGGGTGGCCAGCCTCTTCGACCGCACGCTGGCCCATGTTGCGAGCAGCGGCCGCACCCCCCTTTTCGGCGAGGGGCCAACGCCCCGGATGGAACTCGGACGTTTGGAGGGAAGCACCGGCGAATATGTCCCGGTCCAGGCTGATGGGCGATACCGATTGTTCTACGACCGATCCGGATCATCGGGCTTCACAGCCGTCGTCCGTGTCCCTCAATCGTTTTTCGACGAGCCATTCGACCAGGCCGTCCGACAGATCTCGCTGAGTGGACTCGCGCTTGTCCTCGCGTCGGCGCTGGCCGCCTCGGCGTTTGCGAGAAGGCTCTCCTTGCCGGTGCGACTTCTCGCCGAGACGGCCACCAAGGCAAACGACGAGCTGATGTTCGCGGTGGCGAGGCACGAGAGCTTCTGGGTGCATACTCCGGAGAGCCTGTTCACCGTCCAGGTCCTGCCGGGTGATCGGTTCCTTATTGCCGGCATCAATCCTGCCCACGAGGAACTGACCGGCATCCGCTCCGCCGATGTCGAAGGCAGGGACCCACACGATTGTCTGCCGCCGGCCGTCGCCCAGGCGGTCACGGCCAGGTACCGGGAATGCGTGAGGCGCGGGCAGCCCATAACCTACGAGGAAGTGCTCGACCTTCCCGCCGGGCGTCGTTCATGGCGGACCAATCTCGCACCGGTGCGCGATCCGACCACCAATCGGGTTGTGCTGCTTTTCGGCAGCGCACGCGACGTGACGGCGGAGTTGCAGGACCGGGACGAGCTGACTCGTCTCAACGCACAGCTCCGTTCCATCTTGTCGAGCGTCAGCGACTGCTACTGCACCCTCGACCGAGACTATCGCCTGACTGCTGCGAATTCGGCCGCACTCGCCTGGCTCGGGCTAGACGAGGGCGCCGCCCTCGGCCTGCGACTGAAGCACATGTTCGGTCCGGAGAAGCCGTGCGGATCCGCAATCATCCGCGCGATGGAAGGGAGGGAGATCGTCCACGAGGAGCTACCCTCAGGAATCCGGAAGGGGCGCTGGCTCTCCTACCACATCTACCCGTCCCAGGACGGCGTGAGCGTGTTCTTTCGCGACGTCACCGAGGCGCGGGCCTCGCGGGAGGCCATCAGGGAGATATCCCGTCAGCTTCTGGTGGCGCAGGAAGAGGAGCGGAAACGTATCGCGGCCGAGCTGCACGATTCCACCTCGCAGCACCTCGTTGCCGCCAACCTCGGGATGGCGCGGCTTCCTCCGCCCGGGAGCGACGCCGAGGACCACCTCCGACGCGAGATCGAGGAGTGTCTCTCCGAAGCCCTTCGGGAGCTCAGGATTTCCACCTACCTCCTGCATCCGCCGGGGCTGCACCGCGACGGCATCAGCGCCACCCTGCGGGGCTTCGTAGAAGGGTTCGGCCGTCGCTCCGGCCTGCGCGCAACCCTGGCGGCAGACCCGGCCATGGATCGCCTTCCTGAGGATCTCCAGAGAGCGCTGTTCCGGATCGTGCAAGAAGCGCTCGCCAACACCCACCGCCATGCTCGCGCCACGAGCGTCACTGTCCGCGCCCGGCTTGCGCGAGGCATGCTCGTCGTCTGCATTCGTGACGACGGCCGCGGGATCAACGGGACGGCCGGGCGCCTCCGTGACATCGAGGAGGCGCCCGTCGGGGTTGGGCTGCCCGGGATGCGCGCCCGGCTGAGGCAATTCGGCGGCGACCTGGCGGTCCGTAGCGCCGGAACAGGCACTACGCTGATGGCCATCGTTCCCCTGGCGAGGGACGGCTCGGGCGCGGCCCGTGCGGCGTAGCGGTGGGGCTTCTACTCAAGGCCTCGGGGCCCCCGGTTTGAACGAGACCGAGCAAATGTAAGCGATGGCCGCCAGGCGGCGGCATAGTCGGAGGGCATGCCATGGTCCGCATCCTGGTTGCGGACGACCACGACGTCGTGCGGTCCGGAGTTCGCGGCATCCTGGAGGCCCGAGCGGGCTGGGAAGTCGTCGCGGAGGCCTCGGACGGCATGGCCGCCATCCAGAAGGCCGTGGAAACACAGCCGGACATCGCCGTGCTCGACTACTCGCTTCCGCTCGCAAACGGCGTGGAGGTCACACGCATCGTGCGGGCCAAGCTGCCGAAGCTGGAGATCCTCATCTTCACCATGCACGAGAACGAGGAGATCATCGGGGACCTGCTCGCCGCGGGAGCGAAGGGATATCTCTTGAAGTCAGATGCGCGGGAGCTCCTGATCACGGCCGTGGAGAGTCTCGCCGAGCATCGCCCCTTCTTTACCGGAAAGGTCTCGGAGGCGCTGCTCGAGACATACGTTTCCAAATACCGCGAGGGCCGCCATGTCCTGACAGCGCGCGAGCGACGCGTGGTCCAGCTCATCGCCGAGGGCCATAGCAACAAGTCGATTGCCGACCTTCTTTCCCTCAGCGCGAAGACCGTGGAGACGCACCGGTCGTCCGCGATGCGCAAGCTGAACCTGAGATCGACGGCAGCGCTGGTGCGCTACGCCGTGCGGAACAAGCTCGTGGAGGCCTAGGCAGGCGTCTCGGCAAAGGCGTGCAAGCCGAATGACCCTAGGTGTTTCCCCTAGGGTACAAATCGGGACGCGCCCGGAAGATAACGGGAGCGTCGCGTCCGGAGGAGCATGGCGTGCGAGTGCTCTTGATCGACGATCATGCCGTCGTACGGCGCGGCATCCGATCGTTACTCGAGGAATCCGGCTCGCATGAGGTATGCGGGGAGGCGGAGGACGGCTCCAGTGCGGCCGAGATCGCCCGGCGCGAGAAGCCGGATGCCGCGATCGTGGATTTCTCGATGCCGGGGCTCAATGGCGTGGAGACAGCCCGCCAGCTCAAGCTGGTCTGCCCCGACTGCCAGATCCTGATCTTCACGCAGTACGACGACCAGGCGCTGCTCTGCGGCGCGCTCCAGGCCGGAGCTCGCGGCTTTGTCCATAAGAGCGAAGCGGGCGAGCATCTGCTGCACGCCCTTGCGGCGCTCGCGATGAAGCAGCCGTATTTCAGCGGCGAGATTTCCGAGCTCCTGCTGGCAAGCTTCGTGGAGGTCTCCACCGGTGGATCCGCCCTCACGCGCCGCGAGGAAGAGATCGTCAAGCGCATCGCCGACGCCTACAGCAGCAAGGAGATCGCTCGGCAGCTGAACCTGAGCGTGAAGACCGTCGAGGCCCATCGGGCCTCCGTGATGCGCAAGCTCAATCTGAAGAACCTCGCCGAGCTCGTACGCTATGCCGTCCGGCAAGGGCTGGTACGGTCGTGAGGCGCCGGCCGGTCACGCCAATCACCTGAAGAAGCCGCACCTCCGCACGCTGCGGCCTGTGCAAGGCAGGATCTCAGATCGTGATGTACCCCGTCGCGAGCCCGTGGATGCCGATCGCGCACAGCACCATTGCGACCGCGAAGATCCCCCACTCGATCGGCGTGAACACCCGCGCTCCCTGCTCGCGCCGCGCCCAGAAGTACAGGACCGTTCCGGGGCCGTAGAGAATGGCCGACAATACCAGGAACTTGGTTCCGGCGGCAAAGATCAGGAACAACGTATAGGCCACCGCGATGCCGGCGAATATCAGGTCGCGTCGGCGCTCCTCGCCCCTGGTCTCGTAGGTTTCGCCGCGTCGAACCAGGAGAAACGCGTAGGCTGCCACGAGGAAGAACGGGATGAGGGACATCACGCTCGTCAGGTTCAGCATGAGCGTGAAGGCATCGGTGGACCAGTAGGTGCTGATGACGAAGAGCTGGACGACGATGTTCGTCAGCCACAGCGCGGCCGCGGGCACTCGGTTCTCGTTCTCCGTGGCGAAGATGCTTGGCATGTCCTTCGTCCGACCTGCCGCGGACAGCACCTCGGCGCAGATCAGCGACCAGGCGAGATAGGCGCCCAGGACCGAGACGAGCAGGCCGACACTGACGAACACGGCGCCCCAGTGCCCCACCACGGCCTCGAGAACCGTCGCCATCGATGGCTGCCGCATCCCGGCGATATCGGCGCGTTGGAGCACGGCATAGGGCAGGAGCGTGACGAGGACCATGAGGCACGTGACGCCCAGAAAGCCAATGATCGTGGCGAGGCCCACATGCGAGCGTTCCTTGGCATAGCGGGAATAGACGCTCGCCCCCTCGATGCCGAGGAACACGAAGACGGTGACGAGCATGGTTGCCCGAACCTGATCGAAAAGCGTCGTCTCCGGCATGCCTTGCCCACCCCAGAAATTCTCCTGGAACAGGCCTGCTTTGAAGGAGAAAAACAGGATCACGATGAACACCAGGATCGGAACGATCTTGGCGATCGTCACGACGGTGTTGATGAACGCGGCCTGCTGCACACCCCTCAAGATCATGAAGTGAAAGAGCCAGATCCCGACCGAGGCGACGAGGATGGCCACGATCGTGTTGCCATCGCCGAAAACCGGAAAGAACGCCCCGAGCGTGGACTTGATCAGCACCCAGTACGAAACGTTGCCGATGCAACTGCCGATCCAGTAGCCGAGAGCTGCCAGGAAGCCAGGGTAATTGCCGAAGCCCGCCTGGGCATACGCGTAGACGCCCGCATCTATCTCGGGCTTGCGTTCCGCAAGAAGCTGGAAGACGCGCGCGAGCGTGTACATCCCTCCCGCCGCGATGGTCCACGCGATGATGGCACCAAACGGGCCCGTGGCGATTGCGAAGGTGCGGGGCAGCGAGAATATGCCGGACCCGACCATCGAGCCCACGACCATGCCGGTCAGCGCGAAGAGCGGGAGCTTCTGCGTGGTTGACGCGGCTCGGGCGCTCTCTTGGGCTGGAGCGGATGCGAGTGAGGACATCTCTCTCTCCTGAATTGTGCTTGGCGTCGGCAACTAGTTGGCGCGTCGCCGATGTCTCACGAGCCTCCCCGAACAGGCACTTTCAGCGCTGAGACCAGACTGCGTCCGAGCAGATCGACGTGTGTCGTCGTGCGACGATGCGAAGATCGGCCAGCAATCCTAGCCCGTGCCCGAATGTGCACATCTCCAGGCCAGAGGCCACCTTGGGGAAATGCTCTAAGTACCCCCAGTGAAAACCCCGATTGACTACTGCTCCGGACAGCCGGAGGCTGCCTTGAATTTTCGATCGATCTTCTTGGATCGATCAGAAAACTAAATGGCGGCGGGGAGGATCGTCTCCCCGTTCCGAGCCCGGGCCGGAAGAGAGGATTGGGCGCGCAGTCTCCGCAGCATTGCGATCCAGCGCAGACGACTGGAGTAATCGATGCGTTTGGACTCAGGGAGGCGCCGAGCCGGCTCGGCAAGGTCGAAGCTCCCCGGGGAGGGAATAGCCGCCCCGGGGGCGACGACCTTGGTCGCTAGCATCGCGCTCGCGCTGCTCAGCGGCTGCAACCGCGCCGAGGCCCCTCCGGCGCCGGAGCCTCGGCCGGTCAGGGTGATCACGATCGCCAAGGAACAAGGCGGCGAGACCGTCACGTTGACCGGGACGGTCCAGGCGCAAACCGAGGTCAATCTCGGGTTCCGGATCGACGGCCGCATGATCGAGCGGCCGGTCAATGTCGGGGATACGGTCAAGCCGGGCCAGGTCCTTGCCCGCCTCGATCCGGAGAACGAAAGGAATGCCCTGAGGGCCGCCCAGGCTGCGGTCCTGGCCGCGAGCGGTCAGTTCGACGAGGCGAGCAACAACTACGATCGCCAGCGCCAGCTGCTCGCAGGGGGGTGGACGACCCGAGTGCGCTACGATCAGGCCCTCCAGGCACGCAACACCACCCAGGCACAGCTCGACAGCGCTCAGGCGCAGCTCAGCATCGCGCAAGACCGGCTGAGCTACACGGATCTCGCGGCCGATGCTCCCGGCACGGTCACGGCCCGCGGCGCGGAGCCCGGCGAAGTCGTGCGGGCCGGTCAGATGATCGTCCAGATCGCCCGGAAGGAAGGGCGTGACGCGGTGTTCGACGTTCCGCCGCAGGTGAAGGATCAGGCGCCTGCCGACCCGGTCGTCGAGGTTGCCCTGACGATGGATCCCGAGGCGACTGCGACGGGGCGAGTCCGCGAGCTGTCTCCACGCGCCGACCCGGCCACCGGGACGTTCCAGGTCCGAGTTGGCCTTACCGACCCGCCACCGCAGATGCGGCTCGGAGCCACGGTCACGGGCCGCATGCGGCTCGACCGCGGCAGCGAGGTTGCGGTTCCGGCAAGCGCGCTGACGGGCAGCGAGGGGCAGCCGGCGGTCTGGGTTGTGGACGCGTCGAACATGACGGTCGCGCTCCGGCCCATCGAGATCGCGCGCTTCGACCAGGCCCGCGTTCTCGTCTCTCGCGGTATCGAGCCCGGCGATGTCGTGATCACGGCCGGCGTGCAGGCGCTGCGGCCAGGCCAGAAGGTGCGCCTGCTCGGGGCCCCGTCGTGATCGGCCCCAACCTGTCCGAATGGTCGATCCGGCGCCCCTCGCTCGTGATCTTTCTGATGGCTGCCGCCATTCTGGCGGGAGTGCTGGCATTCCTGCGCCTCGGGCGAGCCGAGGATCCCGCCTTCACGTTCCGCACCATGATCGTACAGGCGGCCTGGCCAGGCGCCACGATGGACGACACGCTGCAGCAGGTGACGGAGAGGATCGAACGCGCCGTCCAGGAGACACCCCATCTCGACACGGTCCGCAGCTTCACGCGTCCCGGCGTCACGACCATCTCCGTCGACCTCAAGGGCTCCACTCCCCCACGGGAGGTGCCCGACCTCTGGTACCAGGTTCGCAAGCGGGTCGGCGATATCCGCCATACGCTCCCGGCGGGAGTCGTGGGGCCCGGCTTCAACGACGATTTCGGGGATACCTACGGCATCATCTACGGCCTCAGGGCGGACGGCTTCACGCATCGCGAGTTGCGGGACCACGCCGAGGACATCCGCTCGCGCCTGCTGGACGTGCCCGACGTCTCGAAGATCGAGATCCTGGGCGCGCAGGACGAGCAGATTTTCCTTGAGTTCTCGACGCAGCGCCTCGCAGGGCTGGGGCTGGACTACTCGTCGCTGATCGCGACGCTCAGGGCGCAGAACGTGGTCCGTCCCGCCGGCGTCATCGAGACCGGGCGGGAGCGGCTGCTGCTACGGGTCTCCGGTGCCTTCGAGACCGTGCAGGACGTCGCTGCCGTAAACTTCGCTGTCGGCGGGCGGATGGTCCGGCTGAGCGACATCGCCGAAGTGCGGCGCGGCTACGCGGATCCGCCGCAGCCACTGTTCCGCGTCGATGGCCAGCCCGCGATCGGCATCGCAATCGCCATGCGCGAGGCCGGCGATATCCTGGCGCTGGGTCGCAACATCAAGACGACCATGGCCGAGATCGTCGCGGAACTTCCGGTCGGTATCGAGCCGACCCTGGTGGCAGACCAGGCCGTCACCGTGGACACCGCCATCAACGAATTCACGACCTCTCTGTGGCAGGCAATCGCCATCATCATCGTCGTGAGTTTCGTGAGCCTTGGGGTCCGGCCGGGCGCCGTCGTGGCGCTCGCGATCCCCCTGACGCTCGCGGTGGTCTTCCTGGTGATGTCGCTGTTCGGCATCGACCTCCATCGCGTGTCGCTCGGGGCCCTCATCATAGCCCTCACGCTCCTCGTCGACGACGCGATGACGACGGTCGACGCGATGATCCGCCGGCTCGCGGCGGGAGACACCAAGGACGAGGCCGCGACCTACGCCTATCGGACACTCGCCACGCCCATGCTGGCCGGCACGCTCATCACCATCGCGGGATTCGTGCCGATCGGCTTCGCGAAGAGCACCGCGGGTGAATACACCTTCTCCATCTTCGCCGTCGTCGCGATCGCGCTTGTCGTCTCCTGGTTCGTTGCCGTGATCTTCGCGCCCCTGATCGGAAAGGCGATCGTGCGCGCGCCGAAAGAAGGATCAGCGGGCAAGCCCGGGCTTCTCGAGCGGCTCTACGTGCCGTTCCTGCAGGCCGCCATGCGGAGGCGCTGGCTGACCATCGGGCTGACGGTCGGGGCGTTCGGCCTCGCTCTCTTCGCGATCCGGTTCGTCCCGCAGCAATTCTTCCCGGCCTCCGACAGGCCGGAGCTGATCGTCGATCTCACGCTTCCCCAGAACGCATCGATCTATGCGAGCGACGACACGGCGAAGCGCCTCGATGAGGTGCTCAAGGGCGACACCGATGTGGATCGTTGGAGCACCTATGTCGGCCGCGGGGCGATCCGCTTCTACCTGCCGCTCAACGTCCAGCTTCCCAACGACTTCTTCTCGCAGACCGTGATCGTCGCCAAGGACGTCGCGGGACGGGATCGCTTGCAGGCCAAGCTGGCCAAGGTCCTTGCCGAGAACTTCCCGGATGCCGTGAGCAGGGTCTACCCGCTCGAACTCGGCCCACCTGTCGGCTGGCCGATCCAGTACCGGGTGAGCGGGCCTGACCCGGAACAGGTGCGAGCGTTAGCGCTCCGGGTGGCGCAGGCGGTCGCTGCGGACGGCCGGCCGAGGAACATCAACTACGACTGGATGGAGCCGACGCGGCAGCTTCGCGTCCGGATCGATCAGGACCAGGCGCGGATGCTCGGGCTCAGCTCCCAGAGCCTCGCGGCCACCCTGAACGCCACCGTCGCCGGGGCGCCGGTCACGCAGGTGCGGGACGACATCTATCTCGTCGACGTCATCGCGCGGGCAACCGCCGATCAGCGGGTCTCGGTCGAGACCCTGCGGAACCTGCAGGTCCCGCTGCCCAGCGGCCGCACGGTGGCGCTCAGCCAGTTCGCCACTTTCAGCTACGAGCAGGAATTGCCGCTCGTCTGGCGGCGCGACCGCATGCCGACCCTTACCGTGCGGGCTGATGTGAGCGATGGCGTGCTGCCGGAGGCCGTGGTGTCCGAGCTTGCGCCTGCAATCGCCGAGCTGAACGGCGGGCTCCGCCGGCCCTACCGCATCGCCACCGGCGGGATCGCCGAGGAGAGCGCGCAATCCCGCGCTTCCGTGTTGGCGGTCGTTCCCGTCATGCTCCTGATCACGCTGACTGTCCTGATGTTCCATCTGCAGAGCTTCCAGCGCGTGGCGCTCGTCCTCGCCGTCGTGCCGCTCAGCATCATCGGGGTCGTCCTAGCTCTGCTGCTGTTCAATCGGCCCCTCGGCTTCGTCGCCATCCTCGGGATCCTGTCGCTGCTCGGCATGGTGGCGAAAAACGCCGTGATCCTGCTCACGCAGATCGAGGCGGATCGCGACGAGGGACGCTCCGTCTGGGACGCCGTGGTCAGCGCGAGCAACTCGCGCGTGCGCCCCATCCTGCTGACGGCGGGCTCCACCGTGCTCGGCATGATGCCGATCGCGCCGACCGTTTTCTGGGGCCCCATGGCCTTCGCGATCATGGGGGGGCTGCTCGTGGCGTCCCTTCTGACGCTCGTCTTCCTGCCGACGCTCTACGTCACCTGGTTCCGCGGCGAAGAAGCCGCCGCTTCACCGGCGCTCGAACGGGCGGATGGACGCGTCATGGCGAAGGCGGCGGGGTGAGGCGGGCGAGGTAGGGACGATAATGGCGTTCACCCCGCACTTATGGCAGGGCGCCGGCACATCACAGATCGCGGCGAGGCTGTTCGCGTTCATGTGTCTCTGGCTTTCCGTAGCGGGCGTCGGGCTTGCCGATACGGTCATCGGCTTCTGCACGGCAGCCGCCGCCACCTGGGCGAGCCTGCATCTCGCGCCCCCGGCCGCGGGACGATTGCGGCTCCGCCCACTGCTGCGGCTCGCCCTCCGCTTCCTGCCGCAATCCCTCCGGGCGGGGATCGATGTCGCGCGACGGGCCTTCGCTCCGAGCCTGCCGCTCCGGCCAGGCTTCGTGCAATACCCCACTTCCCTCACCACGGCGTCCTCGCGAACCGCCTTCTGCGCGTTCGAAAGTCTTCTGCCCGGCACATTGCCGGCCGGCACGGATGCGTCCGGTGCGATCCTGGTTCACTGCCTCGATGTCGGGCAGCCGATCCAGGCTCAGTTGGCGGCAGACGAGGCGCTGTTTGCGGGCGCGATCCGGCAGGATCGTCATCCATGGCCGAGTTCCTGAACGCGGCTGCGGTTGTCGCCCTTCTGGCGGTCGGGATCGGTCTCCTCCGGATCCTGAGAGGACCGAGCGATGTCGATCGCATCATGTCGGCGCAGCTCCTCGGCACCGGCGGCATCGCCGCCGTGCTGCTGGCCGGAGCGGCGACCGGGGAGGCCGGCGCGGACGACCTCGCCTTGTTGATCGCGCTGCTCGCCCCGTTCGCCGCGGCCGCATTCGCCAGGGAGGCCGATGCTTCGAGGAGGGACGACCGGTGACACTCCTGACCCAAGGCTTCAGCGTCGTCGCAATTTCGGCCGGCCTGTTCTTCCTTCTGGCCGGAACGGTCGGCCTGCTGCGTTTCCCCGACGCGCTTACGCGGCTGCATGCCCTCACGAAGGCCGACAACATGGGCGTCGGCCTTGTCGTGATCGGGCTTCTGCCGCAGGCGGCCGGCGTGCTCGGCGGACTGAAGCTGATCGCGATCTGGCTGCTCGTCCTGCTCTCCAGCGCTGCCGTGACGCAGCTCATCGCCGCCCAGGTCATGCGGGCGAGGATCCCACCATGACGCTCGGGCTCGTCTTCGACGCCGCACTCGCCCTGACGGTCGTGGCGATCGCGCTCTGGATGATCCTCGTTCGCGCGACGTTCTCGGCGACGGTCGGGTTCGTCGCCTACGGCATGCTGGTGGCGCTCGTCTGGGTCCGCCTCGGCGCCGTCGACGTCGCACTCACGGAAGCGGCCATCGGCGGAGGCATGATGGGCGTGATGATGCTGGTCGCAGCCAAGCGCATGCGGGGGCTCGGAAGCACGCTCGCGGAAGCCTCCGGCAAGATCGAGCGTGCCCTTGCGGCTGCCCTCTGCGCGGCGGTGTCGATCATCCTCGGAGCCGTCGTGCTCAGCCTTCCCGATCCGCCCCCGACCCTCGCGCCTGCCGCCGCCGAGAACCTGTCGGCCTTCGGCCTTGGCAACCCCGTCACGGCCGTCCTCCTCGGCTATCGAGCGCTAGACACCCTGCTCGAAACGATCGTGATGCTCCTCGCCCTTGTCGGCGTGTGGTCGTTGACCCCCGACCCGTGGTGGGGCGGCCTCCCCGGGCGGGGATCCGGCTCCGCCCGGGACGAGGCGCTAGTTCTCCTTGGCCGCATGTTGCCGCCGCTCGGGATCGTGGTCGGCGTTCATATCGTCTGGGCCGGCGCCGATGCGCCCGGGGGCAAGTTCCAGGGAGCCACGATCCTGGCCGCCATGTGGATCCTGGTGATGGCGGCGGGGCTCGCCCGGCCACCTCCCGTGGGCCGGCCGGGGCTGCGCATCCTCCTGGCGGCAGGCCCTGCCCTGTTCATCGCCGTGGGGCTTGCGGGCGTCCCGCTCGCAGGAAGCTTCCTCGCCTTTCCTGAGCCCTACGCGAAGCTGCTGATCGTCGGCCTGGAGATGGTTCTCATGCTCTCGCTTGCGGCAACCCTCGCCCTGCTGGTCGTGGGCCCGCCAGCGCGGAGAATGCCCTCGTGAGCGCCGCGCTCTACGGTGTCGCGGCCGCAGCCCTTGTCGGAATCGGCCTCTTCAGCCTCATCGCTCATGCCGATCCGCTTCGAAGGATCCTCGCCTTCAATCTGTTCGGCAGCGGGGTTTTTCTGCTGCTCGGCGTCATCGCCCGACGCGGCGCCGCGGCAGGATTCAGCGGAGATCCCGTCCCGCACGCGCTCATCATCACGGGGCTCGTCGTCGGCTTTTCCGCTAGCGCCATGGCGGTCGCGCTGCTGCTCCGGCTCGCCCCGGACAGCAGCGGATCAGCGGACGGTGCCAGTTCGTCCGCCGCTTCCGACGCGGCCCCGTAGGGAGGCCGCGTTGCCCGCCACCCACGGGACAAGTGCTGGCGGCTATCTCCTCGTCCTGGGATTGATCGTTCCGTATGCCGGTGCGCTGCTCGGGCTCGCTCTCGGGGGGCGGTATGTAGGGCGCGTCGCGTCGGTCGCGATTGCGATCTCGTGTGTCATCGCCGCGGCCGTGGTCGTCGCCGTGGTCCGGAATGGCGGCGCCATCGTCTATGACGTGGGGGGCTGGTCGCCCCCGCTCGGGCTGTCGCTGCGTGCCGATGGGCTCTCGGCCGCCATGATGGCGACCGTGGCGGTCGTGATGGGCGGAATCGCGCTCTACGCGATCACGGATTTCCGCCAGCCGCCGGACCGGCCCGAGGAGCGCCGGCCTCTCATGTTCTGGACGCTCTTCCTCGCCGTCTGGGGTGCGCTGAACGCCATCTTCGTTGGGCGCGATCTGTTCAATCTCTATGTCGCCCTGGAGCTCCTGACCTTCGCGGCCGTGCCGATGGTCTGCCTGGACGGCCGGAAAGAGACGCTGGAGGCGGCCTTCCGCTACCTCCTGTTCGCCCTTCTCGGCTCGATGCTCTATCTGCTCGGCGCGGTCCTCATCTATGGCGGCTACGGCACGCTCGACATCGGACAGCTCGCCGCCCGGGTCGACGGCGAGCCGATCGCGGTGATCGCGGCGGCCTTGATGACCTTCGGCCTCCTGGCGAAGACGGCGCTGTTTCCCTTCTATCTCTGGCTACCGCCGGCCCATGCCGGTGCGCCCGCTGCCGCAAGTGCGCTGCTCTCGGCCCTCGTCGTCAAAGGGTCGTTCTTCCTCACGGTCCGGCTCTGGTTCGACGCGATGCCTGGGGTGACCGCTCGGGGAGGAGCCGAGTTCCTCGGCGTGCTGGGTGCGGGAGCGCTTGTCTTCGGCAACGTCCTCGCGCTGCGCCAGGAGAGGCTCAAGCTGATGGTGGCCTATTCGACGGTCGCTCAGATCGGTTTTCTGTTCCTGATGTATCCAGTGGCTTTCGGCTCGAGCGGCGCGCAGCCGCCGAGCGACGTCGCCCTCGCGGGCGGCATGATCCAGGTGATCTCCCACGGCACCGCGAAGGCCGCCATGTTCCTCGCCGCCGGCTCCATCTATGCGGCTCTCGGCCATGATCGGACGGCAGGGCTCGCCGGCGCGGCGGGCGTCGCGCCCGTCAGCCTCGCGGCCTTCGCGCTCGGAGGCCTCGCCCTGGTCGGGATGCCGGCGAGCGGGGCATACTTGGCCAAGGGCCTGCTGCTTGAGGCCTCCGAAGGGCAGTGGTGGTGGGCCGCTTTGATCCAGGCGAGCGCCGTCCTGACCAGCAGCTACGTCGTGCTGGTCATCCTCCACGGGTTCATGCCGGCAGATGAGCCGATCGCCCTGCGGGCTCCACCCCAAAAGCTCGCCGAAGGCGCAGCACTCGCGCTCGCCCTATGCTCGCTCCTGCTCGGCCTTCTGCCCTGGCAGGCGCTCCTCGCCGTTCCCGCCGGCACGCCCACCGGCTCGGACGTTCTTGGCGCGCTTCTCAAGGCTCTATGGCCGATCCCGGCCGGCCTCCTCGTCGCGATGCTCATGGGACGCTGGGCTCCCCCGCTCGCAACCATGATTCACTGGAAGCCGATCCTCCCGATCGTCAAACCGCTGCGATCGGCGGCTGCGGTCCCGGCGAGAATCGTGGAGGCTACCGACGAGAGGCTTCGGCTCTGGGCGGTGGCGAGCCTCTGCCTGATGGCGCTTACGCTGATGTGGATCGCCCTGACGCTGTGAGCGCAATCGGGCGGCGGGAACTGCGACCGGCTCCATCACACGACGGTGCCGCGCAGTCACGCAGACATGGCGCATCGAAGCAATGGCTTCGATGCGCCGCCGAACTCGAATGATGTCAGGGTCGGTGGCCCGCTCTGGTCATGCATGACTTGTAGATGGCAGTCCGATTGCGATCAGCGTTCCTCTCGCTGCTGCGGACCTTCGACTGAGCCAGGTTGTTGCACTTCTGCATCGTAGCCGCCCTCGAGGCCGCAAACGCTGCCTCGCTGTACAGCGTCAACCCGAAGGCAAGCATTCCCGTCACAGCCAAAGCACTGCTACATTTGCCGAGCATCACACCCTCCCTGAGGTGGCAAGCCGAAGCTCACGCCCTGCCAATCATTTACTTAATGTGGCAAAATCATTGTACATACGGCGCCCAGAAACAAAATGCGGGAAAGCACTACGCATGATCAGCGAATCCTGACCCAGACATAGAGGCAATTACCTACGGATTTGCTTTGCCGCACCTTCCTTGCTCAGGCGGCCGCCGAGGCGAAAGCCGCTCCGACGCAGGCACGCTTCCCTCGGGCCGACGAGGTCCGCTGCGCTGCTGGGCGAAGCCGGCCGGCTCTTGATGAGCATGGGACGAGATGCTTAGATCGGGCCTCGACCCACGCTCGCCCGCCCCTGCGCGGCTTAGCGTCCGCTGGCGAAGCCCGCCTCGGTCGCATCTGCCTCCCAATCAAAGGAGGGCTTCATGAAGCGCAGCCTTTGCTCCCTTTTTGCGGTCATCCTCGCGGTCGGCGGCGCTGGCGCGGAGGCGCCCGGGGACAAGAACGCCAAGGTCACTCTCGTCTATCAGCACGAACTGCCCAACGTCCCCGGCAAGAGCATCAAGGGGGTGCTCGTCGAATATGGTCCCGGCGGCCATTCCGCCGGCCATACGCATGCGAAATCCGCCTTCATCTACGCGACCGTGCTCGAGGGGGCGATCCGCAGCCAGGTCAATGACGGACCAGTCGCGACCTACACGGCCGGACAGAGCTTCTCCGAGTTGCCCGGGGACCGGCACCGCGTCAGCGCAAATGCAAGCGAGACGCAGCCCGCAAAGCTCCTCGCCGTGTTCGTGGTGGACAGCAGCGAGACGGAGCTGACGACTCCCTTCGGGAACTGAGGCGGCCGCGGGTGTCGGCCGCCAGCGCGATCCCGGCAGGGACGGGCCTGGCCTATGCGGGCGTCCCTCAGGACTGGACCGAGACGAAGCGCTGCTGGCGGAAGGCCTGCAGCCCCTCCTGGCCGCCTTCCAGCCCGAAGCCGCTCTCCTTGATGCCGCCGAAGGGCGTCTCGGGGAACGAGGCGGCCCAGTGGTTGACCGCCAGGCTGCCGGCCTGGATCTCGCGCGCCAGCCGCTCGGCCGTCCTGAGCGAACCCGTCCAGGCATAGGCGGCGAGGCCGACGCTCAGCCGGTTCGCCTCGGCGATCGCCGCGTCCGCGCTGTCGAAAGGCTGCAGGATCGCGAGCGGCCCGAACGGCTCTTCGTGCCAGGCCCGCGCCTGCGGCGGCAGATCGGACAGGACGATCGGTGCCTGCCAGAAGCCCGGGCCGGCCGGAGCGTCGCCTTCGGTGACCGTCGCGAGGGCGCGCGCGTCATCCGCCAGGGCCCGGATCGCCGCGACGCGACGGGCGTTCTGCAACGGGCCCATCTGGGCGTCCGGCGCGAAGGGATCGCCGACCTTTACGGTCCGCGCGGCCGACCTGAATGCCTCGACGAACCGCTCGTATGCGGATGCCTCGATCAGGAACCGCGTCGGCGAGGTGCAGACCTGGCCGGCATTGCGGTACTTCGCCGTCACGCCGGAGCGCGCCACCGCCTCGATGTCGGCATCGGCGAAGACTAGCACGGGCGCGTGGCCGCCGAGCTCCATCACCATGCGCTTCATCGTGCCGGCGCAGAGCGCCGAGAGTTCCTTGCCGACCTGCGTGCCGCCCGTGAAGGTCAGGAGCCGAAGCCGCGGATCGGTCGCGAAGCGACGGCCGATGGACGGCGGGTCCCCGAACACGATGTTCAGCACGCCGGCCGGAAGCCCGGCCGCCTCGAAGGCGCGTGCGATCATGAGAGCGGAGGCAGGCGTCGCCTCCGAGGGCTTGAGCACGATCGTGCAGCCGGCCGCGAGCGCGCCGGAGATCTTGCGGGCGGGCGTGATGGCGGGCGCGTTCCAGCCGCCGATCGCACCCACGGGCCCGACCGGGTCGGAGATCGCCGTCATGCGCATCCCGGCGCTGCGGGCCGGGATGTCGCGGCCATAGAGGCGACGGCCTTCTTCAGCCGCCCACTCGAACATCTCGCAGGCCGTCTCGACCTCCGCCTCAGCCTGGGCGAAAGGCTTGCCGAGTTCCAGGGCGATCAGGGCCGCCCACTCGCTCTTCGCAGTCCGAAGCCGGGCGGCCGCATCGCGCAGGATCCGCCCGCGGGCGAGCGGAGACATGTCGCGCCAGCCGGGAAAGGCATCCGCGGCGGCCTGGATGACGGCGTCGAGGTCGGCCTCGCTCGCCTGCGGCAGCGCGCCCAGCACCGCCTCGGTGCTCGGATCGAGGACGGGGATCGTCTGACGCCCCTCCCCCCCGACCCAGCGGCCCGCGATGAAGAGCTGCAGGGTGGGATAGGCCGCCCGCGCGGCGTTCCGGTCGCTCACGAGCGGCGATCCTGGAGGATGCGGGCGAGGACGGGGCGCAGATGGCCGAGGAAGCCCTCCGGATCCTCGCTCATCGGGAAATGGCCGATCCCCTTCATGATAACCGCACTCGCGCCCTCGATGCTGGCTGCGGCGGCGAGCGTGTCCTCCGGCGTGCAGCTGTAATCGTATTCGCCGGTCAGGAGATGGACGGGGCAGCGGCTGGTGTCGATCTGCGGCAGCCGAGCCCTGATGTCGCCGTCGACCTTGTAGAAATAGAGGTCGCCTTTGAAGATGCCCGGGCCGCCCTGCATGTAGTGCCAGAGCGTCTCCCAGCGATGCTCGTCGGTGGCGTTCGGCCCGATGAGGCCCGACACGACGGCCGCCGAGACCTCCCCGTGCACGTCCGGCCGGTAGAGCCATTGCGTGTCGTAATACGGGTCGACATGGCCGCCCGATTGCAGGCCGATCACAGCGCCGAAACGGTCCGGGTGATCGAGCGCCAGTTGGAGCACGATGCGGCCGCCGATCGAGCAGCCCATCGCGACCGGCTGGTCGAGGCCGAGCGCATCCGCGACTCCGATGACGATCTCGGCATAATCCTTCGAGGTGAGCCGGTATTCGAGCTGCTCATGCCAGCCGGCGGGCGGCGAGGACTTGCCGTGCCAGGGCAGGTCGAAGGCGATGACGCGGAAGTTGCGCAGGATCTCCGGATCGTTGAGCACCGCGCGGTATTGCCGGCTGTCGCTGCCGGCCGTGTGCAGGCAGAGCAGCGGCACGCCCTCCCCGGCCTCCTCGACATAGAGCCGGTGGGGCTTGCCGAGCAGGTCGAGGCGCAGGTAGCGGCCGGTGACGGGTTCGAACACGGCGCTCATGCGGCGCTCCTCAGCGCGCCGAGCACGCCCTTGAAGTAGAAGAGATTGGCCATGAAGGGGTGCATGTCTCCCTCCACGGCGAGGCGCTTGAACCGGATCAGCGCGAACAGGTCGTGATACCCGGGCGGCGGCGTCGGGGACCAGAAGCTCTGCCAGGCCTCTTCCGAGGCACGGAGTGCGAAGGTCCAGCGCGGCATCACGAACGGACCCTTCCTGACCTCGGCGATACGCCCCGAATCGATGCGGACGAGCCAGGATTCGTCCCCGATTCCGAGCAGGAAGGTCGTGTCGACGAAGCGCCCTCGATGGACGAGGTGCTCGTTCCCGTTCACGCGCTCGGCGAGCGTCTCGATCATCGTTCCTCCTCCGCGACGCGCAGCACCGCATCCACCGCGACTACGCCCTGGCCCTCGGCCAGGACAATGAGCGGATTGATCTCCGCCTCGATGATCTCCGGGCCGGCCTGCGAGATCGCCACGATGGCGTCGGCCAGGGCCGCGAGATCTCCCCTAGGCCGTCCGCGATAGCCGGCGAGCGCCTGCAGCGCCTTCACCTCGCCGATCATGGCCTCGGCCTCGGTCCGGTCGACCGGCGCAAGACGGAGGCTGCGATCCTCGTGGATCTCGGCCAGGATGCCGCCGGCCGCCAGCATCACGACCAGCCCCGCATCC
>NZ_JBMSEF010000019.1:0-92974 GCF_049446235.1 Enterovirga sp. CN4-39 | reverse complement strand
GATGCCGGCCGGGTGGGCTGGCGGAGATTCGGCGTATCCGATTCCGGCGCCATGGACCGGCTCGCCCTCGCCCACGCGAACGTGCTCGTGGGCAACGGCCCGGGCGCAGCCGCGATCGAGTTCACGCTGATGGGCGGCACCTTCGAGGCCGCGGAAGGCCCCGTCCGGATCGCCGTGTCGGGCGCGCCGGCGAACGTGACCGTGGCTGGCCGGCCTCTCCCGTCCGGCCAATCGGCCACGCTGCAGCCCGGGGACGCCGTCACGGTCGGGCCGAGCCAGGCCGGCGTGTTCATGTACCTGGCGATCGCCGGCGGGTTCGCGGTCCCGCCCGCCCTCGGCAGCCTGTCCCTGCATCCCCGTGCCGGAATCGGCGGGCTCGGCGGCCGCCCCCTCCAGGCGGGAGACGAACTCCCCCTCCCCGGGATCGAGCCGGCCGGACCGGAACTCGCCCTCGAGCCTCCGCCGCTCCAGCCCGCCGCCCCGGTCCGGGTCGTGCTCGGGCCGCAGGCCGACCATTTCGGCGAGGAGGCGGTGGCGACCTTCCTGTCCTCGACCTACACGATCTCTCCCGAGGCCGACCGGATGGGCTACCGGCTCGCCGGCCCGGTCATCCCGCATCTGCACGGCTTCAACATCGTGTCGGACGGCATCGTGGCGGGCTCGGTCCAGGTGCCCGGATCGGGCGTGCCGATCGTCATGATGGCCGATCACCAGACGACGGGCGGCTACCCCAAGATCGCGACGGTCATCTCGCCGGACCTGCGCGTGCTCGCGCAGCGCCGGCCGGGCGAGACGGTCAGCTTCCAGGCCATCTCCATGGGCGAGGCGCATGAACTCGCGCGGGAGCGGGCGGCCCTCGTCCAGGGCCTGGCCGCCAAGGCTCGCCCCCTGAGCGGCGAGCCCGACCTGGAGACCCTGTTGGGCGCGAACCTCGCCGGCCACGCGACCGACGCGCTCGCGGCCGAGCACTGACGGGCGGCTTCGGGCTTGCGGCCGGACGCCGCTTTGGGCACCTCTCTTGCGTGGTCTCGCGCCTCCGCGCCTTCAGGAGTTTTGCAATGTCCCGCACCGTGTTCGTCGACGGGTCCTTCGTGCCTTTCGAGGATGCCAAGATCTCCGTGATGGACCGGGGCTTCCTGTTCGCGGACGGGATCTACGAGGTGGCTGCCGTCCTGAACGGTCGGCTCGTCGACAACGAGGCCCATCTGGCCCGGCTCGACCGATCGCTCGGCGAGATCCGGATCCCGAACCCCTACTCGGCCGCCGAATGGACGCGGCTGCAGGAGGAGCTCGTCCGCCGCAACAACCTGAACGAGGGCCTCGTCTACATGGAGGTCACCCGCGGCGTGGCGGAGCGCGACTTCGGCTTTCCGGTATCGGGCACCAGGCCGACCGTGGTGATGTTCACGCAGGCCAAGACCATCCGGCATGCGCCCCAGGCCGAGATCGGCATTGCCGTGGTCACGGTGCCGGACCTCCGCTGGAAACGCCGCGACATCAAGTCCGTCGGGCTCCTCGGCCAGGTCCTGGCCAAGCAGGCCGCCATCGAGGCGGGCGCCGGTGACGCCTGGATGATCGAGGACGGCTACGTGACCGAAGGTTCGTCCTCGACGGCCTTCATCATCACGGCCGACAAGCGCATCGTCACCCGCCCGCTCTCCAACTCGATCCTGCCCGGGATCACCCGGGTCGCCGTCATGAAGCTCGCCCGGGAGGCCGGGCTCACGGTCGAGGAGCGTCTCTTCACCATCGAGGAGGCACATGCGGCCGCCGAGGCCTTCATCACCAGCGCCTCGTCGATCGTGATGCCGGTCGTCCAGATCGACGGCAAGCCGCTCGGGTCGGGGAAGCCGGGGCCGCTCGCGCTGCGGCTGCGCGCCCTCTATTTCGAGCTGGCCGAGCTTCCGGCCGCCGCGGCATAGACGATCCTTCTCTGCCCGGAACCCGGCCGCCTCGCGGCCGGTTGACCCACCAACGCAATCGGTGCGCTACCGGACCTGCCGGTGCGCCCTGGCGAGGTGGATCACATGACCGCACGAGCCATCATCAGCATCGGCCTGGCGGCGGCATTCGCCGCCGGATTGGCGAATGCAGCCGCAGCCCAGACCACCGCACCGACGAACCCGGTGCAGCAGCAGCCGCGCGACCCCAACATGCCGGCGCCGCACAACACCGTGCCGGAGAAGCTCGATTCCACGGGCTCGACCAACAACCTGAGCGAGAAGCTCGACCGTACCGACGGCGTGATCAAGCCGCCGGATGTCGGCACGGGGATGACGGTCACGCCGCCCGTCCCGAATCCCGGGACGACGCCCGTCATCCCGCCGCCCGGGAGCCCGGGCGTGAACCCCCG
This sequence comes from Enterovirga sp. CN4-39, assembly GCF_049446235.1. Classification (NCBI taxonomy): domain Bacteria; kingdom Pseudomonadati; phylum Pseudomonadota; class Alphaproteobacteria; order Hyphomicrobiales; family Methylobacteriaceae; genus Enterovirga; species Enterovirga sp. CN4-39. The sequence goes on along the minus strand of NZ_JBMSEF010000019.1, from coordinate 90,621 downwards.
CCTCGACCCCAAATAGCGGCGGGACAGCAGCGGGGGCGAGGATGTCAGGCGGCGTCAGACCGACTTGATGGCGCCGCCGTCCACGCGCACCAGGCTGCCGGTGACGTAGCTCGCGCGTTCGGACACGAGGAAGCACGCGACGTCGCCGAATTCCTCGACGCGGCCGTAGCGGCCGGCCGGGATCGCGGCGCGGGCATTCGCGGCGATCTCCTCGACAGTCTTCGACTGCTTCTTGGCGTTGGCGGCGTCGAGCTCGGCCGTGCGATCGGTCTCGATCCGGCCGGGCAGGATCATGTTCACGGTCACGCCGTCCGCCGCGACTTCGTTCGACATCGTCTTCGCCCAGCCCACCAGGGAGGAGCGCAGCGTGTTCGACATGACGAGGTTCGGGATCGGCTGGATCACGCCCGAGGAGGCGACGATCAGGATGCGGCCGAACTTCCGCTCGCGCATCCCCTCGATCACGAGGCCGGAGAGCTTGATGACCGGAAGGATCATCGCCTCGAACTGCGCCGTCCACTGGTCCGCCGCGACCCCGAGGGCGGTCCCGGCCGGCGGGCCGCCGGTATTGGCGACGAGGATGTCGATGGGGCCGCCGAGCACCTCCACGGCCTTCGCGTGGATGGTCTCGAGGTCCGTCTTGAGGTCGGCCGCCAGATAGGCGGCGCGTCCAGCCCCGCGCGCATTGATCGCCTCGGCGGCGGCCTTCAGCTTGTCCTCGCTGCGCGCCGTGAGGAACACGTTCGCGCCCTCGGCGGCGATCGCCTCCGCGATGCCCCGTCCGAGCCCCCGGCTCGACGACAGCACGAGCGCACGCTTGCCCTTCAGACCCAGATCCATCGCTTCCTCCGATTTGGTCAGCCCGCTTAGCGCATCATCGGCCGCGGTGGGAACCGCCCCGGCGCCGGGATCATGCGCGGGGGTTGCAGGTCAGGAGGGATCGGGCGTCGGGCCGGCCTGAGGCGGCGGCATCTCGCGCGCCAGGATCTGGTCGGCGAGTTCGTCCATGCGCCGGCGGAGCTCGGCGTTCTCGGCCGCGATGGCCGCGTCCTGCTCCTCCACGGCCCGCCTGGCGGTCTCGAGCTCGGCCGTCAGCCCATTCCTCTCGCTGCGCGCGGCAGCCAGTTCCGCCTCGATGACCTGGAGGGTCGCGCGTGCCTTCCGGAGCTTCGGAAGCAGGAAGGCGAGGGTTGCGAGGACGCCGGCCAGGAGGCCGGCCGTCAGCAGCAGGAGGTCGAACACGGGGCGGGATACCGGACGCGGAACTTCGGCGGCAATCCTGGCATCCGCGGCCGGCAGGTGCCAGCCCGCTCGCTCAGAACGGGTTCCAGGTCGGGCTATCGGTAAATTTCAGGTAGCCGACATTCACGCCGAGCCGCAGCCCGACGCCGGTCCGGATGGGCACGACGACCGTGTTGTCCGCGCGGGCGGCCGTGAGGCCGACGCCCGCCACCAGATAGGCCGAGCCGTCGATCTCGGCGAAGCGCTTGTAGAGATCCGGCACGCTGTCGAGGTTATAGACCAGCATCATCGTGCGGGCACCTTCCCCGCCCACGTCGAAGCCGAGCGTCGGGCCCTGCCAGAAGATGCGCTCGCCCGGGCCGCGGCGCCGGTAGAGGCGTCCCTCGCCGTAGCGCAGGCCGCCGAAGAAGGCGCCGGAGCCTTCCTGGCCGAGGATGTAGCCGTCCGGCTCGCCCCAGCGGCGGACCGCCTCCCGGATGGTGAGCGCGAGCCCGCGCGAGACGTTGCCGAAGAAATTGTGCCCTGAATCGAGCAGTTCGTTCGTCGAGAAGGTGTCCGGGCGTTCAGAACGGGGGCCGCGCGCGAGGGCAGGATCGGCCAGGACCATCAGGCAGAGTGCCAGGATCAATCCGGGGATAAGGCTGCGGCGCATGTCTTCTCTCCTCGGCGGCGACCGTTCGGTCGAGCGGGCCGCCTTTACGAGTCCTTGAATGGGGCTCCGGTAAGGGGAGCTTGGGTCAGGCGCCCGCGAAACTATTCCATCAACCTTAATGAAATCTGTTCCCATCCCGCCGGCGGCCCTCCTGGTGATCGCCGGGCTCCTGTCCGCCGCCGCGCAGGCGATGCCGGGCGATGCCGGGCTTCTTCCCGGCGCGATCGGGGTGACGCAGCTCCATGCGACGGATGCGAGATCCGGCCTCGCGCTCGGCGGGCGCGATCCCGTCAGCTACCAGATGGACGGGATCGCCCGGGCGGGCCATCCGGAGCACGAGACCCTGTGGGAGGGCGCAGGCTGGCGCTTCGCCAGCGCGGCGAACCGCGCCGCCTTTCTGCGCGCGCCGGACGCCTTCGCGCCGCGGATCGGCGGCCACGATGCGGTCGCGGCCGCCGAGGGCAGGCTGGTGGAGGCGGATCCGGAGATCTTCGCGGTCCGGTCGGGACGCCTGTACCTGTTCCGCACGCCAGAGGCCCGGGCGCGGTTCGAGGCCGATCCCGGCCTCGCGGCCCGCGCCGAGGCGGGCTGGGCCCGGTTGCGGGGCTCCGTCGTCAGGGGCTAGGCCGGCTCAGGCGCAGCTCTCGGGAAGCCTCAGCCGCGCCGCGACGCTGCGGTCCCCGCAGGCCGCGAAGGGGCCGTTGCGGAAGCCGCGGTCGGACCGCCCGTACCGGGGCATTCCGCCGGAAGCCTCCACCACGATCCCGCCCGCACGCTCGACCAGATGGTCGCCGGCGGCCGTGTCCCATTCCATGGTCGGCCCACAGCGCACGTAGATGTCGGCCTCCCCGGCCGCGATGAGGCAGAACTTGTAGGCCGAGGACGCGACGCGCCGCTCCGCGATCGGCAAGGCGGCGAGGCAGGCTTCCGTCGCGTCGTCGCCATGGCGGCGGCTCACCAGGGCGACGAGGCCGGATTCCGGCGCGGCGCGCGCCCTCGCGGGAGCCCATTGCCCGCAACCCTCGGACGACATGGACGCGATCCGCACGGCCGTTCCGGCCACGAATACGCGCGAGACGCTCGGGGCCGCGACCGCGGCGGCGATCGGGCGGGAGCCCGCGACCAGCGCAATGTTGACCGAGTATTCGCCGGCGCCGGTCAGGTAGTCCTTCGTCCCGTCGAGCGGATCCACCAGGAAGAACAGGTCCGAGGCAGGCGGCGCGCCGAAGCTCTCCTCGGCGATCACCGGGATGTCCGGCCAGCGCTCCGCCAGCCGCCGCAGGATCAGCTCCTCCGAGGCGAGATCGGCCCCCGTGGTGGGGGAGCCGTCATCCTTCAGCCGGCGGCCGCCCGCCCGGTCCGCCACCGCGGCCAGGAGGCATCCCGCCTCCGCCGCAATGGCGCCGAGCTGCTCGGCGGTCGCATTCGTGTCCTGTCGAGGGTCGCCACTCATCCACATATCGTGCGGGAGGGAGCGCAGCCGCTCGCCTCGGCCCGCTTTTCAAGCCGCAGGGCGGCGTTTATCCCAGGTTGGATTCGCGGCGGCAACCGCCGCTGCCCCTGGAGCCCGCTCATGGCAACGGTCACGCTCGACCCTCTCGACCTTGCAGCCCTGCTCTGCTCGCGCGTCTGTCACGACGTGATCAGCCCGGTCGGCGCCATCGTGAACGGGCTCGAGGTGCTGGAGGAGGACAACGACGCCTCCATGCAGGATTTCGCCCTCGACCTGATCCGCAAGAGCGCGGGCCAGGCCTCCGCGCGGCTGCAATTCGCCCGCCTCGCCTTCGGGGCCGCCGGCTCCGCAGGCGCGGCGATCGACCTCGGCGATGCCGAATCCGTCGCCAAGGGCATGTTCAACGACGACAAGATCTCGCTGACCTGGTCGGCGCCGCGCGTCCTCATGCCGAAGAACCAGGTGAAGCTTCTCCTGAACCTCGTCATGCTGGCCACCAACGCCATTCCGCGCGGCGGCTCCATCCATGTCGACGTGAAGGCGGGCGAGACCGAAGGGGACGTGCCGACCTTCATCCTGTCCGCCCGGGGGACGAACGCCCGCATCCCTGCCCATGCCGAAGCCCTCATCCGCGGCGAGCCGGAAAGCGGCACCGTGGACGCTCATGCGATCCAGCCCTTCTATACGGGGCTCGTCGCGCAGGCGGCCGGCATGGGCGTGAGCATGACGCTCGATGGCGACACGGTCGTGATCCGCGCCGAGAAGCCGTAGGCGCCGCCCGCGCCCCTGCCGGCGCAACGGATCGTCAACCTTCCGTGACCATGGTCGACGCTGCTCAACTTCCTGAGCGGCGTCGGGTCGCCGATCGTCATGGACGATCTTCTGCGAGAGTTCTTGGCCGAGGCCGGCGAACACCTGGACACGGTGGACGTCGAGCTCGTTCGCCTGGAGCGTGATCCCGGCGACGAGGCCATCCTCCGGAACATCTTCCGGCTCGTCCACACCATCAAGGGGACGTGCGGCTTCCTCGGCCTGCCGCGGCTCGAGGCGCTCGCCCACGCGGCCGAGACCCTGATGGGCCAGGTCCGCTCGGGCAAGCCGCTGACGAGCGATCTCGTCACCCTCATCCTGGCGACCATCGACCGGATCAAGCTCATCATCGCGGAGCTGGAGCGGCTCGGCGGCGAGCCGGTCGGCTCGGATTCGGAGCTGATCGTGGCGCTGGACCGGGCCGCGCGCGACGGCACCGGCGACGGCACGGCGATCCCACAGGACCGCCAGGAACCCGGGCTGGACCAGGTGCTGCTGCGGCCCCTGCGGTCCGACGAGGTGCCGCTCGACGTCCTGGAACAGGCCTTTCGGGATGCGCCCGGCCCCGGTGCCGAGCCGCAGGCGCCGCCTTTCCCGGTCCCTCCCGCCTCGGCGGAGCGCCGGGTCGAGCCGGACATCGAGGCCGTCCCGGCGCGCCAGCAATCGGTCCGGGTCGGGCTCGACACGCTCGAGCACCTCATGACCACGGTCTCGGAGCTCGTCCTCACCCGCAACCAGCTGCTCGAAGCCTCGCGCCGCCTCAGCCACGATGCCGCGCTGAAGATCCCGCTGCAGCGGCTCTCGCAGGTCACGGCCGAGCTGCAGGACGGGATCATGAAGACCCGGATGCAGCCGATCGGCTCGGCCTGGGCCAAGGTGCCGCGCCTGCTGCGCGACCTCGCGGCCGAGCTCGGCATCGGGATCGAGCTCGTGACCCGCGGCGCCGACACCGAGCTCGATCGCCACGTGCTCGAGGTCATGCGCGACCCGCTGATCCACATGGTGCGCAACTGCGCCGCGCATGGGATCGAGCCCCCGGCCGAGAGGCTCGCGGCCGGCAAGCCCGCCCACGGCACCATCACGCTCTCGGCCGCCCAGGAGGGCGGCGCGATCTCGATCGAGATCGCCGACGATGGCCGCGGCCTCGACATCGAGGCGATCCGCCGGCGTGCCGTCGAGACGGCGCTCCTCGCGCCCGCGGATGCCGCGCGCCTGAGCGACGCGGAGGTCGCCGACCTCATCTTCCACCCGGGCTTCTCGACCACGTCGGTGGCGAATGCGGTCTCCGGCCGTGGCGTCGGCATGGACGTGGTCCGGACGAATGTCGAGCTGATCGGCGGGAGCATCGAGATCCTGTCCGAACCGGGCCGCGGGGCGACGTTCAGGATCAAGCTGCCCCTCACGCTCGCCATCGCGGCGGCCCTGATCGTCGAGACCTCCAGCCAGCGCTTCGCGATTCCGCAAGTCGCCATCCAGGAGCTCGTCAAGGTCGGGGACGGCTCGGCGCATGTGCTGGAGCGGATCAGCGGAGCGCAGCTCCTGCGCCTGCGCGGCGGCCTCCTGCCCGTGATGGACCTCGCCTCCCTGCTCGGCCTTCCGACGCCCCGGCATGATGCAGGCGGCTACGTGGTGGTGGCCGAGAGCGGAAACCTGACATTCGGGATCCGGGTCGATGCCGTGCTCGAGACGGAGGAGATCGTCGTCAAGCCGATGTGCCGGCGGCTGAAGCATCTCCACGCCTTCGCGGGCAACACGATCCTGGGCGACGGCTCGGTCGCCCTGATCCTCGATCCCGGCGGAATCGCCCGCCAGGCCGGGGCGGAGTTCGCGCGCCCGCAGGAGGCGGCGACCGCCCCGCAGCCCGAGATCGAGGAGACCGCCGACCTCACGACGCTTCTCGTCTTCCGCGGCGGCGACGGCGCCTACAAGGCGGTGCCGCTCGGCCTCGTGGCCCGGCTGGAGGAGATCGAGGCGAGCGCGATCGAGCAGGCGGGCTCGCGCGCCCAGGTCCAGTATCGCGGCCGCCTGATGCCGCTCGTCTGCGTCGACGAGCGCACGCGGTTCCGGACCGAGGGCCTGCAGCCCGTGATCGTGCTGTCCGGCCAGGACCTGCTCCTCGGCCTCGCCGTGGAGGAGATCCTGGACGTCGTCGAGGAGCACCTGGACCTGCGGCAGGCACCCGGGCGGCCGGACCTCGTCGGCACGGCGATCGTGCGCGGCAGGGCGACGGAGATCATCGACGTCGCCGATTTCGTGCCGCGGGCGGCGGCCTGCTGGTCGGGCCAGCGCGATGCCGGCGGGGCAACGGTCCTGCTCGTCGAGCACAATGCGTTCTTCCGGGAGATGCTGATTCCCGTTCTGAAGGCCGCCGGCCATGGCGTGCGCACGGCTTCAAGCGCCGACGAGGCGCTTCGGACCCTCGTCGGGCGGCCCGTCGATGCCGTCGTGACGGATCTCGACGTTCCGGACCGGTCCGGCCTCGACTTCCTGGCCGAACTTCGCCGGCAGCCCGAGACGGCGGACATGCCGGTCATCGCAATCGCATCGCGACCGGACGGGGATCTCTCCCGCAAGGCGGCCGAGATGGGCGTGATCCGGACGGTATCGAAATTCGACCGGAGCAGCCTCCTGGCCTCGCTGTCGGGCATCGAGCGACGCGAATTCCGGGAGCTCGCCGCATGAGCGGGCTCGACGGCGCGAGCAGCGGCCTCGAACCCGAGGCGGCCCGCCTCGCCTTCGTGACGGCGACCATCGCCGGCCAGCTCTTCGGGCTCCCGATCCAGCGCGTGCACGACGTCTTCACGCTCGGCGCCTTGACGCCCGTCCCGCTCGCACCGCCCGACATCCGCGGCCTGATGAACCTGCGCGGCCGGATCGTCACGGCGATCGACCTGCGGCATCGGCTGGGCGTCGAGCCGGCCCCGATCGAGGCGGGCGGCATGGCGATCGGGCTCGACGCCGACGAGGACGGTTTCGGGCTCGTCGTCGACCAGATCGGCGAGATCGTCACCGTCGCCCCCGAGGCGGTCGCGGCCAATCCCATCCACCTCGACCCGGCCTGGGCCGAGCTCTCCCAGGGCGTCTGCCAGCTCGATGGCGATCTGCTCGTCATCCTGGACGCCGACACCATCCTCGATCCCCGGCCCGCACGGCCGCACCCATCGCGCTCACTGGAAAGCCCGCAATGAAGCACTGTCTCGTGGTCGACGATTCCGCCGTCATCCGGAAGGTCGCCTGCCGCATCATGGAAGGGCTGTCGCTCCGCACCAGCGAGGCCGAGGACGGCGAGCAGGCGCTCCTCGCCTGCCGCCGCGAGATGCCGGACATGATCCTCCTCGACTGGAACATGCCCGTCATGGACGGCTACGAGTTCCTGAAGGCGCTGAGGAAGATGCCGGGCGGGAAGGCCCCGAAGGTCGTGTTCTGCACGACCGAGAACGACGTCGCCTGCATCGCGCGCGCCATGCATGCCGGGGCGGACGAATACGTCATGAAGCCCTTCGACCGCGAGACGATGACGGCGAAGCTGCAGGAGGTCGGGGTCGTCTGAGGCGAGATTCCGCCAGCCCGATGGCCCTCCGTTCGGCCGCAGCCGCGATCGCCCCGGCCTTGCTCCGGGTGATGCTGGTCGAGGATTCGGCCGTCGTGCGGGGCGTGATGTCGCGCTGGATTGCGGCGGAGCCCGGCTTCAGCGTCGTCGGCGCGGCGGGCGACGGCCGCGAGGCGCTGGACCTCGTCGATGCACTGCGCCCCGACATCGTGCTCCTCGACCTCGAAATGCCCGTGCTCGACGGGCTCTCGGCCCTGCCGCAGCTTCTCGCCCGCCGCCCGGGCCTCTCCGTGATCGTTGTTTCCACGCTGACGCGGCGGAATGCCGGCCTGACGCTCGCCTGCATGGCGGCCGGGGCGGTCGAGTGCCTCACCAAGCCCGAGATGCGGCGCGATCCGTCGAGCCTCGCCGGGTTCCGGGACGAGCTGCTGCGCAAGCTGAGGGGGCTCGCGCCCCGCCATCTTGCCCGCCAGGCGCCGCCCCTCGCGATCCCATCGCCGCCGCCCCGGATGCGTCCGGCCGCCCTGCCGGCCATTCGGCCCCGTGCGATCGGGATCGGAGCCTCCACGGGAGGACCGACCGCGCTCGTCGAGCTCCTGCGCGATCTCGCGGCAGCGAACCGGCTGGTCCCGATCCTCGTCGTGCAGCACATGCCGGAGCTCTTCACGGCCGTCTTCGCCGACCAGCTCCGCGCGAAGACGGGCCTCGCCATCGCGGAAGGGCGCGACGGCGAGCCGCTGCGGCCCGGGCGCATCTACATCGCCCCGGGCGGCCGCCACATGGGGATCGCATCCCCGGACGGAACGCCGGCGATCCGCCTGGACGGCGGGCCGCCCGTGAATCATTGCCGCCCGGCCGTGGACGTCCTCTTCGCCGATCTCGCTCGGATCTACGGCCCGGCCTCGCTCGGCATCGTGCTGACCGGGATGGGCCACGACGGCACCGACGGGGCGGAGGCCCTCGGCCGCGCGGCCGCACGGGTCTTCGTTCAGGACGAGGCGACGAGCGTCATCTGGGGCATGCCCGGGAGCATCGCCCGGGCGGGCCTCGCCACGCAGGTCCTGCCGCTGGATCGCCTCGGGAAGGCCGTGTCCGAAGCCCTGGGGCTTCCATGCTGAGCGAGGCCGATTTCGCCTTCCTGCGTCGCTTCCTGAAAGGGCGCTCCGGCCTCGATCTCGGGGCGGAGAAACGCTACCTCGCAGAAAGCCGCCTGGGCCCCGTCTGGCGCGATGCGGGGCTGTCGTCCCTCGCCGAACTGATCGCGCGCCTGCGCACCGCCGAGGAGCGGGATCTCGCCGACGCGACCGTCTTCGCGATGGCGACGCACGAGACGATGTTCTTCCGCGACCGGCAGCCCTTCGAGGACCTTCGCACGACGATCCTCCCCCGCCTGCTCGAAGCGCGTGCGGACAGGCGGCGCCTGCGCATCTGGTCGGCGGCGGCCTCGACCGGCCAGGAGGCCTATTCGGTCGCCATGATCCTGCGGGAGATGGGCGCGGCGCTCGATGGCTGGACGGTGGAGATCCTGGGCACCGACATATCCCCGGCCGCGATCGAGCGGGCGCGCGCCGGGAGCTATTCGAGCTTCGAGGTGCAGCGCGGGCTTCCGGTGCGCTGCCTGCTCGCCCATTTCAGCCCCGACGGGCTCGCCTGGACGATCTCGCCGGAACTGCGGGAGGCGGTCCAGTTCCGCGTCCTGAACCTCCTGGGCTTCTTCGGGCATCTCGGCCGGTTCGACCTGATCCTCTGCCGGAACCTCGCCATCTATCTCGACGGGCCCACCAAGACCTCGCTGTTCGAGCGGCTGGCGGGCGCGCTCCTGCCCGGCGGGCTGCTCTGCCTCGGCGGGACCGAGACGATCCTCGGCTACACGCGTGCGCTCGAGCCCGACCCGAACCACCGCGGCTTCTTCGTCCTGCCCGGCACGGGGCGGACGGCCTCGGTCGCCCGGCAGGCGTGAGGTCAGCCCGCGCGGCCCGGAAACCCGGTCTGACGCAGGGCCTCGCCGAGAATCATGGCGGCCGATACCGCCACGTTGAGTGACCGCAGCCCCGCCCGCATCGGGATCGTAATGCCGGCATCGACGGCGGCGTGCACCGCATCCGGCACGCCTGCGGATTCCCGCCCGACCATGACGATGTCCGTCGGCCGATAGGCCAGCGCCGTGTAGGGCACGGCCGCGCGCGTCGTGGCCAGGATCAGCCGCGCGCCCGCGGCGCGGCGCGCCTCGTCGAAGGCCGCGAAGGACACGTGCCGGGTGAGTTCGAGCGCGTCGAGGTAGTCGAGCCCGGCGCGCCGGAGATTTCGGTCCGAGGCGTCGAAGCCGGCCGGCTCGATCAGGTCGACGGCGACGCCGAGGCACGCGGCGGTCCGCATCATGGTGCCGGCATTCTGCGGAATGTCCGGTTGGTAGAGCGCCAGCCGCATCGCGCGGTCCAGGTCAGGCGCGCGGGCCGATCCGCGGTGCCGGACCGGGCCGCCCGGCCTCGGGGTCACGGACCGTGTAGTCGTTCGGCCCGAGATCGATCACGCCGTCGCGCCGCGGTGGCGGCGGCGCGCTCTGGTACGGCCCCGCCTGGATGGTCGAGGAGGCCAGGCGATCGAACAGCCACGGCACGGCCAGGATGGCGAGCGAGACGAGACCCCAGATCACCAGGATCGCAGAGGTCGAGAAGCCGCGCAGCCAGCTGAAGACGTTGAACAGCCACTCCACGGTTCCAGGGTCGGCCGAGAACACGTCGGCGTTGCGCATGAAGGCGCCGCCGATCAGTTCCACGAGGCCGTAGGCGGCGAAGGCGAAGATCGACCAGAAGAAGACCCCGACCCAACCTGCCGCCCAAAGTAGGCGCCTCATCAACCTCTCCGCACCACCGTGTATTCGGCGTCGATCACGCCATCCGCGCCCGGGCGCCGCCGCTCCTGCTCGAGGTGATCGCGCAGGATCTTCAGGTTGCGGCGGTTGGACTTGTAGAACACGTCCAGGAAGTCGCCCACAACCGGGATGACGCCGATCGTCGTGTCGACCGCGACATTGCCCATCATGCGGGCGACCTTCCACCGGGGCAGCCCGAGCCGCCGCGCCTCCCAGACGATGTAGCTGGAGATCAGGGCGGAGGCGAGGTCGCCGATGCCCGGCACGAGGCCGATCACGGAATCGAGCCCGAGTCTCAATCGCGTACCCGGGACCGTGATGGCGCTGTCCATCAGGGTCGCGAGCGCATCCAGCCGGGCGAGCGTCTCGGCCCGGGTCGGCCCGGTCGCCTTGATCGCCTCGAACATCGCCGTGTGGGTGACCGCCATCTCCTCCTCCAGGGACGCCATGCGCCCGCACGGGAAATGTGGCCCCTGCTCAGCTCCACACAAGAAGGCCCGCCCCGCAAAGCGGAACGGGCCTTCCCGCGCGGTGCAACCTCAATGCGTCAGGCGCGTCCCGGAGATGGCGTCGAAGATCAGGCCGAAGACCTGGGACAGCTGGCCGGAATTCTGGACGTCGAAATAGTTGCCCGCCTGGGACGCGCAGCTCTTCAGCATGGTCTCGTTCCCCTTGAGGAGCTTGATCGTGAAGACCTCCACGCCGGCATCCTTCGCGGTCGAGCAGGCGGACAGCGTCTTGGAATCCATGGCGGCGACCATCTTGGTCCTCTTCGAGCCGCCTTCCCAATCGGCGTTCTCGAACTCGCCGTCGATGTGGCTCGCCGTGTTGTCGCCGTCCGTGAGGACGATCATGTACTTCTTGACGCCCCTGGTGCCGGCCTGGGCGCCTTCCGTGAAGGGCTCGGACCGCGACAGGGTGGCGGCACCCCAGATCGCGCCGAGCGCGATGTTGGTGTAGCCCCGCGGCTGCATCCCGTTCACGACGCCGACCAGCTGCGAATAGTCCGAATAGCTGTTGAGGGGTGTCAGGGCCCGGATCGGCTGGAGGTCCGTGCGCATGTAGCTCGCGAAGCGGCTGTCCGTCTTGTACTGCGTCTCCTTCTGGGCCGGGAACAGGCTGTTGCCGGAGGACGGAGGCGCATCCGAGGTCGCGAAGCTGCCGTAGCGGTCGACGACGTAGCCGGTCCAGGCCGGCTTGTCCTTCTTCTCGTTGCTCCAGCGGAACCAGGGCTTGTAGCGGTTCGTGTTGGCGTCGAGCCGGACCTCGGTGTCGAAGGGCACGATGGAGACCTTCACCGAATCCGGCTGGGTGGCGAGGGTGCGCAGGTTGTCCAGCAGGCCCTTCGCGGCCGACTTGAGCTCGTCCATCTTCCGCTTGCCGCCGATGCTGTCGTTCATCGACCAGGTGTTGTCGAGGACGAGCGCGACCTCGACCTTCTCCGTGCCGGTGCCCCAGACGGCCTCGGACCGGGCGCTGACCGGCACCGTCCTGATGCCCAGCACCTTCATGATCGACGTATCCATCGTGGCGGCCGTGGCGACCTTCACGGTGTTGCCGACGCGGGTGACGGAGACGGAGTCGAGCCGCGTCGCAGGCCCGCCCCGGAGGGTGGCGGCCAGGTACTGCTCGCCCTTCTGCTGGATCTCGCGGGCCGAAAGCGTCGCGGGCTCCCGCACGATGGCGAGGGCCGTCGCGTCGACCGCGCGCTGCATCTGGGTGTGGTAGTTCGCGGCCTGGCTGTAATCGACCGCCGCCCCGACCGCTCCCATGAGCGGGAGCGCAGCGAGACCGAACAGCATCGCGGTCGCACCGCGCTGATCCGCCTTGAAACGCCGAAGCACCTGCATCTGCCGCCTCCCGGGCCGTTTTCCGCCTGCGGGCCGGTAAGAGCGATGCGCGTGCCAGCCGATTCCGTGCCGTTTCGGCACAGATCCGGCATCGTGCCAGTTCGGGCCGCGCGGGAGGGCGCGTTGCCAGCCGGAGCTCTAGGCCTTAAGCGGCCGGGGAAAGGTCAGACGGAACTCCATGGCGGCCAAGACTGTGCGGATCACGCCCGAACTCGTTCGCGAGCACGGGCTGACCGAGGACGAGTACAAGCGATTCTGCGGCCTGATCGGGCGCGAGCCGACGATCGTCGAGCTCGGCATCGTGTCGGCGATGTGGAACGAGCACTGCTCGTACAAGTCGTCGCGCATGCATCTGCGCACGCTGCCGACCTCGGCCCCCTGGGTGATCCAGGGGCCGGGCGAGAATGCCGGCGTCATCGACATCGGGGACGGTCAGGCCTGCGTCTTCAAGATGGAGAGCCACAACCACCCGTCCTTCATCGAGCCCTACCAGGGCGCGGCGACGGGCGTGGGCGGCATCCTGCGCGACGTCTTCACCATGGGGGCGCGGCCGATCGCGGCCCTGAACGCGCTCCGCTTCGGCTCACCGGACAACCCGCGCACGCGCCATCTGGTGGCGGGCGTCGTGGCCGGCATCGGCGGCTACGGCAATTCCTTCGGCGTGCCGACCGTGGGCGGCTCGGTCGGCTTCCACTCCCGCTATGACGGCAACATCCTGGTCAACGCGATGGCGGTCGGCCTCGCGAAGACCGACGCGATCTTCTACGCGGCCGCGACGGGCGTCGGGAACCCGATCGTCTATCTCGGCTCTAAGACGGGGCGCGACGGCATCCACGGCGCCACGATGGCGTCCGCGGCCTTCGACGAATCCTCGGAAGAGAAGCGCCCGACCGTCCAGGTCGGCGATCCCTTTGCGGAAAAGCTGCTTCTCGAAGCCTGTCTCGAATTGATGCAGTCGGGATCCGTCATCGCGATCCAGGACATGGGCGCGGCGGGCCTCACCTGCTCGGCGGTCGAGATGGGCGCCAAGGGGAATCTGGGCGTCGAGCTCGACCTTGACGCCGTGCCGACCCGCGAGGCCGGCATGACGGCCTACGAGATGATGCTGTCGGAGAGCCAGGAGCGCATGCTCATGGTGCTCAAGCCCGGGATGGAGGAGGTCGCCGAGGGGATCTTCCGCAAGTGGGGCCTCGATTTCGCGATCATCGGGCAGACCACCGACACGCTGCGCTTCGTCGTGAAGCATGGCGGCGAGACGGTGGCGGACCTGCCGATCAAGGAACTCGGCGACGAGGCGCCGGTCTATGACCGCCCTCATCTCGCCAACACCTACCAGCCCGCGATCGCGCCCGAGAGCGTCGAGCCGCCCGTCTCGAATGCCGAGGCGCTGCGTCGGCTCATCGGCTCGCCCGACCTCTGCTCCAAGCGCTGGGTCTGGGAGCAGTATGACAGCCTGATCCTCGGCAACACCGTGGACGGCCCCGGCGGCGACGCCGCGCTCGTCCGGGTCGAGGACGGGCCGAAGGGCCTCGCGCTCACCACGGACGTGACGCCGCGCTATTGCGACGCGGATCCGGTCGAGGGCGGCCGGCAGGCCGTGGCGGAGGCCTGGCGCAACATCACGGCGGTCGGCGGGCTGCCGCTCGCGCTGACCGACAACCTGAACTTCGGCAATCCGGAGCGGCCCGAATATATGGGCCAGCTGGTCGGCTGCATCCGGGGCATCGGCGAGGCCGCGCGCGCGCTCGACTTCCCGATCGTGTCCGGGAACGTCTCCCTCTACAACGAGACCAACGGGACGGGCATCCTGCCGACCCCGACGATCGGCGGCGTGGGTGTCGTCGACGACGTGTCCGTCCGGGCCTCCATTCCCTTCAAGCGCGCCGGCGAGGCCGTGCTGCTGCTGGGGAGCACGGAGGGCTGGCTCGGGCAGTCGGTCTATCTGCGCGACATCTGCGGCCGCGAAGAGGGCGCCCCGCCGCCCGTCGACCTCGCGGCGGAGCGGAAGGTCGGCGATTTCGTTCGCGGCCTGATCCGGGCCGGACGGACCGACACGGTCCACGACCTCTCGGATGGCGGGCTCGCGGTGGCGCTGGCCGAGATGGCGATCGGCCTCGGGATCGGCATCGCCGTCCAGCCGAGGGACCTGCCCTCGACGCTGCCGGCCCATGCCTTCTTCTTCGGCGAGGACCAGGCCCGCTACCTCGTCACGCTCTCGACCGCCGAGCTTCACCAGGTCCGGCAGGAGGCGCATGGCCTCGGCATCCCGACCTGGTATCTCGGCACGACCGGCGGCGACGTGGTCTCGCTCGGCGACGAAGAGCAGATCGCGGTCGCGGACCTGAAGAGCGCACACGAATCCTGGCTGCCCACCTACATGGCCGGGCCCGCGCCCGAGCTCGAGATGGCGGCCTGACCCGGAGGACATGACCCATGGCCATGGATGCGGCCGAGATCGAGCGGATGATCAAGGAGGCGCTGCCCGACGCCGTGGTCGAGATCAAGGATCTGGCCGGCGACGGCGACCATTACGCGGCGAGCGTCACCTCCGCGGCCTTCCGCGGCAAGAGCCGGGTGCAGCAGCACCAGATGGTCTACGGGGCGCTGCAGGGCCGCATGGGCGGCGTCCTCCACGCTCTCGCCCTGACGACGAGCGCGCCGGCGGAATAAGGCTCGGCGTCAGCGTCCCCCCGCCGGGCTGCCGCCGACCGACGAGCGGAGCAGGAAGGCGAGCGGCACCATGGCGAGCGACATCAGGGCCAGCACGAAGAAGACGTCGATATAGCTCAGGAAGGCGGCCTGGAGCTGCACTTCCTTCGCGATCCAGGCGAAGGCCTGCGCCTTGGCCTCGGCGATGGAGCCGGCGTGCGAGAAGTACTCCGTCACCTGGCGGAGAGCCTCCTGGTATTGCGGGTTCGACGGGACGGCGTTCTCCACGAGCCGGCTCTGGTGGAATTGCTGCCGATCCGCGAGCACGTTCTGGGCGATGGCGACCCCGATGGAGCCGCCCGTGTTCCGGGCGACGTTGATCATCGCGGAGGCCTGGTCGGTCTTCTCGGGCGGGATGCCGTCGTATGACGCGCTGGTGATCGCCAGGAAGATCATCGGCAGGCCGACCCCGAGATAAACGCGCTGCCAGACGAACCAGTCGAAATCCAGCCCCCCATAGATCTTCGTCAGGTTGTACATGGCCCCCGCGACGATGAGCGCGCCGCCCGCGATCAGGTACTTGCCGGGCACGTAGCGGCTGATCCGCGCGATGACGGCCATCATGACGGCCGTCACGAGGCCGCCCGGCGAGAGCGCGAGGCCGGCCAGCATGGCCGTGTAGCCGTAATAATCCTGGAGGAGCTGCGGCATGAACTGGGTGGTGGCCATCAGGACCCCGCCCGTCGCCAGCATGATGACGAAGCAGGAGCCGAACTGGCGGGTCCCCAGCATGCGCATGTCGATCAGCGGCTTCTCGCGGCTCAGCTCCCACGGGATGGAGAGCACGAGGCAGGCCGCCGAAAGGGTTGCGAAGACGCGGATGAAGTCGGACGCGAACCAGGCCTTGCGCTGCCCCTCCGCCAGGCAGACCTGGAGGCACGCGAGAAAGCCGGCGACGAGGATGAACCCGATCCAGTCGAACCCGATGCCCTTCCGCCAGTGCTCCGCCCGCTGCCGCACCGCCTCCGGAGTTTCCTTCAGCAGAACCCAGATCAGCACGAAGCAGAGGATTCCGACCGGTCCGTTGATGAAGAAGCACCAGTGCCAGGAGAGCGAGTCGGTGAGCCACCCGCCCAGCGTCGGCCCGACGACCGGGGCGACCACCACCGCCACGCCGTAGAGGGCGAAGCCCTGGGCGCGCTTCTCCGGCGGGAAGGTCACGGCCAGGATCGACAGCGCGACCGGCGTCATGCCGCCGCCCGCCAGTCCCTGCACGATGCGGAAGAACAGGAGCGAGTTGAGGCTCCAGGACAGGCCGGACAGGATGGACGAGACGGTGAAGATCGCCACGCAGGTCAGGAAGAAGAGCCGGCGCCCGATCGCCTGCGAGATCCAGCTCGACGCACACAGGACGATCGCATTGGCCACGAGATACGACGTGACCACCCAGGACGCCTCGTCCGGTCCGACCGCGAGCCCTCCCGCGATGTAGCGCAGCGACACGTTCACGATCGTCGAATCGAGCACCTCCATGAAGGTCGCGATGGAGATGGCGACCGTGACGAGCCAGGGATTGCTGACCTGCAGAGCCTGCGGCTCGGAGCTCACCGGACCCGAACCCAGGGGACGACGGACATGCCCGGCCCGATCGTGACGTCCTGCGGCAGGTCGTCGAAGACGAGCTTCACGGGGACGCGCTGGACCACCTTGACGTAGTTGCCCGTCGCATTCTGGGCCGGGAGCAGGCTGAAGGCGGTTCCGGACCCGGGCTGGATCGACTGGACATGACCGTGGAAAGTCCGGCCCGGATAGGCGTCGATGGTCATCTCCGCCTTCTGGCCCGGGCGGATGAGGTCCAGCTGCGTCTCCTTGAAGTTCGCCGTGACCCACATGTCGTCCGGAACGAACATGGAGAGGGACTGCCCGGCCTGGGCGAGCTCTCCCTTCGCGGCGGTCAGGCGCGCGATGCGGCCGGCCTGCTGGGCGGTGACGTTCGTGTAGGCGAGGTTCAGCTTGGCTTGGTCGAGCTCCGCGCGGGCTTCCGCGAGGCTCGCCTCGGCCCGCTTGCGCTGCGCCTCGATCACGGCGACCTGCGTGGCGGCCGCGTTCAGGGCCGCCTGGGACCCCGCGAGGGTCGCCTGCGCCCGGATCAGCGTGGAGGCGGTCTGCTGGGCCCGTTCCACGGTGCCGACCCCGCGCCGGAGCAGATCCTGAGCGCGCTCGTTCTCGTCGCGCGCATAGGAGACCGCCGCGTCGCTCTGCTTCACCTGCGCCTGCGCTTCCCGGACCTGGCTTTCCTGCTCCTTGATCTGAGCGACCGCAGACTGGATCGCCGCCTCCGCGGACTGGATGTCGGCTTCGGCCTTGCTGACTCCCACCTTGAAGTCACGCTCGTCGATCCGGACGATCGGGGCACCCGCCGCGACGTGCTGGTTGTCCTGGACGTACACCTCGGCGATGTAGCCGGAGACTTTCGGCGCGACGGAGAACGAGCGCGCCGCGATGAAGGCGTCGTTCGTCGTCTCGAACTGACGCGCCTCCAGGTACCAGAGGCCGCCGCCCACGATGGCTGCCAGCAGGGCGAGGGCGCCGATCGCCACCCCGATCGGGTGCCGCCGCATGAAGCCGCGCGCCCGCTTCCCGGTGGATGTCTCGGCGGCCGCCTGGCCCGGCGCGCCCGATTTATCGTCCTTCGACCCGCCGGATCCTTCGAGACGCTGCTGCGGGGCTGGCCCGGGCGCAACCGGGGAAAGCCCCTGGTCTGCGGAGGCTGCCGCCCTCGCCGGGGTCATGCCCTCCGAGGCAGGATCTTCGATCGGCCCCGGCCTGGACGAGGACGAGAGATCGTTGGATCTCAGCATGGCGGGCCCAGCAGCGGAACATCCTGGCAACCGCGGGCTGCGGGCGGCTGTTCCTGGCGGGCCGGGCTTGGTGCGCTTTAGGTCTTTGTCAGGAGCCAGTCTTCCACGACGATGGCGTCGAGCCCGGTCGTGTAGAACATCAGGATCGCGTCCTCGGCCGTGTGCAGGATCGGCTTGCCCATCACGTTGAAGCTCGTGTTGAGCAGGATCGGCACCCCGCTGCGCTCCGCGAAGGCGCGGATCAGCGCCGCGTAGCGCGGGTTGCGCTCGGCCGTGACCGATTGCAGCCGGCCCGTCCCGTCCTCGTGCACGACGGCCGGCACCCGGGCGCGGACGTCCTCGCGCCAGACCAGCGTCCGCTCCATGTACGGGCTGTCCTGGTAATCCTCGAACCAGGCGGGCCCATGCTCGGCCAGGATTGAGGGCGCGAAGGGCCGGAAGGCCTCGCGATACTTTACCTTGGCGTTAAGGAGCTCCTTCGCGTCCGCCGGACGGGGATCGGCCAGGATGGAGCGGTTGCCGAGGGCGCGCGGACCGAACTCGGCGCGGCCCTGGACCCAGCCGACCAGCTTGCCGTCCGCCAGGATGTCGGCGGCCGCCTCCGTCACACCCTCGTGCCCAAGACGGCGGAGGCGCGGCTCCCAGGCCGTCATGCGCTCCAGCGGCTCCGTCGAGACGGTCGAGCCGAGATAGGGCGTCGCGGGACCTGGCGGGGCGCGCCAGGCCGGATCGTCCTGCGCCAGCGCGAGCCAGGCGGCCCCGATGGCATTGCCGTCATCGGCCGGCGCGGAGGGGACGTGCAGGTGGCCGAAGCCGTACCGGCCGGCGATCTTGCCGTTGAAGGAGGAATTCAGCGCGCACCCGCCCGCGAGGACGAGGTTCTGCGAGCCGGAGAGCGCCCGCGCCTCGGCCAGATAGGCGGCCATCATTTCCTCGAACGCGTCCTGGCCGCAGCGTGCGAGGTCTGCCCAGCCTTCTGTCGTCGCCTCAGGCGGGCGGCGGCCCAGGATCTCTGCCGCGACCGCCCGGATCGTGTCCGCATCCGCGAAGGTCAGCCGCTCGCCCTCGACGCGATAGAGCCGCCGCAGGAGCGCCATGAGGTCCGGGTCGCGCCGCCCATAGGGCGCCAGACCCATGATCTTCCATTCCTCGCCGGCCGCCTGGTCGAAACCCGCGAGATCCGTCACGAGCCCGAAGAAGAAGCCCACGGAGCCGCGGCCGCGATGGCGCTTCAGCTCGCGCAGCCGTCCGCCCTCATGGGCGAAGAGCGCCGCGGCGCCGGTCTCGCCCATGCCGTCCACGACGAGGCAGGCCGCCTCCTCGAACGGGCTCGTGCCGCAGGCATAGGCGGCATGGCTGAGATGGTGGCCGTAGCGGCGCAGCTCCGCGAAGCGGCGCCCGCCTCCGGCGCGATCGAGGCCGAGCAGCGTTCCGAGCCCGGCCCGGCGCTGCTGCAGGTGAAGCGAGGCGACCAGCGCCCGCTCGGAGCGCTCCGGCACGAAGGAGCGGTTCAGCTCCGGGGACAGCGCCGCGAGCGTCGCGAGGTCGAACGCGCCCGTCCGGGCCGAACCGTCGAGGAAGGCGGAAAAATCCTCGCCCCAGGAGGTCGCGACGACGACCTCCGCTCCGTCCGGCACCCAGCGCCGGAGCAGGGCACCCATGCGGGGCGCGAGGTCAGGCTCGCAATTCGGGGCGCGCTTGTATTGAAGGAAACGCTCGGCCGCTTCCGCGAACAGGACCTCGCCGTCCGGGGCCACAATGGCGATGGCCGGGTCATGGAAGGTGGTGGCGAGCCCGATATAGTAGCGCAAGACTGGTCCTTGTTGGCCGGTGCGGCTTAGCAATCCTGTCCGCCGCTGTCAGCCGATGTCGGCTTTCTCGGCTGACGCCTTGTGCTGGTCCGGATCCTGCCCGACATTCACCGGCGTAGCGCCATGACCGATACCTCGCTCTACGAGACCGACATCGTCGCCTGGGCGGACCGCCAGGTCGAGGAACTGCGTCGCCTGGCCGAGGCCGGCATCACCAACAGCGTCGACTGGGCCAACGTGATCGAGGAGATCGAAAGCGTGGGGCGGAGCGAATGGGGCGGCGTGCGGTCGCAACTGGTTCATGCGCTCGCACACATCATCAAGGGCGTCTGCGACCCGGACTCGCTGTCTAGCGAGGCGTGGGGCGGAGAAGTGAAGGTCGCCCTGGCCGAAGCCCGAGAGGATTACCGACGCTCCATGCGGCCGCACCTCGAGATGGACACGATCTGGCGCCGAGCCTTCGCCAGGGCAACGGCCGCATTGGAGGTTCACCACGTATCCGTTCCGCCGCGGATCCCCGCAACGAGCCCGTTCACGCTCGAGGAGGTCCTCGACCCCTCCTTTGATTACGAGCGCGGACGCCGTAGATTACGTGCCATCATCCTGGCACGAGACTCCGGAGATACACTTTGACCGACGCACACAGCCAGATCGACACCGAGGTGAAGTCGAACGACGTCGTCCTCTTCATGAAGGGCACGCCGCAATTCCCGCAATGCGGGTTCTCGGGCCAGGTCGTGCAGATCCTGAACTACCTCGGCGTCCCCTATAAGGGCGTCAACGTGCTCGAGGATCCCGCGCTCCGCGACGGCATCAAGGCCTATTCCAACTGGCCGACCATCCCGCAGCTCTACGTCAAGGGCGAGTTCGTCGGCGGCTGCGACATCACGCGCGAGATGTTCCAGGCCGGTGAGCTGCAGCAGCTCTTCACCGAGAAGGGCATCGCGGCGAAGAGCGCCGCGTAAGCACTCTCCCTACTCGGCCGCTTCGCTGCGGAGCGGCTCCGCGTCGAATTGCAGGGCGGCCAGCCTCGCATAGAGGCCGCCTTGCCGCACGAGCTGCTCGTGCGAGCCCTGCTCGACGATCCGTCCCGCCTCCATCACCAGGATGCGGTCCGCGCTGCGCACGGTCGCGAGCCGGTGCGCGATGACCAGCGTCGTGCGGTCGCGCATCAGCCTGTCGAGCGCCTCCTGCACGGCGCGCTCGCTCTCCGCGTCCAGCGCCGACGTCGCCTCGTCCAGCAGCAGGATCGGCGCATCCTTCAGGATGGCGCGCGCGATCGCGATGCGCTGGCGCTGGCCGCCCGACAGGGTCACCCCGCGCTCGCCGATCTGCGTCTCGTAGCCCTGCGGCATCGCCTCGATGAAGCCCGCCGCGGAGGCGAGGCCCGCGGCCCGCCGCACCTCGGCCTCGCTCGCCTCGGGGCGGCCGTAGCGGATGTTCTCGGCAACGGTGCCCATGAAGATCACCGGGTCCTGCGGCACGAGCGCGATGCGGCGCCTGAGCTCCGCGGGATCGATCTCGCGCAGGTCGTGCCCGTCGATGAGCACGCGCCCGGCCTGCGGGTCGTAGAAGCGCAGCAGCAGCTGGAACACCGTCGACTTGCCGCCGCCGGACGGGCCGACCAGCGCCACGCGCTCGCCCGCCCCGACCCGCAGCGTCACGCCCTGGAGCGACTGCGTGTCGCGCGTCGGGTAGGAGAAATGCACGTCTTCGAGGGCGATCGTGCCGGCATCGCGATCCGACATCGGAACGGGCGAGGCGGGCGCCGCGATGGCGGGCTTGGAGGCCAGGATCTCGCCGAGGCGCTCCGCCGCTCCGGCGGCGGCCGAGAGCTCGCCATAGACCTCGGAGAGCTGGCCGAGCGCGCTTGCCGCGAAGACCGCGTAGAGCACGAATTGCGACAGCCGGCCCGACGTCATGCGGCCGGCCAGCACGTCCTGCGCGCCCCACCAGAGGATTCCGACGATGGAGGCCGAGATCAGGAAGATGACGGCGCCCGTGAGCCAGGCCCGGGCGGCGCTCGAGGCTCGGGCGGCGTCATAGGCCTCCTCGGCCGCGTTCGCGAAGCGCTGCGCCGTGGCGCGCTCCATGCCGAAGGCCTGCATGGTCCTGACCGCCCCGACGGCCTCGGCCGCATAGGCCGAGGCATCCGCCAGACGGTCCTGCGCGGCCCGGGAGCGGCGCTGCACCGCCCGGCCGGAGAAGACGAGGGGCAGGACCACCAGGGGAATGGCCGCGATCACCAGACCCGAGAGCTTCGGGCTCGTGATCACCATCATGCCGAGCGCGCCGACGAAGAGCAGGCTGTTGCGCAGCGCCATCGAGACCGAGACCCCGAAGGCCGATTTCACCTGCGTGGCGTCGGCCGTCAGCCGGGAGACGATCTCGCCGGATTTCGACCGGTCGAAGAAGGCGGGGTCGAGCTCCGTCAGGTGGCGGAACACGGCGGCCCGGAGATCGGCCACGATGCGCTCGCCGAGCGTGACGACCGTGTAGAACCGGGCCGCGCTCGCCAGCGCGATGGTGGCCACCACGGCGATCATGACGCCGAAATAGGCGTCGATCAGGCCGCCATTCTGGTCGGAGAAGCCGTTGTCGATCACGCGGCGCGCCGCGACGGGCAGCGCCAGCGTCGCGGCCGAGGCGACCGTCAGGGCGATCAGCGCGGCCGCGATCCGGCCCTTGTAGCGCAGGGCGAATGGGATCAGCGGCTTCAGCGATCGCAGGGATGGGCGCGGGCCCGCGCTCTCCTCCGAGGACGGCCTGCCCCGCCTCGATCTTCTCATGCCCGCCATGCCAACCCGATCACAATGCAAAAACCCGCCGCCGCCGCGATGCGGCGTCGCTTGTTTAGAATGCCTCTCTGGGTTATAGCGCGCCGATCCGAGACATGAATATGGTCGGTTGTCGCCGCGGGCTGGTCACGCGGGCGCTCCGGCGCTGCACCGAGGAGCCTTTGAGATGGCCGAGAACGCCGCCCAGAACAATTCGAAGTCCGTCAAGGTCGAGAAGCGCGACAAGGGCCCGACGGTCCATCCCGATTATCACTTCATCCGCGTCGTGATGACGAACGGGACGGAGTTCCAGACCCGCTCGACGATGGGCAAGGCCGGCGACACGCTGAACCTCGACATCGACCCGAACACGCACCCGGCCTGGACGGGCGGCACGCAGCAGCTGATGGACCGCGGCGGTCGCCTGTCGCGCTTCAACTCGCGCTTCGGCAATCTCGGCCTGAAGAAGTAAGTCCCGGCCGCGCCGCGCGGCCGCAGAGTTTTCGAAAAGGGCGCAGGCCGGAAGGTCTGCGCCCTTTTTGCGTCAGTGGTGCTGATGGCCCGCAGGCGCGCCGCGCGAGCCGAGGCCGCCGACCCGGAAGGTCACGGGCACCGTGCCGGCCTTCTCGAAGACGAGCGTGCCGCGGACCGTGTCGCCCTCCTTGAGGCCGCCCTTCAGGTCCATGAACATCAGGTGCAGGCCGCCGGGCTTCAGCTCGACCGTCTGCCCGGGCCGGATCTCGATCCCGCTCGCGAGCTCGCGCATCTTCATGACGCCGTTCTCGACCGACATCTCGTGCACCTCGCCGCGGCCGGCGACCTCCGCCGATGCGCTGACGAGGCGGTCGGGCTCCGTGCCCGTGTTGGTGATCCGGACATAGCCGCCCGCGACCTTTGCGCCCGAGGGCGTCGCGCGCGCCCAGGGCGCCTCGATCCTGAGGGCGCCGGCCTGGATGGGCCCCTGGCCGGCGGGCTGCGCCTGCGCCTCCTTGGCGGCCGCGGCAATGATCCGCACGCCGGGCGCGGGGCTCTTCAGCGCATGCGCGTCCTGGCCGTCGGCCGGGATCTCGACCCAGCGATGCTCGCCCTGCTCGCATTCCTGCACCACCGGGAAGCGGAGGGTCGAGCCGGGCGCGTAGTCATCGGTGATCCGGGCGGAAAAGACGAACTCGTCGAACTGGTCGTCCGGCAGCGACCCGGCCGACCAGGCGATCTCGCGCACGCCCTCCGTCAGGGTCTTGCCGTGGTAGAACGGATAGGCCTTGGCGTAGGAGCCCTTCGTGGTCGCGAGCGTCCAGCCGGGCTTGGGCATCGGGCGGGCGGCGATCACGCCCTCCGGCACCGTCACCCGCACGGCCCTTGTGGGCGAGCCGTCGCAGCCGTGGTTGATCTGCACGACGGCCCGGTAGGTCGAATCCGGGGCGGCTTCGCGCACCGCCAGGGTGGCATGCGCGAAGGCGGGTGCGGACAGGCTCAGGAATGCGACGGCGCCCACGGCCGCGCTGGAGAAATGCGAATTCATCTTGTCCTCGTGTCTGACTGGAGTGCGGAAGCGGCAGTCAGGCGAGAGGCGGACCTCGCACGCGGGTGTCGCGGGGGATTGCCAGCGACGATCCCGCAGGGTTTCGCGGGACCCAGCCTACGGGCGAATGCGCGGGCGGAGACACCGTCTCGAACGCACCGCCGGGCGGCACCAGCGAGGCTCCGTTAAGGCACGCCGCCGTGCAGCAATCGCGATGCTCGGGCGCCGGGAGGGCCGGACCGGACGGGTCCGAGGCCTCCTGCGACGAGCAGAGGATATGCGTCGCCGGAAGGGCGGCCGGGCTCGGCGCGAGCGCGCCGAGATAGGTGCCGAGGACGAGCGCGTACAAAGCCGCCATGGCCAGGGCCGGGCGGCTGAGGCGGGCGATCTTGAGCCACGCGCGCATTGCGCGACGGGTCTAAGGCGGCATGGCGGCGCCCGTCAAACGACGACGAGGCGGCCTGCTCCTTATGAAGGGCGGCCGGTCAGCGCGTGACCAGGACCGGCGTTCCGACCCGCACCCGCTCGTAGAGGTCGATGATGTCGCGGTTGTGCATCCGGATGCAGCCATAGGACGCGAAGGTGCCGATCGAGCCCGGCCGGTTCGTCCCGTGGATGGCGATCTCGTCCCGGTCCAGCGTCAGGGCGCGCTTGCCCATCGGGTTGCGGGGCGATCCGCCCGGGATCACGTCCGGCAGGCGCGGGTTGTCGCGCCTCACCTCGGCGGGCGGCGACCAGGCCGGCTCGACATGCTTCCCGTCGATCCTGGCCCAGCCGTACCATTGCTTGCCGGGCTTCCCGACCGCGACCGGATAGCTGACCTGCGGGCCGTCCCAGCCCATCAGGTAGAGCCGACGCTGCGAGGTGGAGATGACGATGGTCCCGGGCTGCACGCCCGCAGGAACGTCGAACGCCGCAAAGGCGGGTCCGCGTCCGGCGAGATACAGCGCAAGGCCGATCAGGAACGCGATCGCCAGCCGGCGCAGATGACCTCCGCGCAACGGCTCCGCCTGGGCGATCGTAATCGTGATGGCCGCTGCGGCACGGCCACTCTGCTTGATGTCCATCCCGAGGTCCTTCTGTGTGAACCTTCGAGTGGAGATTGGCGCGCCAACCCTGACGAAGCGGTTGGCAAAGATGGCTGACGGGAGGTGAAAACCCGGCGGAGGCCGGGTCGCCTCGGGCGAGGGTTAAGGCTTAACCCGTGCGGTCAGATCACCGGGTCCCAGGCCAGCATGCGCTCGCGCGGGCCGGCCGGTGCGGCGCCGAGGAAGAGGTCCGGCCGATGGGACGGACCGGCCGCGCAGGAGGCGCAGCGGCGGGTCATGCGGTCGTAGAGCCCTTTCACGATCCCGCTCGCCGTGGTGGTGAACAGGAAGGGCAGGAAGGCGTGGACATAGGCGGCCGCCGCAGCGCGCGTCAGCGGCAACGCGAAGGAGAGGGCCACCTGCATGTGCTGGCCGTAGGTCTCCCCGACGGAAGCCGGATGGTCGGTGAAGCACCGTCTCAGGTCCATGACATCCCTCCTCTCGCTCCTCGCGAAGATGCATGTCGGGCAAGGCCCGCGATGTGACCTGCCTCACACGGCCCCAAGCACGTCCGGTGCCATCGCGCCGGCCGGAGCGGCGGGATCGTCTTGCCGGGGAAGACGGGATCCAGGCGGAGGGAGCCGGGCGGGACCGCCCGGCTCGGCCCGATAGGCGCTCAGAAGGCCTTGGCGACGCTCTCCTTCGAGCGGTTCTGCCGGTTCTCGATGAGGTCGTCGACGACGGCCGGATCGGCCAGGGTCGAGGTGTCGCCGAGCGCGGAGAACTCGTCCTCGGCGATCTTGCGCAGGATGCGGCGCATGATCTTGCCCGAGCGGGTCTTCGGCAGGCCCGGCGCGAACTGGATCAGGTCCGGGGACGCGATCGGGCCGATTTCCTTCCGGACCCAGGAGACGAGCTCCTTGCGCAGTTCCTCCGAGGAGGCCTCGCCCTGCATCAGGGTGACATAGGCGTAGATGCCCTGCCCCTTGATGTCGTGCGGGTAGCCGACGACGGCGGCCTCGGACACCTTCGGGTGCGCGACGAGCGCGGATTCGACTTCCGCCGTGCCCATGCGGTGGCCCGAGACGTTGATCACGTCGTCGACGCGCCCGGTGATCCAGTAATAGCCGTCCGCGTCACGCCGGCAGCCGTCGCCCGTGAAGTACTTGCCCTTGTAGGCCGAGAAATAGGTATCGACGAAGCGCTGGTGGTCGCCGAAGACGGTCCGCATCTGCCCGGGCCAGCTCTCCGCGATGACGAGGTTGCCCTCGCAGGCACCCTCCAGGACCTTGCCTTCCGCATCCACGATCTGCGGCACCACGCCGAAGAAGGGTCGGGTGGCCGAGCCCGGCTTCAGCTTGGTGGCGCCGGGCAGCGGCGTGATCATGATCCCGCCCGTCTCCGTCTGCCACCAGGTGTCGACGATCGGGCAGCGCCCGTCGCCGACGACCTGATGATACCACTCCCAGGCCTCCGGATTGATCGGCTCGCCGACCGAACCCAGGAGGCGGAGCGAGGCGCGGGAGGTCTTCTTCACGGCCTCGTTGCCGGCCCCCATCAGGGACCGGATCGCGGTCGGCGCCGTGTAGAAGGTATTGACCTTGTGCTTGTCGATCACCTCCCAAAAGCGGGAGATGGTCGGGTAGTTGGGCACGCCCTCGAACATCAGCGTGGTCGCGCCGTTAGCGAGCGGGCCGTACAGGATGTAGCTGTGGCCCGTCACCCAGCCGACATCGGCCGTGCACCAGTAGATGTCGCCCTCGTGGTAGTCGAAGACGTATTGGTGCGTCATCGACGCGAAGATGAGGTAGCCGGCGGTCGTGTGCAGCACGCCCTTCGGCTTGCCGGTCGAGCCTGACGTGTAGAGGATGAACAGCGGATCTTCCGCGTTCATGTGCTCCGCCGGGCACTCGTCCGTCACCTGCTCGGCCGCCGCGTGGTAGTAGACGTCGCGGCCCGCCTGCATGGCCACGGGCGCGCCCGTGCGGCGGACCACGACCACATGGTCGACCCCGCCGGCCTTGGCGATCGCGGCATCGACATTGGCCTTCAGGGGCACCTTGCGGCCGCCGCGCAGGCCCTCGTCCGCCGTGATCACCATCTTGGAGCCGCAGCCCTGGATGCGGTCGGCGAGCGAATCCGGCGAGAAGCCCCCGAACACGACCGAGTGGACTGCGCCGAGCCGCGCGCAGGCCAGCATCGCGTAGGCGGCCTCCGGTATCATCGGCATGTAGATCGTGACCGTGGAGCCCTTCTCGACCCCGCGGTTGCGCAGCACGTTCGCGAAGCGGCAGACCTCCGCATGGAGCTCGCGATAGGTGATGCGCTTGGACTCGGACGGGTCGTCGCCCTCCCAGATGATCGCGACCTGGTCGCCGCGCGTCTCGAGATGCCGGTCGACGCAATTGTAGGCGACATTGGTGACGCCGTCCTCGTACCAGCGGATATCCACCTCGCCGGACGTGCCCGGCCCGCCGAAGCTCGCGTTCTTGGCCAGCGTATAGGTCCGGAACCAGTCGATGCGGTTCCCCTGCTCGAACCAGAAGGCCTCGGGATCGCGGATCGAGCGCTCGTACATCTCCCGGTACTTCGCATCGTCCACATAGGCGCGCGCCGACCATTCGGGCGAGACGTCATGCAGGTGCGGGTTCTGGGTCATGTGCTCCATGGCGCGTCCTCGCAGGTCAGGTTCCGGCCGCTCCCGGCCCCCGTTTGAGGCGGACCATACGGGCTCGCGCCTCGGCCTCGCAAGAAATGTTCGCTCGGACTTTGGTCGCCGCCAGCATCGTTCCGCGCTAAGGATCGCCCGACCAGGAAGGGGCGAAGATGGCCAGGATCGACGGCGAGCGCGTGCTCAGGGACCTGCGGGAGCTTGCGACGTTCGGGGCGTACAAGACGGGCGTGCACCGCCCGACCTTCTCCGACGACGACATCGCCGCGCGCCGCTGGTTCGTCCGCAAGCTGGAGGAGGCCGGCCTGAACGGCGAGATCGACGGCATCGGCAACGTCTTCGGTACCTCCGATGCGCCCGGGCCGAAGATCCTGACCGGCTCGCATATCGAGAGCCAGAACCATGCGGGCTGGCTCGATGGCGCGCTCGGGATGATTTACGGGCTCGAGGCCGCGCGGACGGTCGGACGCGGCGTCGAGGTGGCCGGCTGGTGCGACGAGGAGGGCCATTTCGGCTCCTTCATCGGCTCGCGGTCCTTCACGGGCCTGCTCGACGAGGCCGAGATCGACCGTCTGGCCAACAAGTACGATGGCATCCCGCTGCGGCAGGCCCTGGACAGGGCGGGCCTCTCGGGCGTGCCGCGCCGGCAGGTCGAGCCCGGCCGCTACAAGGGCTTCGTCGAGGCGCATATCGAGCAGGGGGACACCCTGATCTCCTCCGGCCTCAAGATCGGGGTCGTCACGGCCATCGTGGCCATCTGGCAGTACCGCATCACGGCGACCGGCGAGCAGAACCACGCCGGCACCACCTCCATGGCACGGCGCCGCGACGCGGGCCTCGCGCTGGTGCGTCTCCTCGCGGAGATCGATCGCATCTTCCCCGAGATCTGCGGCCCGCGCACGGTCTGGACCACGGGCCGGATCGCGCTCGATCCCGGCGCCCCCTCCATCATCCCGGGGCGCGCCGAGGCGCTGTTCCAGTTCCGCGACGCCGACCAGGACGTGCTCGACCGGCTCGATGCCGAGTTGCGGCGCCTGGTGGACGAGGCGAACCGGACCGGACGCTGCCCGATGGAGATCGACGTGATGGGCCAGAGCCGGCCCGCCCTGATGGATGACGGCCTCCAGGCCGCGCTCGAAGCCGCCGGCGAGGCGCATGCGCCGGGGCAGGTGACGCGCCTGCCGAGCGGAGCCGGGCACGACGCCCAGTACCTGGCGCGCGTGATGCCCGCCGCCATGATGTTCGTGCCGTCCATCGGCGGCATCAGCCACCATTGGACGGAAAACACATCGGACGAGGACCTCGTGCTCGGCGCGCAGGTCTATTGCGACGCCGTCGAGCGGGCGCTCAACGCCTGAACGGGCGGCGCGCCTGCGCTAGCAGCCGGAGCAGATTCCCGTCCTGATCCGCCGGTCGATCTGCCGGCTCTTCACCTCGAGGTCGGGACGGGTGCCGTCCGCGGCCGCGCCCGGCGGCTTGGTGCGTCCGACCGAGCTGGTCGAGGCCGCCCGCGCGGCCGGAGCGCCCCCGACCGTGGACCCGACCGAGCCGCCCGGGGCGGCGCCCGGAACCGGCCCTGGCGTGGCAAGGCCCGGAGCGGCCATGCTGGGAGCCGTGCCCGGCGTGGTGGCGGTGCCCTGTGAGGCGGCCGGAAACGCCGCCCAGGATCCAGCGACGGCTAGGACGACAACGGAAAGGCGCGCCATCGCATATCTCCCCTGCTGACGGGGGACTAACGCCTCCGAATGGCCACGGTTGCGTCCGGGCCGCGCGAAGTCAGCGGGGCGTGGTG
Organism: Enterovirga sp. CN4-39; assembly: GCF_049446235.1. Lineage (NCBI taxonomy): Bacteria > Pseudomonadati > Pseudomonadota > Alphaproteobacteria > Hyphomicrobiales > Methylobacteriaceae > Enterovirga > Enterovirga sp. CN4-39. The sequence goes on along the minus strand of NZ_JBMSEF010000019.1, from coordinate 61,081 downwards.
GCGGTCGGGGCAGCCGGCGCGGCCCTGCCGGGGTCGGTCAGCTGCACCGTCCAGCTCCGCTGTTCGCCCGTATCGATCTCGAAGAAGCTTGACCGGTCGAAGCCGCGGGCGAGGCAATCCTCCACGCCGCGGATCGTGAACTCGCGATCGCGCGTGCACATCAGCGAGCGGCCGCTCCAGTCGCCGCCGCGATCGTAGTCGACCGCATAGATGTAGTAGTAGCGCGCCGCGAGGTCGCCCCGGAGCAGGGTCTCGCAGCCGCGGGCCGCCAGGTTCCACCAGCCTTCCGTCACCCAGCCCCCGGCATCGCGATAGCCGAGCGAGACGCCCACCCGGCTGTCGGTGATGTTGCACAGGCGGAGATCCGCGCGGGCGGGGCTCGCCCCGGCGACCGCGGCGCAAACGACCGCGGCGGCCGAAAGCAGGGCGAGCGGGATGCGGAAGCGGCGGGGTGGTGGCATATCTGGGGAGGAGAGAGCGACGGGACGAGATCCGATGCTGAGCGGCCGAATGGGGCGATCCCGTGGCGCTTCGGCGACGGACAGCGTCCGGCCGGCCGCAACGGGGTTGGAACCGAACATGACCGAACTCGACGACACGACACGCACCGAACTCGAGGCGGCCGCCTTCCGCCGGCTCGTCTCGCATCTGAGGAACCGCACGGACGTGCAGAACCTCGACCTCATGAACCTCGCGGGGTTCTGCCGCAACTGCCTGTCGAACTGGCTGAAGGACGCAGCCGACGAGCGCGGCCTCGGCCTCTCGAAGGAGGACATGCGCCTTGCCGTCTACGGCATGCCCTACGAGGAGTGGAAGGCGCGCTACCAGACGGAGGCCCGCCCGGAGCAGCTCGCGGCCTTCGAAGCCGCGAAGCCGCAGCACTAGGCCCGGCGGCTCCCGGAGCCGTCCGCGGCATCACGCCTCCAGGCGCTCCCGGATCATCGTCTGCAGCGTGACGAGGTATTCCTCGGCGAGCGAGGCGCGCTTCTCGGAAGCCGTGAGCCGCTCGCTGGCGTCGCTGAGCATGGCCTGCGTACGGTCGAGCATCTCGGCCGAGCGGCGCTCGAGCTCCTCGTTGCGGCGGCGCTCGCGGTCGAGCTGATCGAGCGCGGCGGAGAGACGGTCCTCCGTGTCGATCAGGTGGCGCTTCAGGGCCTCGACCTTGTCCTCGGCATCCTGGGCCCGGCGCTCGGCGATCTGCACCTGCTCGCGCCGGGCGATCATCGACTCGCTCGCCTTCATGATGGCGTTGATGGCGGCCACCTGGTCGGGCCGCGGCACCGGCGTGCGGTGGAAATTCGGCCTCAGGATGTTCTCGGGCCCGCTCGGATCGTTCTTCAGCTGCGAGGCGATCTGTCGGGCGAGGTCCCCGAGCTCGTCCTGTCTTTCCTGGCGGGCTGTCGATTCGGAGCGCATGGCGATTCCTTTCGGGCGAATTAAGCCCGACCACACCGGATCGCAGTTAACGGAAGGTTAACCGCCACGCGCTCGACTTAAGAATTCGGTAACCACCGACAGAAAAATCTGAATTCGTGTCCCGTCGGCAAGTATCGCCGAGACGACTTCCCCCGTCCGCTTGGATTAGCGGGCTGAATCAGGCCACCTTGGCGGCCTTGTGGAGGGGTTCCTCGAGGAGGCGCGGGGTGCCGCAGCAATCTCCCTGGAGGAAGTCGACGCCCCAGCGGGTCAGAAGCTGGGCCGTCTCCTCGTCCTCGACCCATTCGGCGACCGTCGAGAGCCCGAGATGATGGGCGAGATCGATCAGGGTCTGGACGAAGAAGCGGTCGTTGGTGGACCGGGCGAGATTCTGGATGAACGCCCCGTCGAGCTTCACGATGTCGACCGGGAAGTTGCGCAGATGCCGGAAGGACGTGTGGCCCGCGCCGAAATCGTCGATCGCGATCGAGACGCCCAGCGCCTTCATGGCGTCGAGCTTCCGCCGCGCCATCTCGGGATCGCGGATCGCGAGCGTCTCCGTCACCTCCACGATGAGGCGCGACGCGATGTCCGACCGCCGGCCGAGATGGGCCGCCAGCGTCGCGAGCCAGTCGGGGCTCTCCAGCGTCAGGGGCGAGACGTTGATCGAGAGCCGCTCCTCGGGGTGGAGCGCGAGCTGCTCCGTCGCGAGTTCGAGGATGCGCATGTCGACGAGCGGCACGAGGCCGCTCCGCTCCATGGCCGGCACCACATCGGCCGCCGAGACGATCCGGCCGCCCTCCCCTGACACGCGCAGGAGCGCCTCGCTGAAGGCGACCTTGCGGCTGGCGGCCTCCACGACGGGCTGCCGTGCGAAGACGATGCGGCGGGCGTTGAGGAGGCCGATCACGTCGACCGCCCCCTGGCTGCCGACCGGGCGCTCGGTCGCGCGGAAGATCTCGGGATCGTAATGGACGAAGCCCGCGCCGTTGCGGCGCTTGGCCACGGCGAGGCTCTGCTCGGCGCGGCGCAGCAGCCCTGCCGGATCGAGCGCGTGGTCCGGTGCCGTCGCGGCCCCGATCAGGAGCCTGACCGTCACGGGCCCGCTCCCGGTCTCGATCGGGATGGAGGCCACCGCCTGCGACAGCCTCTCCGCGGCGATGCCCGCCTGCTCCGGCGGGCACGCGCGCAAGGCGAGGGCGAAGCGGTTGCCGGAATAGCGGGTGAAGCCGTCGCGGCGGCGCATGACGACCCGCATGCGCGACAGGACCTCCCCGACGACCCGGTCGGCTCCGTCGAAACCGAGCTCGTCGTTGAGGCTCTGCAGGTTCTCGATCGCGATGGCGAACAGGGTCAGGGGCCGCTTGGACCGGCCAGCCTCCGCGACCTCGCTCGCGATCTGGCGCAGGAAGGCGGTCCGCTCGCGCTGGCCCGGCCCCTCATGCGTCTGCCCCGCGGCGTCGCCGGGCGAGATCCGCAGCATCCCGTGGGCGATCGCGGGCTGCCCGTCGGCGCCCGCATACCAGCGGCCGGTATCCTCCACGAGGATCAGGCGGTCCGGCGTCGGCCGGATGGCATAGCGGGTGGAGTAGGGAACGCCGGAGCCTTCGTCGCGCGCCTGGCTGCCCAGGATCGCGTCGCTGCGGGTGGTGCCGGATCCCGGCTCGAGGACATTGGCGTAAGCCCGGCCGCTCCCCAGGGCGGCGAGATCCTTCAGGCCGATCACCTCGGCGGCGTTCGGAGCCCAGGAAAGCCGGTCGCCGCGGATGTCCCAGTCATAGACGGCGACCCCGATGGAGGTCAGGATCCCCCGCGGATCCGGCGGGCCATTGTCTCTCTGCGGGGAGAAGCCCGGCATCGCACGGTCCTGGGGTCAGGCCGGTCGAGGTCCTCGAGTCCGGAACGAATCGGACGAATCGGGGTTCGTTCGGCGTGGAAAACGTGCCGAAACGATGCGGTCTGCCCCGTTAAGGTCTCGTAAAACTTGGCAGAACGGTTGCTTAAAGAGGGTGGCAGTCGGAGAGCGTCCCATGACGGACCAGCACAAAGCCGAGCCCGTCACGTCCACCCCTCAGGGCCGGGCCCTGGCCGTCGTCGGGCCCAGGCGTCCCAATCCCGCGGCGGAGAGGCCCGAAGCCGTCTTTCTCGCCCAGCTCATCGCCTGCGAGCGCCGCCTCCCGGCCTATCGCCAGGCGCGCAACGCCGAGCCCGAGGCCGCGAGCGCAGCCTATTCACGCCTTCCGGGAGCCGAGCCGGCACGGCTCGACCGCGTCATCTGAAAAGGCGCGTCGCGCGGCTCCTGTGGGGCCGCGCGAGCCGTCTCAATCGTCGGACTTGACGTTCAGAACCTGACGGCCGCCATACATGCCGGTCTTCAGGTCGACGTGGTGCGGACGGCGCAGCTCGCCCGAATCCTTGTCCTCGACATAGGTCGGCGCCTTGAGGGCATCCGCCGAGCGGCGCATACCGCGCTTCATCGGCGACGTCTTTCGCTTCGGAACGGCCACGTGCTTGTCTCCAAACGCAAACGCCCCCGCGCAGGCAGGAGGCGTGCAACATCTCGTCGAGGTTTGCCGGGCTTATACCGTCGCGATGGCGACCTGGCTAGCCCCTCCTTCGCCAACTAGCCCAGGCAGTCGAGCGGGGTCCCGTCCATCCTGGCCTGGACGCGGCCCGCGAGGGCGCGAAGCCGCACCGAGGGCCGGCCGGGATTGCGCACGAGCGGGTTCGGGAGGCTCGCGGCCAGGAGCGCCGCCTCCCGGCGGGTCAGGTCGCGGGCGGATTTGTTGAAGTGGCGCCGGGCAGCCGCCTCCGCCCCGAAGGTCCCCTCGCCCCATTCGGCGATGTTGAGATAGATCTCGATCATGCGCCGCTTGGACCAGACGAGGTCGAGCACGAGCGCGAGCGGGATCTCGACCGCCTTCCGGACATAGGAGCGCGACGGCCAGAGGAAGAGGTTCTTGGCGACCTGCATGGAGATGGTCGAGGCGCCGCGGCTCGGGCCGTCGTCATCCGTGATCACCTGGTGCAGCGCCCCCCAATCGACGCCGCCGTGCTGGCAGAAGCGTGCATCCTCCGACGCGATCACGGCCGCGGGCAGCTGACGCGAGATCGCCGAGAGCGGGACATAGGTCCGGTCGACGCTCTCGCCGGTGAGCCAGCGGCCCAGCATCAGGGTCGAGACGGGCGGCACGGCGAGGTAGAGCAGCGCCAGCAGCAGGACCAGCGCCGGGTAGGCCAGCAGGAGCAGCACGACGAGACGGATCAGCCGCCTCATCGGCCCCCCTCTCCGCCCCGCGCGATCAGACGGTGACCTGCGTGCCGACCTCGACGACGCGGCCGGTCGGGATCTGGAAGAAGTCGGTCGCGTCGGACGCGCTGCGCGCCAGCGCGATGAACAGCTTGTCCTGCCAGAGCGGCATCGACGAGCGCAGGGCCGGGCGGATCGAGCGCCGCGACAGGAAGAACGACGTTCCCATGATGTCGAACTTGAAGCCGAGCTTGCGCAGAAGAGCCATGCTGCGTGGGATGTTGGGCGTTTCCATGTACCCGAACATCATCTGCACGCGCCAGAACCCGTCGCCCAGCGGCTCGAGCGTGATGCGCTCCTCGATCGGCACGCGGGGCGTGTCCATCGAGCGGATCGTGAGCACCACGTTGCGCTCGTGCAGGACCTTGTTGTGCTTGAGGTTGTGCAGGAGGGCGGAGGGCGCCGTCGCGGGGTCGCTCGTCAGGAAGACCGCCGTGCCCTTCACGCGGTGCGGCGGGCTCCGCTCCAGCATGCCGACGAGTTCGACGAGGGGCACGTCCGTCTTGCGTGTCTTCTCGAACAGGATGCGGGTGCCCTTCATCCAGGTCGCCATGAGGAGCACCAGGAAGGCCGCCAGGAGCAGGGGCACGTAGCCGCCGTCCAGCACCTTCAGGAGGTTCGCGCCCAGGAAGGTCAGCTCGATGACCAGGAAGGGCACGATGACGAGCACGGCCTTCCAGGTCGACCAGCCCCAGACCTGCCGCGCCACGATGAAGGCGAGCGTGCCGGTGATCAGCATCGTGCCCGTCACGGCCACCCCGTAAGCGTTGGCGAGCGACGTGGAGGAGCGGAAGCTGAGGACGAGGATCAGCACGCCCACGAGCAGCAGCGAGTTGATCTGCGGCAGGTAGATCTGGCCCGAATGCGCCTCGGAGGTGTGGCGGATCTCCAGCCGCGGCAGGAGGCCGAGCTGCACCGCCTGGCGCGAGAGCGAATAGGCGCCCGTGATGTTGGCCTGCCCGGCGATCACGGTGGCGCAGGTGGCCAGGATGACGAGCGGCAGCAGCCCCCATTCGGGCACGAGCTTGAAGAAGGGATCGGACGCCGCGTCGCCGTCATGCAGCACCAGCGCGCCCTGGCCGAGATAGTTGAGGGCGAGGCAGGGGAAGACGAGGAAGAGCCAGGCCCGCTGGATGGGCTTGCGGCCGAAATGGCCGAGATCGGCGAAGAGCGCCTCCGCGCCCGTCACCGCCAGGAACACGGCCCCGAGCGCGATCAGCGCCCCGTGCCCGTGCTCCACCAGGTACTCGATGGCGTAATAGGGGTTGAAGGCGTGGACGATCTTCGGCTCGACCGCGATATGCGGCAGCGCCGCGGCCGCGATCGTCAGGAAGAACAGCACCATGACGGGGCCGAAGAAGCTCGCGACCCGCGCGGTGCCATGGCTCTGGACGAGAAACATCGCGACCAGGATCGCGATGGTGATCGGCAGGATGTAGGGCTCGAAGGTGGGGGTGACGAGCTTCAGGCCCTCCACGGCCGAGAGGACCGAGATCGCCGGCGTGATGATGGCGTCGCCATAGAACAGGGCCGCGCCGATCACGCCGAGGCAGAGCACGATGAAGCTGCCGCCCGTCGCCTTCCGGGCGAGGGCCATCAGCGAAAGCGTGCCGCCCTCGCCGTTATTGTCCATCCGGAGCACGATCGTGACGTACTTGATCGTCACGATCAGGGTGAGCGTCCAGATGATCAGCGAGACGACGCCATAGACCTCGACGGGCGTGATGATCCCGTCCGAATTCGCGGTCCGCAGCGCCTCGCGGAAGGCGTAGAGCGGGCTCGTGCCGATGTCGCCATAGACGACCCCGACCGAGCCCAGCGCCAGCGTCCAGAAGCCCGCCTTGCCGTGCGCCCCCGGGAGGGCGCTCTCGGGCGGTGCGGGAGAATCCGGATGGCCGTTCGCGACCGTCGCCTCCTGCGCCATCGTCAGCCCCGACCGGCCCTGCGCGACGCCGCCCGCCCACCGGGCGCGCGCATGCCGCTTGCCCGCGCGCGAAGCCCGAGGCGGGCTTCACGGCCGGGCCTCACCACAAGACTCGGACGCATGGGGATGTTCCCGACGGGAGTGCCCGGTTATTCGGCCGCGTCTCTGGCCGGCGTACCGTAGCGCCGCTCGATGTAGTCCGCCACGAGGGTCTTGAACTCGCCGGCGATGCCGGCGCCGCGGAGCGTCATGGCCTTCTTGCCGTCGATGAAGACGGGAGCAGCCGGGCTCTCGCCCGTTCCGGGGAGGGAGATGCCGATATCGGCATGCTTCGATTCGCCCGGCCCGTTCACGATGCAGCCCATCACGGCGACGTTCAGGTTCTCGACGCCCGGATAGGTGCGCTTCCAGTCCGGCATCGAGACCTGGATCCAGTCCTGGATGTCGCGCGCAAGTTCCTGGAACACCGTGGAGGTGGTGCGGCCGCAGCCCGGGCAGGCCGCCACGAGCGGCACGAAGGTGCGGAAGCCCATGGTCTGCAGGATCTCCTGCGCGACCTTCACCTCGAGCGTGCGGTCGCCGCCCGGCTCGGGCGTGAGCGAGACGCGGATCGTGTCGCCGATACCCTGCTGCAGGAGGATGCCGAGCGCCGCCGAGGAGGCGACGATGCCCTTCGACCCCATGCCGGCCTCGGTGAGGCCGAGATGGATGGCGTAGTTCGAGCGCCGCGCGAGGTCCTGGTAGCAGGCGATCAGGTCCTGCACGTTCGAGACCTTGGCGGACAGGATGATGCGGTCGCGCGGAAGCCCCATCTCCTCGGCCCGGGCGGCCGAGATGAGCGCCGACTGGATCAGCGCCTCGCGGGTGATCGCGCGCGCATCGACCGGGTTCGGCAGCTTCGCGTTCTCGTCCATGAGATGCGTCAGCAGCTCCTGGTCGAGCGAGCCCCAGTTCGCGCCGATCCGCACCGCCTTGCCGTGCTTGGCGGCGAGCTCGATGATGGCGCCGAACTGCCGGTCCTTCTTCTCCTTGAAGCCGACATTGCCGGGATTGATCCGGTACTTCGCCAGCGCCTCGGCGCAGGCCGGATGGTCGGCCAGCAGCTTGTGCCCGATATAGTGGAAGTCGCCGACCAGCGGCACGTTGATGCCGAGGCGATCGAGCCGCTCGCGAATCTTCGGGACGCCGGCCGCGGCCTCGTCCCGGTCGACCGTGATGCGGACGATTTCCGACCCGGCGCGCGCCAGCGCCGAAACCTGGGCGACGGTGGAATCGACATCCGCCGTGTCGGTGTTCGTCATCGACTGCACGACGATCGGAGCGCCGCCGCCCACCATGACGGAGCCGACCCGAACACCGATTGTGGGATGACGCGTCGCGGGACCCGCGATTTCGGACATGAGCGACCCTTGACCGGGGGGACCTTGGGCCCGCCGAGAGGAGGCGATTTATCGCCGAAGCGGGGAAGGCGTCAAATGTGACGGGCGCATGGCGGTCAGCCTGAAGCCGGCCGTCCGGGAAAGCCCCGGCTCGACCGCGTTCCCGACGGGTGCAATCATCCGGTCGGCCCGACAGGGGTGCGGGGACAGCACCCGAGAGGCCACCGGAGGAACGCGATGGGAGATGTCTCGAGGCGGGACCTGCTCTGCGGGGCGGGAGCGGCTGCGCTGGCGGTGGGCTTGGGCGGGCGCCCTGCGGGCGCCGCCATGGGCCCGAACGACAAGTTCGACCTCGTGCTGCGCGGCGGCGAGGTGCTGGACCCGAGCCAGTCGCTCAGGGCGCGGCGCGACATCGGCATCCGGTTCGGCCGGATCGAGGCGATCGAGGCGGAGATCCCTGCGGCACAGGCGATCCAGAGCATCGATGCCGGCGGCCGCCTGGTCCTGCCGGGCCTCATCGACCTCCATGCCCACGTCTACCCCTACGGCTCCGCGATCGGCCTTCCGGCGGACGAATCGGTCGCCCTGACGGGCGTGACGACCGTGGTCTCCGCCGGGGATGCGGGCGCGAACAACATCGCGGCGCTCGCCCGGCACGTCGCAGCCCAGACCCGCACGCGCATGTACGCCTTCGTGCACATCGCCAATATGGGCCTTGCGGCCTTCCCGGTCCCCGAGCTCTACAACATCGACTTCGCCCAGGTTCAGGCCTGCGCGAAGGCGATCGCCGAGAACCCGGACTTCGTGCTCGGCGCCAAGGTGCGGATGTCCGAGAACGTCATCGCCAAGCACGGAATCGAGCCGCTGCGGCGCGCCATCCAGGCCTGCGAGATGTCCGGCCGGCCCGCCAAGGTGATGGCGCATATCGGCGGGGTGGAGACCCCGGCCCTGATGAGCCAGATCCTCGATACGCTACGGCCGGGAGACATCCTGACCCACGCCTATTCGGGCGCGCCGAACCTCGCGGGCGCCTTCACGAACATCGTCCAGGACGGGAAGCTCCTCCCCGCCGCGCTCGCCGCGAAGCAGCGGGGCGTCGTCTTCGATGTCGGCCATGGCGGCGGCAGCTTCGACTTCACGGTGCTGGAGGCCGCGACCGAGCAGGGCTGCCCGCCGGACGTGATCTCGTCCGATCTCCATGCCGTGTCGGGGAATACGCCGGGCATGCCGTTCCTGCCCTGGGTGATGAGCAAGTTCCTGGCCAAGGGCGTGCCGCTGGAGCGCGTGGTCGCGATGGCGACGGAGGTGCCCGCGCGGGTGATCGGGCGCGACCCGAAGCTCGGCACCCTGCAGGTGGGTGCGCCCGCCGACATCTCGATCGTGGAGATGGCCGAGGGCCCGGTCGAGTTCGTCGACACCCGCGGCAACAAGCGGAGCGGCACGCAGGTACTCAAGCCCGTGCAGACCGTCACGGCGGGCGTGCCCTTCGGGCGTCCCTATCCGACGCCCTTCGCGGTCCGATAACAAAAAAGGCCGGGCGGATGCCGCCCGGCCCTGTCGTCCGGTGGTTGCTTACGCGACCGTCGGGCCGGAATTCCGGCGCCGCGCCATATAGGCGTCGAACTCCTCGCGATCCTTGGCGCGCTTCAGCTCCTCGACGAAGTCGCGGAACTCGCGGGCCTCGTCGTCGAGCTTGCGGCGCTCGCGCTCGAGGCGCTCGAGCTCGGAGCGGCGGTACTCGTCGAAGGCGAGGTTGCCCGTGCCCGCGAAGCCCGTCGGCGCACCCCAGCGCATGTTGCGCATCGGGTTCAGGACGTTCTCCTCCACGGCCCGGCGCAGCTCGTGCGGGACCGGGTAGCCCATGAACTTCCAGACCAGGTAGGTCACGGCCAGGGGCCAGAAGTAGAGGAACAGGAACACGACCCCGATGATCTCCAGCGGTCGGCGCGACGAGCACGAACGCGATGGAGCCTGGGCGGCGGCCTCACCGGCATTCCAGCCGGAGGACTTGGCACACGACATGGAAATCTCCCGATGTGAATGTCAACTACATTTACATGCGCATGGCCCTGGGCTTTTGCAAGGTGCCAGACTGCGGCAACGCGGTCGCGCCTGCGCGTCGCAGCGGATCGGCGTGACGCCGCTCGCCGCCCCTTCTCAGCCCCCCAATCGGGATCGCGTTCGCGAAACGAAACCCTCATGCGGGCCTGCTTGCCAGAAGCGCCTCCTTGAACAGGTCGAAGGCCGCCGTGCCCCGGCGATCGGGGTAATATACGTGGTAGCCGGCGAACGGCTCGCACCACGGCTCCAGCAGGCGGGTGAGGCGGCCATCGGCGATCGGCGCCGCCACCAGATCCTCCAGGATGTAGAGGATGCCAAAACCCTCGAGGGCGGCGGCCACCAGCAGGTCGCCGTCGTTGAACACCGGCCCGCGGCCTGGCTTGACCGTCACGGCATGGCCGTCGCGCTCGAACGACCAGGGCGACAGGTCGCCATGCGCGTCGCCGTAGGCGATGCAGCGATGATGCGTGAGATCGGCAGGCGCCGTCGGCACCGGATGTCCGCCCAGATAGCCGGGAGCCGCCACCACGGCGACGCGGAGCGGAGGCCCGACCGGCAGCGCGATCATGTCCTTCTCCAGCCGTTCGCCGAGCCGGATGCCCGCATCGAAGCGGCCCGCCACGACGTCGGTCATTCCGCCCTCCACGGACACCTCCACGTCGATGCCGGGATGGCGGCGCATGAAGGAGGGGAGCATCGGCCACAGCAGCGTGTCGGCGGCGTGCTTGCCCGTCGTGATCCGGACGGCGCCGATCGCTGCCCCGCGCGCCTGGGACAGCGCCGCGATCTCGTCGCCCAGCGTGGCCAGGGCTGGCGAGAGGGTGGCGAGCAGGCGCTCGCCGGCGGCCGTCGGGGCGACGCTGCGCGTCGTGCGGGAGAGGAGCCGGAAGCCCAGCTGGCCTTCCAGCCGCTTCATGGTCTGGCTCAACGCCGACTGCGTGACTCCGAGCCGCCTCGCGGCACGCGTGAAGCTGCGTTCGGAAGCGATCGCCGCGAAGACGGCAAGATCGCCGAGCTGATCCGGACGCATCGATGATCCCCGCTACTGAGGCCTATAACTGATTAGGCGATTATCCCGATCAATTAGCAGGACTACCTAGCCCCTGGCCGCGGATGGCGCGAGGAGCAGGCGATGGGCAAGGTTTGGCTGGTGACGGGCGCAAGCCGGGGGCTTGGACGCGAGATCGCGCTCAGGGCGCTCGATGCGGGCGCGACGGTCGTGGCGGCGGCGCGGTCCGCCGACGCGGTACGCGATGCCTGCGGGGGCGAACAGGATCGCCTCCACGCCCTCGCGCTCGATATCACCGACGCCGAAGCCGCGAATGCGGTCGCCGCCGAGACGGTCGAGCGGTTCGGCGCGATCGACGTGCTCGTCAACAATGCCGGCTATGCCGAACTCGGCTTCTTCGAGACCTTCACGGATGCCGCGGTGCGGCGCCAGTTCGAGGTCAACCTGTTCGGCACGATGAACGTCGCGCGCGCGGTCGTCCCCCACATGCGTCGGCGTCGCTCGGGCCTCGTCGTCACCATCTCGTCCGTCAGCGGGCTGGTCTCCAGCGGCGGCGGGGCGGTCTACTCGGCCTCGAAATTCGCCGTCGAGGGATGGATGGAGGGCTTTGCGCAGGAGCTGGCCCCCTTGGGAATCCGCTCGCTGCTCGTCGAGCCGGGGATGCTGCGCACCGACTTCATGGACGCGAAATCGGCGAGCTTCGGCAGCATCGACATCCCGGATTATGCCGAGGCGATGGCGCAGTATCGCGCCTTCGTGGACGGGGCCAACGGCAACCAGCCGGGCGATCCGAAGCTGCTCGCGGCGCGGATCGTGGCGCTTGCCTCACAGGGCGAGGCGCCATCGCGGCTCGTATTCGGCGATGACGCCCGGCAATGGGCCGGCGCGAAGGTCGACCAGTTGCGGCAGGAGATCGCCCGGTCGGCCGATCTCGGCTGAGACGGTTGACGAACGCCCCGGCCGAGAAGGCGATCGCTCGGCCCAGCCGTGACCCTCGGGCGCGGGAAAGCGCGCGTTTGATCGCGGTCTTGTTTGCCGTGGCGGACCTTAGGACGAACGACTTCCACTCCGAGGGTGAGGCGGGAAGAGGCTTGTGCAATCAATGTAACTGTATAACGTACCATTTCGCTCATGGACGCCTCTTTGATGATCCCACGCGCTGTCGCTCTGCTCGGTACGACCGCTCTCGCCATCCCGCTTCAGCCGATCCGGGATGCCGTGGCGCAAACCACCACCCTGCCCGCCATCGTGGTGACCTCGCCGTCGCCGATCCTGACCCGGCCGGAAACGCAGCAACCAGGGTCAGGAGGCGAGTTTCCGGCAGGCATCCTGCCGGTCGTGACGAACACGTTTTCGCCCGTGACGGTGATTCAGCGGAGCGAGATCGTGCGGGAGCAGCCGCGGACGCTGGGCGATACGCTCTTTGAGCGTCCTGGCATCTCGGGCACGACCTATGCGCCCGGCGCCGCGAACCGGCCGATCATCCGCGGCCAGGACAACTTCCGCGTACGGATCCAGGAGAACGGGATCGGCGCGCACGACGTCTCGGCGCTCGGCGAGGATCACGCGGTTCCGATCAGCCCGCTCGTTCAGGACCGTGTCGAGGTGATCCGGGGCCCCGCGACCCTGCGCTATGGCAGCCAAGCCATAGGCGGTGTGGTCTCGGCGGAGAACAACCGCATCCCGAGCTTCGTCCCCCAGGGCAGCGTCACGGGCCAGGTCCTGTCCGGCTACTCGAGCGTCGACAATGGCGGCCTCGGGGCCGTGACGGTGGACGCCGGAGCGCTGGGCCAGAACGGCATCGGGGGCGCCGTCCACGCGGACGGGTTCTATACGAAGTCGGACGATTACCGGACGCCCCAGGGCCGCCAGTTCAACTCGGCGAGCCGGACCCAGGGCGGATCGGTCGGCTATTCGTTCATCGGCCCGAACGGCTTCATCGGGCTCGCCTACGAGCATTACGATGCGATCTACCAGGTGCCGGGCGGCGAGGCGGCCGCTTCGCGCACGCGGCTCGATCCGACGCAGGACAGGGTCGTCGCACGAGGCGAGTACCGCTTCGACGGCGGTCCGTTCGCGGCGCTCCGGTTCTCGCTCGGCGTGTCGAACTACAAGCACAACGAAAGCGGGTTGGACGAGGAGGGCGTGGACGGCGTCCGCGCAACCTTCCGGAACCGCGAGGCGGAGGCCCGGGTCGAGCTCCAGCACGTCCCCATCTTTACCGCCATCGGCACGATCACGGGCGCGGCCGGGTTCCAGGCGAGCAACGCCCGCATCCGCACCTCCGGGGAGGCTGGCGGGCTGCTCCTTCCGACGAACACCCACTCCTATGCGGGCTACCTGTTCGAGGAACTCGACCTCGGGCAGGGAACGCGGTTCCAGCTCGCCGGCCGGTTGGAGAACGCGATCGTGCGAGGGACGCCGGCGCTGTTCCCGGCTGGATTCCAGCCGACCTTCTCGCGGACCGGCGAGATCGACGCGGACGGAAACCCGGTGCTCGGTCCCGACGACGTGCTGTCGCAGAAGCGCCGGCGCAGCTTCACGCCGCTGAGCGCCGCCTTCGGCGTGCTCCAGGACCTGCCGGATGGGTTCGTGGCAAGCCTGACCGGTCAATATGTCGAGCGCGCCCCGGCTGCCCCGGAGCTCTACTCGCGCGGCGCCCATGACGCGACGGCGACCTTCGAGATCGGCAACCCGGACATGAAGCTCGAACGGGCCCGCTCGATCGAGCTCGGCATCCGCCGTGCGCAGGGGCCGCTCCGGTTCGACGCGACCGGCTACTACACGCGCTACACCGGCTTCATCTACAAGCAGCTGACGGGCATCGGCTGCGGCGACACCTTCGACACCTGCGGGTCCGAGGACGAGCTGCAGCAGGTCGTCTACGCGCAGCGAAACGCGACCTTCTACGGCGCCGAGATCGGCGCGCAGCTGGACATCATCCCGATCCGTTCGGGCTTCATCGGGGTCGACGCGCAATACGACTTCGTCCGGGCCCGCTTCGACGATGGCACCTACGTGCCGCGCATCCCGCCGCATCGGGTCGGCGGCGGCCTGTTCTGGCGCGAGGCGGGCTGGTTCGCCCGCATCGGCGTACTGCATGCCTTCGACCAGGCGCAGGTCGCGCCCTACGAGACGGCCACGCCGGGCTGGACCAACCTGAAGGCGGAACTCAGCTACACGAAGCCGGTGGACCGCCCGGTCTTCGGCATCAGCGAGTTCACGCTCGGCATCAGGGGCGACAACCTTCTCGACGACGACATCCGCAACTCGGCGTCGTTCAAGAAGGACGAGGTCCTGCTGCCAGGCCGCAGCGCGAGGCTCTTCATGAGCGTGAAGTTCTGAGGGGCTTCGAGCTGAAGGCGCGCGAGGTCGGACGTGTTCAGGTTTAGCAAGAAGCGCGCGCAATCTCCTCGTGACGAGGCGCTCCGCTTCGAACTCAAAGCCCGGATCGAGCGCATCCTCGAACTCGGCGCCGGCGATGTCGTTACGGTCAGTCAAATAGCCTGCTTCGAGCCGGGATGCCCCGATGTCGAGACAGTGATCCTCCTGATGCGAGTGGGGCAGCCCACCCGCGCATTGAAGCTCTTGGGTGCGATGGAGGATATCGCGGACGAGGAGCTTGCCCGCTTGGCGGTCCCCGAAAAAGCCGCGGGCGACGAGTGAGACGAACCAGGCAGTCACTTGGCGCAATGCGAAGTCTTCCGTGCGCACAAGGACGGAGGGCCCTCAAGGTCCGGCGTCGGCCTCATGAGCGGCTCCGAGCCGACTTCTCCAACGGTATCAAGGTCGAAGCGGACCTTCGCGCCCCGGAACCCGCTTGATCAGTTTGCGCCCATCCCGGTCGTTGGCGGCGGGGGCGACAATACTCGGGAGCAGACGAAAAGCTCCTGCGCCCGCCTGTTCTCGACCTGAATGACGATGTCCTGATCGAGCCGGGACTGATTGGTGCCTCCTCATGATCTGGCACTCCATGTGCTACGACCTTTGTCACGGATCGGAGGCGCACGCGTATAATTCACAGCGCGGTTCTACTTCGGCGGGATCCGTCCCCTTCCAATCCGTGCCCGTCAGATCGTCCGCTGAGACTGAGGGCTGGACGGGCCCGTGAAGGCTCGGCATCGCGCTCCCCCTCGATCGGCCGGGTTGCAGTCCCGTTTCGTCAAGCAGCCGGCCGACGACCTTCACATGGTCGCCGGACGCCCCGCTCGAAGTCGGCTGTCGGCGCGCCCCGCGGCAGGAGGAATGCGATGATGAAGCATCGAGCTGTACTCGCTGGAGCCGCCTCCCTGATCTCGGCGGCAACGGCTTTCCCGGCCGTCGCGCAGGCGCCCCAGTCCAAGCCCAACATCATCATGATCGTGTCCGACGATTTCGGCTACGGCGATTCAGGCGTTTACGGGGGCGGCCCTGGTCGTGGAATGGCCACCCCGACCCTCGACCGTCTGGCGAATGAAGGCATGACGTTCTTTTCGTTCTATGCCCAGCCGAGCTGCACGCCGGGCCGGGCAGCGATGCAGACGGGCCGCATTCCCAACCGCAGCGGGATGACCACGGTGGCCTTTCAGGGCGAGGGTGGCGGCCTGCCGGCAGCGGAGTGGACGCTGGGTTCGGTCATGAAAACGGCTGGCTACAAGACCTTCTTCACAGGCAAGTGGCACCTCGGCGAAGCCGATTACGCGCTACCCAATGCGCACGGCTACGATGAGATGAAGTACGCGTTTCTCTACCACCTCAATGCCTACACCTATGGGGATCCGAAGTGGTTTCCCGACATGCCCGACGAATTACGGGCCATGTTCCAGCGGGTGACGAAGGGTGCGCTTTCCGGCAATGCGGGCGAGCCCGTCCGCGAAGAATTCAAGGTGAACGGGGAATACGTCGACACGCCGCAGCAGGGCGTCGTCGGCATTCCCTTCCTCGATGTTTATGTCGAGCGGGCGGCGCTCGACTATCTCGACCGCAACGCTCAATCCACTCAGCCGTTCTTCATGAGCATCAACTTCATGAAGGTGCATCAACCGAACCTGCCCCATCCCGATTTCGTCCACAAGTCGCCATCCAAGAGCAAATACGCGGACTCGATTGTCGAAGCCGACGCGCGCATCGGACGCGTCTTGGACAAGGTTCGTGCTTTGGGTCTGGACAAGAACACTTATGTATTCTGGACCACGGACAATGGCGCCTGGCAGGACGTGTATCCTGACGCGGGCTACACGCCGTTCCGCGGCACCAAGGGGACCGTCCGCGAGGGCGGCAACCGCGTTCCTGCCATGGCCTGGGGGCCGAGGATCAAGGCCAACACCAAGAACTACGATATCGTCGGGGGCCTCGACTTGATGGCCACCTTTGCATCCCTCGGCGGCGCCAAGCTCCCGGACAAGGACCGGGACGGCCAACCCATGATGTTCGACAGCTACGACATGTCGCCGGTTCTGTTCGACACGGGGAAATCGGCGCGCCAAAGCTGGTACTATTTCACCGAGGACGAACTGAGCCCCGGCGCATTCCGCTGGCATCACTGGAAGTTCGTCTTCAACCTGCGTGGCGACGATGGTGCTTCGACCGGCGGCCTCGCCGTTGACACTAACCTGGGCTGGAAAGGCGCTGCGAAGTATGTGGCGACTGCACCGCAGATCTTCGACCTGTGGCAGGACCCCCAGGAGCGCTATGACGTCTTCATGAACAACTTCACCGAGAGCACCTGGATAGCACCCGTCATGGTGGAAGAGGTGAAGAAGCTTATGCAAACCTACGTCGACTATCCGCCGCGCAAACTCCAAGGCATGGGCTACACTGGCCCTATCACGCTGTCGAACTACCAGAAGTTCCAGTGGGTCCGCGAGGAGCTCAAGAGGGAAGGGATCGGCCTGCCGATGCCGTCCGGTAACTGAAAACACATAGGCCGGCAGCGAAGTCACGCTGCCGGAACTCGGCATAGCTCGCCTCCCTAGGCGCGAGCACCGCCCCCGCCCCGGCAGGCAGGCATTCGGCGGGGCCGCGATCTCTCAACTCCCGTCCATCGGGAGTTCGGTCGTAGCCTTGCTGACCGCCAGGACGATCTCGCTGGTGTAGGAGCGAATGCCGGGAGCGGCCGCCAGAACGCGACGCGCGAAGTCCTGGTAGTGCCCGACATCGCGGCTGCGGACGAGCAGGACGTAATCGTAGTCGCCCGCGACGGTCATGCATTGCACGACGCGCGGGAGCTTCGACATGCGCTCCTCGAACTCCCGCGTGGCGGCTTCGGTCGGCAGTTCGAGCTTGACCCGGACCACCGACATCATGGGGTAGCCGAGCGCTTCGGGAGACAGGATCGCGACGGTGCGCTGGATGACCCCTGCTTCCCGCAAGCGCCGCACCCGCTTGAGGCAGGCCGGGGGCGACAGGCCGATCCTGTCCGCGAGCTCTTGGTTCGGGATCAAGCCATCCTGCTGAACGATCCGCAGAATGCGCCTGTCCAGATCGTCGAGCGGGTGGTCACCCACGACGACCGGCTTTTCCTTTCGAAAGCGGGGCATGGATTCGAGGCGCTGCGATTTCTTGGCCATAGCCGAGAATAGTGCGAGAGCCGAGAAATCGCGCCCAGAAAAGAAATCGCGGCTTTGGCGAGTTGCGCTACTTTCCACGCCCCGTCGCATCGGGGCGCGAGGACAGGTCGAGGGATCGAGATGAGCGTTGAAGCCACCCGCATGGGCGGGCTTCCAGGTGGTCTGTCCGCGCGGAGCGTTGCCGCCATGCTCCTGCTCGCCGTCATGTGGGGCCTGTCGATCCCGGTGACGAAGCTCGGGCTGGAGACGATGCCGCCGCTCACATTGACGGCCCTCCGCTTCGTGGTCGCGGTCCCCCTCCTGTTCCTGCTCGTCGTCGGACGGCAGCGGCTGCCCTGGCGCGCATTCCCCAGCGTCGCGGCGCTCGGGATCCTCGGTATCAGCGTCGGCCAGGTCGCGCAGTCGTTCGGCGTGCAGGGCACGTCCGCGTCGGCCGGCACGATCATCTCGGCCACGATCCCGGTCTTCGTCGTGATCTTCGCTGCGTTCCGCCTGAAGCAGGCCGTGACGGCGCGGCAGCAGGTCGGATTGGTCGCCGCCTTCGCCGGAATCGCGCTCGTCGCGATCGGCAACGGCCCCGAAGGCGCGCAGGCGGCCAGCACCAGCCTGAGCGGGGCGGTCTGGCTGCTGCTCTCGGCCGTCGCGGTCGCTTTCTATTACGTCTGGAGCGTCGAGCTGACCGACGAGTTCGGCACCACGACGGTGGCGGCCTGGAGCACGCTCGTCGGCTTCCTGGCCATGCTGCCCTTCGCGGCCTGGGAGGCGTCCCACACGCCATTCCACGTCACCGCTCAAGCGCTGTGGGCCGGGGCCTATCTGGGTGTCGCGGTGACGGTCGCCGGCCTGTTCCTCTGGCTGCACCTTCTGCGGACCGTGCCGGCCCGCGTGGCGGCGAGCGTCCAGTATCTTCAGCCTGTCGTGGGCATCCTGGCCGCCTCGCTCATGTTCGGCGACCGCCTCGGCCTGTTCTTCGCCCTAGGCGTGCTCCTCATTCTGGGCGGCCTCGGGCTGGCCGTTGCGACCCGGCAAGCGCCCGAGATGGCGGTGCCGCACGAGTGAGAGCGGCACCGTCGCGCCGGCGACGCGCGGGGCCCGCTTGCGGCCCGGAGGAGACATCCCGAAGCAGAACGAATTGAGCGAGGTCAACAACGTCACCTTGTTTCACCTCTAGGATAGCGGAGAGCTGATGGTGTCGTCGTGCCATCACCGCACGGTCTCAGACCTTGGCTCAACTCTTCCTGAGGGAGGCGCTCATGTCCTTGACTCGATTTGCCGGCACGGCGGTCGCTCTTTCCATCATTGCCGCAACCCCCGTTACCGCGATCGCGCAAACCGGTGGGATGCCGAGCACACCCGGTCAAAACCCACCCTCTGCTCAGCAGGGCATGCCTGGAGCCGCCATGATGGGCAGCATGGCCGGTGGTGGGATGTGCGGAATGATGAGCCGTATGGGGCAGTCGGACGGCGCAGGCATGATGGGGGGCGGGCATATGATGAAGGTCATGTTCGCCATCGCGGACACCAACGCTGACGGCGCGCTGTCCTTCGAAGAAGTATCGGCCATCCACAAGCGGATCTTCGAGGCGGTCGATGCGAACAAGGATGGCAAGGTGATACCTGAGGAGCTTCAGGCCTTTCTGCGACCGTAGACCTCACCGTGCATGATCATGCCGGTAGACGGAGGCGCGGGCCAGAACGGTGGTCGCTCGGCCCAGCCGTGACCCTCGGGCGCTCTCCAGGCCGCACCTGCAGCGACTGAAGCGCGCCACGTTCAAGACGTGATCTCCGGCTCAACCTCCGCCGCGTTCCGGGCAGACCTCGGGACGAATGACTTCCGCTGCCGATCCCGAGCGGGTGCGCCGCCTGAATTCCTCCGCCCTGGAGGCATAGAAGCGCCGCATGACGAACAAAGCGGTGACCCTCGAAAACACTCACCCGGACGACATCGCAGCCTTCAAGAAGGAGCTGCAGGACGCCTTCGCATTGGCTGTCGTCGATGAATTCGGAAACCTGCCAGACGGGCCGATTCCGTCCGACGAGGTTTTGGATCGAGCGGTCGAGGCACCCGGGGCCGTGGTTCTGCGCGTTCTGTGCAACGGCCGGAAGGTTGGCGGTGCGGTCGTGACGATCGACGGCAAGACCCATCACAACTCGCTCGATCTATTTTTCCTCAAGGTCGGGGAGCACGGTCGCGGCCTGGGTCTCGAGGCTTGGCTCGCCATCGAGCGGCGATTTCCCGAGACGATCACCTGGCAGACGCATACCCCATACTTCGAGAAGCGAAACATCCACTTCTACGTCAACAAGTGCGGCTTCAAGATCGTCGAGTTCTTCAACAAGCATCACCCGGACACCAGCCACCCGGGAGGCCAGGACGACCTCCCCGGAGATGGAGAGGCGTTCCGGTTCGAGATGGTCATGAAACCGTCCAAGCCGGGGCCCTGACTAAGCTGGAATGATCTCTCGGGACCCGTTGCGGACCTCTCACGCCCGCCCGTCTGGGTCGGCTTCCGGGGCCGAGCCGGAGTCAGGTCTCACAATCTTCGATGGGCCGGTTTAGTCCATTCCAGCCGTCCGAGTTGCCTCGCGATGTGCTCGAGACAGGCTATTGCTGTGACAGAATCCATTTCACCAGCGTTTCGGCTTCGTCCGGCGATACATTCGACTGCGGCGGCATGGGTGTCTGGCCCCAATTACCTGCGCCGCCTTTGATCACCTTTTCGCTCAGTGTTCCGGGGGCAGTCTCGTCCTTGGCGTAGCGCTCGGCGATCTGCTTGTATGCTGGGCCGATCATTTTTCGTTCCACATGATGGCACGCCACGCAATTCTTGCTCCGGGCCAGCTCCGGGCTTGCGAAAGCCGGCGAGCACACAAGCAAGGCAAGCGCGGTCGCGCCGAGATGACGAGCGTCGATCATCAGCAGAAGTCCCGATGTGAGCGGTGGGGGCCCTCGCGAGGGGCCCAGGTCGGCCTGTGACCGCGCCGCCAATCCGGCGGCGCGGCCGAGCTTCAGCCAGCTTCAGTTGGCCTTGAGCTGATAGAGTTCACCCGTGTCGGTCGAGACGTACAGGCTCCCATCCGGGCCCTGCACGGCCGAGCGGAAGCGGCCCGCCGGCATCGGGAGCGCCGCGGTCGTGCGGGTGGCGGACGAACCATCGGGACTGATGTCGAGCACGTCGAGCCGGTTGCCGACCGGCGTTCCGTGGATGCCGATGCCCGTCAGGGTCACGACCATCCGGCCGTTCCAGTCCTTCCATTGAGCGCCGCTCAGGAACGTGCACCCCATCGTTCCTTGCGAAAGGCCCTCATTGTTCCAGGCCGGCTTCATGGCATTGGGATAGGTCTTCGTATCCGTCATCGGCATGAAAGCCGCACGCTCTTTGGGGTCCATGGCACCCATCTGGTTCGGCGAGTAGCCGCAGTACTTGTCCGGGCAGTCGCCGCGCCCCGCCATGTTGGGACGAGGGTCCCATCCCGCGTTCCCGCCCGCCACGAGGGCCGTCACCTCGTCGCTGTGCCAGGGCCCGTTCTCCGACGTGAAGGGCTGATTGTTCCCGGGCCGGAAGCAGATGCCCTGAGGGTTGCGGTGTCCGTAGGTGAAGATGCGGGCATCGAAGCCCTGGGGCGGGTTGTTCCCGGGCGCAGCCTTGCCGTCCCGGTCGATGCGCAGCACCTTGCCGCCGATGCGCGTCGGGCTTTGCGGCACCTCGCCGTTGTGCGTGTCCCCTGTGGTCACATACAGGAACCCGTCCGCCGGACCGAAGCGGAGACGGCCGCCGTTATGCGCGCCAGGATCGCCGAAGGGATGGTCGCTCTTGAGCGGCTTGTAGGCGATGTCGGTGACGATGTCCTGCCGGTTCGAGACGCTGGTGAGATCGGGACTGACCGTCAGGCGCAGGACGCGGTTGGTTCCGGGCGCAGTCATGCTCGAGGCCGAGTAGACGTAGATGAACCGGTTGGAGGCGAAATCGGGATCGATCGCGACCCCGGCCACGCCCGCCTGTCCGCCGCAGAACAGGTCAGAAGCGACCTGGGGATAGCCCTTGGAATCCTTGATCCCAAGCAGCGGGACGATCGTGCCGGACGGCTGCCGCAGCGAAAGGCCACCGCATCTTTCGGTAAAGAACATCGCGCCGTCAGGCAGGAAGGCCATGTCCCAGATGACCTGATCCCGGTCCTTGAGGATTGTCGCGCTGGTCAGGGTAGGCGTTCCGCCTGCCGTTTGGGCCGGCGCCACGCCCGACATGCCGAGAAAAGCCAGTAACGCACAAGGCAACACGTAGCCGATCGCTCGCGTCATCGATGTTTCCTCCCAATTTAAGTGTTTATTGAGAAAGGCCGAAACAGCGCCGCGCCATGGTTCTCCTTGCTTCGATCGGCGCCTTCATCTTTGTAGGGTCCTCAGACAAGCTTACGCAAGCGTTCTTCCGGAAGCGTTCTCCCTGATGTCGGCGGACTGAGAGTAGCGAGGGCGCTGCAGCCGCTCTTGAATTTGTTGAACGAACTCTGGATCTTCGCTGTCTGCGGTGGCCGGTCGATGTAGCCGCGTCCTGCGAACGGATCTCCGCCCGATGCGGTGGCGACGCGCGCCGGACCGGTGCGCGAGGCGATACCCGCTCGGCCCACTAAACGATCGCGCAGCACCTCCCGCCACCGACGACCAGGCGGGGCTTGACAATTCTTGCTTTTATTCCTATACGGCAGTTACTCGTCTCCGGCGAGGGAACGGCGGTCGACACCGGGCACCGTTGTCGGAGAGGAGGGCGGGTCCCGAGGTCGCGGTTCCGGTAACCGGGGCATTCGGGCGGCTGACCGGGCGTGTGCCCATGGGGCCGAAAAGACCGTCGCGGGATGCTGGGAGGGACCTGAGCACCCACCCGACATAGCGCTCTACAAATCGAAGGCCGGTGAACCGGCATCCCGCTCCCTCACAGGATCAGGACCGCTCTTTGAACCACCGCTGGACCAGACCCCGGGCCGGGGACGGACGGCGCGTGCCTGCTGACGAAGGAGCCGCCCGATCCCTCCCCTCCAGGGGAGGGCCGAGTCGCGCCGCAGGCGCGAACCGGGGTGGGGTTGCGGCCAGGCAGGGAGCCCCACCCGGCCCTCCGCTCCGCTCGGGCCACCCTCCCCTGCAGGGAGGGATCAGACCCCGCTACCGCTTCGGCCCGGTCGCCCCGTGGACGATGGCGAGGACGCCGGCGCGGAGGAGGTCGTGCTTGTCCGGCAGGCCCGGGCCGCGCGGCAGCTGGCCGGCGGCGTCGAGCATGGCGATGCCGTGCGACAGCGCCCAGACCTCCAGCGCGACGAAGCGGGGATCGACCGTGCCGAACCCGTCCGGAAAGGTCTTTTTCAGCGCCTCGACCAGGAGGCCGAAGGCGCTGTCCGGCGGGGCCTGGCCGCCCGGCGCACCCTCCTCCGAGGAGCGGGCCGCGAACATGGCCGCGTAATAGCCGGGCTCCTTCTCGGCGAAGTCGAGATAGGCCTCCCCCATGCGGGTGAAGCGCTCCAGCGGCGTGCCGGACCCGGCCAGCGCCCGGGCGAGGCGCTCGGCGAGCTGGGTGAAGCCCCGGAACGCGACCTCGGCGACCAGGTCCTCCCGCCCGCGGAAATGGCGATAGAGCGCGGCCGGCGTGACGCCCACGAGCTTGGCGGCATCGACCAGCGTGAAGCCGAGGAGGCCGCGCTCCGCGATGAAGCGGCGCGCCGCATCGATCAGCGCTTCCTTCAGATTGCCGTGATGGTAGCCCCGCCTGTCCGACGGGTCGCCCCAATGTCGCATAGACCCCGCCCGGACCAACCATCCTGCTCTAGAGCATAAAGGGCTCCGGCGGGAACTCCTTCCGCAAGGCCGAAGGGAGGGACGAGCGGATCGGCGCCCTTCAGCCGTCGAGAAGCTCCTCGTCGCAGATCACGGTCGCGACCTGCTCGCTCTCGAACCGGGCGTCGAATGCGCCGGAGGGCAGGGCCGCCCCATCTTCCAGATGGGACATGAAGAGCCGCATCACGTGCTGCTTGCCGGCCTCCGTCACGGCCCGGAGGTTGTCGCTGTAATAGCGCCCCGCCGTCGCGGGCGAGGTCACGACCTCGTAGGCCGGGAAGTAGAACGTGTCCGGGCGCGCCGCCACGACCTCGTCCGCCACGACCCGCAGGGCCGATTTCGAATAGGCGTTCGAGACGAGCACGTGCCGGTCCGAATAGGTGGCCGCGATGGGCACCGGCGAGACCGTGAGGATGATGCGGGCGCGGGGGTTCACGCCGCGCAGCCGGTCGACGAAGCCGAGCATGTCGGCCGTCATCTCGCCGACGCCGGCATTGGCCCAGACATGGATGGAGGGGTCCCATTCCCCGCCCGCCACGCCCGGCGGCATCTGGAACGCGGCGCCGTCCCGGGCATCCCGCCATCCCTCGGTCAGGCCGAGCGTGAAGATGAAGGTGTCGAGCGTCTCGAACATGGCCCGGACGCAGGCGAGATGGCCGTCCCGCGCCGCGACCACCTCCGCCTCGCTCGCGTAACCGTCCGGCTCCATGCGGGGCCGGAAGGGATCGACGAAGCGCCCGTCCTCCCGCCGCCACGCCGTCGCGAGCGGCTGGAAATGCCCGAAGGCCCGGTCGAAGAGCTGGATGAGCTGGCGCGTCGTGTAGATGTTGCCGTAGCGGGCGGAGAAGTTGGCCTCGAGCTCCGGATCGGCACCGTCGCCTCGCTCGGGCGGCGTCTCGGTGGCGTAGAAGTTGAAGCCGGCCCGGCGGATCACCCGCGCGACCTCCTGGGCGAAGCAGCTGCCGGCCGTCGCGATGCGCTCCGTCCTGGACAGCCGGAAGCTTTCGCGGCGGGTCGGATCGAGCATGAAGGGCGGCACGGAGGCGACCGCCCGGCGCCAGTAGCGCTCGGCCGGCAGGTTCGCGTAAGGGTTCTGGACTGTCATTCGGTCTCGCCCGGGGAGAGTTCCTGCATACACGATGAGCGTGTTCCGCATCGACAAGCGCGCGGTCCTGGACCGGCTGCCGGGCTGGCTCACGCCCTCCGCCCCGCGCCCCGGCCGCGGCGGCTCGCCCCGCATCGCCATCCTGGGCCATTGCCAGGGCGCCGCCATCGCGACCGCCATGCGGCTCCTCTTGCCCGAGGCGGAGATCAGCTTCATCTCCACGCACACGGTCCTGCGCCGCTTCGCCGGGCAGAAGGACCTCGTCTCCGCCCTGTCGGACCGCGACGTCGTGTTCGGCACGCCCTTTCCGCACGGCTTCCGGGCCGGGGGCGATTATGCGGGCCTGCGGGAGGAGACGGGGCTCATCCCCTACCCGGCCATCGTGTTCTCGGCCTTCCACCCCGACGCCATCTATGTCGGGGACGTGTGGAACCCCGCGACCTTCGTGCGGACCCCGCTCGGCGACTACAATTCTGCCCTCGGCCTGTTCGGGTTCCTCAAGGGCCTCTCGGTCGATGAGACGCTCCGGCTGTTCGACGAGGCCGTCTACCGCCAGCTCGGCTACCTGGAGGCCTGGGATGGCGCCGCGGCCTCGCTCCTGCAGATCGGCCGGGATGCCGGCTACGACCTCGCGGCGGATCTGGTCCGCTGGTCCCGCCGGGGCGCCTTCATGCACGTGATCAACCATCCGCGCATGTTCGTGACCAACGACCTCGCCCGCGGCCTGCTGCGCCGCGCCGGGATCCCGTTCGAGGATTGCGACCTCGATTCCTTCGCGGCGGACGAGATCGCCCGGCGCGGGGCCTGGCCCGTCTATCCGCCCGTGGCGGCGCGGCTCGGGATCGAGGGTGGCGGCTACGCCTTCCTGAAGCCGGCCGAGGGATGCCGCCCACCCGCCACGACGGGCCTTCGGGCCTTCATCGCGGAGAGCTTTCGAACCTACCAGGCCCATGACCGGGCGCGGCTTCGCTCCGAGCGCGTGGAGGCATGGCTCGCCAACCCGGCCCTGGCGGACGACCTGGCCCGGAGAGCCCGATCCTCGGCCTGAGGGTCAGTTCGCCCACTCGCCCCGGCGCATGACGGGCTCCGCCGCGCGGTCGGCCGTGATGCCGTCGACGTCGATCTCGGCGGAGCCGATCATCCAGTCGATATGGATGAGCGAGCGGTTGCAGCCGCGCTCGACGAGCGCCTCCTCCGACATGGAGAGGCCGCCCCGGATGCATTTCGAATAGGCCTGCCCGAGCGCGATGTGGCTGGCGGCGTTCTCGTCGAACAGCGTGTTGTAGAAGAGCAGCCCCGATTGCGAGATCGGCGAGGAGTTGGGCACGAGCGCCACTTCCCCGAGCCGGCGCGCACCCTCGTCCGTGTCGAGAACCTTGCCGAGCACCTCCTGGCCGGTGCGGGAGGTGGCGTCGACGATCCGCCCCTCCTCGAAGCGCACGCGGATCTCCTCGATCACGGTGCCCTGGTAGGAGAGCGGCTTGGTCGACGTGACCGTGCCCGAGACCCGCAGCTTGTGCGGCGTCGTGAAGACCTCCTCGGTCGGGATGTTGGCATTGCAGATCACGCCGTTGCCCGCTCTCGTCGCGCCGCCGTGCCATTCGTGCTCGTCCGCGAGGCCGACCTCGAGATCGGTGCCGGGGCCGCGGAAGCGCAGGGCGCGATACGCCTTGGCGTTCAGGTATTCGGTCCGGGCGCGCAGCTGCGAATTGTGCTGCCGCCAGGCCTCGATGGGATCCTCGCGGTCCACGCGGGACGCGTTGAAGATCGCCTCCCACAGCTTCGGGACGGCCACTTCGTCCGGCTCGCCGGGGAAGACCGCCCGCGCCCAGGCCGGCGTCGACGCCGACACGATGGTCCAGTTGACGGCAAAGCCCGCGATCAGCTCCAGCGCCGGCATATACGCCTTCGAGCGAGCCCGGTTGGCGCGCGCCACCTTGTCCGCATCCTGGCCGGCAAGCAGCGAAGGGTCGTCGCCCGCGATGGCGAGCCGTGCCGCGCCGGACCGGAAGGCGGCCGCCATACCCTCGTAGAGCCAGGACGGGGCGTGGTCGAAGGCCTCCTCCGGGGCATGGGTGAAGCGCATCAGGGCGGCGAGTTCGTCGGTGTAGAACGTCGTCACCAGGGACGCACCGGCCCGATAGGCCTGCTCCGTGATCGCCCGGGCGAGCGGCACCGCGTCGAGCGGCGCCGTCATCACGAGCTCCTGCCCCTTCTGCAGGCCGAGCCCGACCTTCACGGCGACCTCCGCGAGGCGCTCGAGGCGCACGTCGTGCCCGATCTCCGAAAACGGCTTCGTGTCGTGGAAGGTCATCGCCTCACGCCTCCTTGAACCGGCAGCATCCGTCCGCCGGGGTTCCGCACCCGCAACCCCTCACGCCGAGAAGCGTCGGATGCCGTCCTTGCTCTCAGCCAGGCGCAGCCGATCGCGGCGCGCCAGATAATTCACATGGGCCAGGGTCTCGCCGAAGGCGAACCCGGTCTGGTGCGCATCGAGCGCCCGGTGGAAGATCTTCGGGATGAGCTCCGCCGCCGAATGTGGCTCCTCCCGGCAGGCCGCGATCAAGGTGGCGCAGCGATCCTCATGGTGCTGCAGCATGGCTTCGATGCGCCTGTGGAGGCCGTAGAACGGCAGATCGTGGCCCGGCAGGACCAGCACGTCATCCGCGATCCGCTTGCGGAGGGCCCGGAGCGAGCGGAGGAAGATCCCGAGGGGATCGCCCTCCGGGTCACGCGCAAGCACGGCGACGTTCGGCGAGATGCGGGGCAGCACCTGGTCGGCCGAAAGAAAGACCTTGTCCTCGACGAGATGCAGCATGATCTGCTCGGGCGCATGGCCACCGCCCGTCAGAACGTGGAAGTCGCGGCCTCCGATCCGAAGCCGCTCGCCCGCGATGATGCGGCGGAAGGTGGCAGGCAGGCCGGAGACCATTTTGAGGTAGCCGTGCCCCCGGGTCATGACGGCCTGGGTCGTCTCCTCGTCCAGGCCGTTCGACTCGTAGAAGTTCCGATAGGGCTCCGCCTCCAGGGCACCCGGGTCGAGGTGGATGATGAGCGCGGTAAGATACTCGGCCTCGCTCGTCTCGAGCGTCAGGCCCGTCCTGTCGGCCAGCCATTTGGCCAGGCCGACATGGTCCGGGTGGCAATGGGTAACGATCAGCCGCGTGATGCGCTGCCCGGCGAGCGGACCGGCCAGGAGCTTCGCCCAGGCGCCCCGGCAGGCGCGGTCGTCGATACCCGTATCGAGGATCGCAACTCCGCCGTCATCGTCGATTAGGTAGACGTTGACGTGATCGAGTCGAAACGGGAGCGGAAGCCTAGCCCACCGAATTCCGGGCGCCACCTCGATGGCTTCGCCCGGTCCTGGCGGCGCCTGGAAGGGATGCTGGAGATCGAGGTCTGGGGGAGGAAGAGGCATGTCCTCCGGGGGTAGCCCGCGACGCGGGATGGCTCAAGCCCGCGGGACAATGCTGCACCCATGAAGGGTTCGGTTTCAGACGGCGTTCAGTTACTGGGGCCGAAAGGACGGACGACTTGCGCTGACCGCCGGATGGCGGCCCACGGGACGGCTCGGCGGTTCAAGACGGCTCAATCGAGTAGATTCCTATGCTGAAGGACGTCAATTTCCGGGACGAGACGCCGGCGGGAGGGTCGCAGCGGACGGGCACGCCGGCGGCGAGCCCGGACCTTCGCGAGGCGATCCTCGCCAAGCTTCGCTTCGCGGTCGGCCGCGAGCTTTCCGCAGCGCGCGATCACGACTGGTACGTGGCGACGGCACTGGCCGTGCGGGACCGGGTCGTCGAGCGCTGGCTCGAGTCGATCGCCCGCACGGGGCCGGAGACGAAGAACGTCTACTACTTCTCGCTCGAGTTCCTGATCGGGCGGCTGTTCTTCGACACGATCTCCAACCTGAACATTGCCGGCGAGGTGAGGCAGGCGCTGGCTGGGCTCGGCGTCGATCTCGACCGCCTGCGGACGATCGAACCCGATGCCGCGCTCGGGAATGGCGGGCTCGGCAGGCTCGCGGCCTGCTTCATGGAATCGCTCGCGACGCTCGACATCCCGGCCTTCGGCTACGGGATCCGGTATGATTACGGGCTTTTCCGCCAGGCGATCGCGGATGGCTGGCAGCAGGAGATCCCCGAGGACTGGCTGTCGTTCGGCAACCCTTGGGAGTTCGAGCGGCCCGACATCCGGTATCACATCCAGTTCGGCGGATCGGTCGAGATGGTCGGGCGGCCCGACGGGACCATCGCCCACATCTGGCATTCGGCCGAGACCGTGAACGCCGTCGCCTTCGACACCCCGATGGTGGGCTGGCGGGGCCGCCGCATCAACACGCTGCGCCTCTGGTCCGCCCGCGCCACGGACCCGCTGGAACTCGAGACGTTCAACCGCGGCGACTATGTCGGGGCGGTCGCCGACCGGATGCGCGTGGAGGCGATCTCGCGCGTGCTCTATCCCAGCGACGCCACCCCGGCCGGCCAGGAGCTGAGGCTTCGGCAGGAATACTTCTTCACCTCCGCGTCGCTGCAGGATCTCCTGCGGCGGCATCGCGAGCGCCATCCGGACTTCTCGAACCTGCACGAGCACGCCGCGATCCAGCTCAACGATACCCATCCGGCCATTGCCGTCCCCGAGCTGATGCGGCTCCTGGTCGACGAGCACGTGGTTCCCTGGGACGAGGCGTGGCGGATTACGACCTCGACGTTGAACTATACCAACCACACGCTGATGCCGGAGGCGCTGGAGACCTGGCCCGTCGAGCTGATGGAGCGCGTCCTCCCGCGCCACATCCAGATCATCTACCTGATCAACTTCCTGCACCTCGAAAGCCTCGCCAAGGACGGCGAGATCTCAGCCGACCTCGTGCGGCGCATCTCCCTGATCGACGAGACGCACGGACGCCGCGTCCGCATGGGGCCGCTCGCCTTCATCGGCTCGCACCGGGTGAACGGGGTCTCGGCCCTTCACACCGAGCTGATGCGCAAGACGGTCTTCAGCGACCTCCACGCGCTCTATCCCGACCGGATCACGAACAAGACGAACGGCGTGACGTTCCGGCGCTGGCTGCAGCAGGCAAATCCCGACCTGACCCGGCTTCTCGTCGAGGCGGTCGGCCCGGAGGTGCTGGACGATCCGGAGAGCCTGACGCGGGTCGAACGGCTCGTCGGGGATCCGGGCTTTCGCGAGCGCTTCATCGCCGTTCGGCGCAAGAACAAGGAACGGCTGGCGCGCGAGATCACGGACCGGCTCGGCATCCGGGTCGACCCGGCCGCCATGTTCGACGTCCAGATCAAGCGCATCCACGAATACAAGCGGCAGCATCTGAACCTGATCGAGACCGCCGCCCTCTACCAGGCGATCAAGGCCGAGCCGAACCGCGACTGGGCGCCCCGTGTGAAGATCTTCGCCGGAAAGGCGGCCTCGAGCTACGTGGTAGCCAAGCTGATCATCAAGCTGGCCTTCGACCTGGCGAAGACGATCAACAACGACCCCGACATGCGCGGGCGTCTCTCCGTCGCGTTCCTGCCGAACTACAACGTGAGCCTCGCCGAGATCATCATCCCGGGCGCGGACCTCTCCGAGCAGATCTCCACGGCGGGGCTCGAAGCCTCCGGCACCGGCAACATGAAGCTGGCGCTGAACGGGGCCATCACGATCGGCACGCTCGACGGCGCGAATGTCGAGATCCGCGAACGGGTCGGGCCGGAGAACATCGCAATCTTCGGCCTCACCGCCGAGGAGGCGCTGGAGCGCAAGGCCGATCCCGAGCATGCCCGGAAGGCGATCGAAGCCTCGCCGCGGCTCGCACACGCGCTCGAAGGCATCGCCTCGGGGGTCTTCTCGCCCGACGATCCGGAACGGTTCGCAGGGCTGGTCGCCGGTTTGCGCGACCACGACCCGTTCCTGGTCACGGACGATTTCGACTCCTACTGGGACGCGCAGCGCGGCCTGGACGGCCTCTGGCGCCGCCCCGAGGAGTGGTGGCGCGAGAGCATCCTCAACGTAGCGCGGGTGGGCTGGTTCTCGTCCGACCGCACGATCCGGGAATACGCCGACGAGATCTGGCACGTGCCGGTCGGCAAGTAGGAGTTCGGGTCAGGGAATCTCGTAGAGGGCGACCTCCGCGGCCACGCCCCTGAGGGCGGCCCGGAGGGGCGTCGGCTCGATCCCGCTCTCGGCCAGGATCTGCCGGGTCTCGCTGTTTTCGACCACGCGGTCGGTGGCGAAGATCGCGCGCGACAATGCGAGGTTCTGCACCCGCGAGGCGATGTTCACGGTCTGCCCGAAGAAGTCCTGGCGGTCGTTCAGGCTCACCGCGAGGCAGGGTCCCTCGTGCATGCCGATCTTGAGGAGCAGATCCTCGCTGCCGCGCTCCCGGTTGAGTGCCGCCATGGCATCGCGCATGCGCAGCGCCGCCGCGACCGCGCGGTCGGGCGTCGGGAAGGTCGCCATCACGGCGTCGCCGATCGTCTTCACGACGGCCCCGGCCTCCTCCCCGACGATGTCGTGCAGCACCGCGAAATGGCTTCGGACGATGTCGTAAGCGGCAAGGTCCCCGACGCGTTCGTACAGCTCGGTCGAGCCCTTCAGGTCCGTGAACAGGAAGGTCAGGCTGGTAATCTTCAGCCGCTGGTCCACGTCCAGCGTGTCCGTCCGGTGGATGTCCCGGAACGTCTGGTTCGCCAGGAGGCGCTTCGCCGTCAGGAAGGGGCGGCGCCGGCCGAGCAGATCGTGCAGCCCCTTGCCGGCTACCCAGACGCCGGGGAGGGCGCGGGAGGGCGAGCGGTTCTCGATGGAAAGTCGCAATGGGCCGGGCCGCAACGTGATCGGCTCCGTGTGGCCTGCGACGTCGTCGATCACGAAGGTTACCTGCTGACGCTCGCGCGTCGGCTCACCCTTCACGTCAAGAAACTGCGTCGAATGCGTCACCGGATCGAAGACAATCACGAATTCGGACGGCAATTGCAGGGACAGCAGCGCCCGATCGCCGGGTGGCAGCTCGACATGTTCAAGGACGATGTCGTCGATCAGGTCCGTGAAGTCGGCCGGCAGGTCGACCCCCGAGCTCCAGAAGAGCTGGCGGCAATATTCCCCCATCGAGAGACTTTCGGGATCGTGCGCCGCGATCCTCCGCAGGCGCGGGCTGACCGTGAAGGTCACCTCGACCATCTCGTCCAGCGTCGGCTCGTAGCCGGCGGCGCACAGCTCGCAATGGTAGGCTTCGCTCCTCACCATCTTGAGCGTGGCGCTAGCCTGCATGACGCCGCCGCACCCTGGACAGAGCACGTTCCAGGAGAGGTCGAACAAGCCGAGGCGCGCCGCATGGAGCAGCGCACTGATCGCCTCGTCCTCGCCAAGGCCCTTGTGCCGGGCCAGATGAAGAGGGTTGATCCGACTCAGCTCGTGGTCCGCGCCGGAGCGCACGAGCTCCTCGATGACGGCGGCGGCCTGTTGAGCCGTCGCTTGTCTCAGGGCCAGGAACCCTGCATCAGCCTCGCTCATGCCGGAAGGCTACTCCGATCAACCCGGCAGCACCAGAGACTGCCGGCGAACCGGTTCAGCCCCGGAGGAAGGCCAGCAGATCCGCGTTGAGCCGGTCCTGATGCGTCTGGGCGAGGCCGTGCGGCGCACCCTCGTAGATCTTCAGCGTGGCGCCTTTCACGATCTCGGAGGACATCAAGGCCGAGGCGCCGATCGGAACGATCTGGTCGTCGTCGCCGTGGACGATGAGGGTCGGCACGTCGATGCGCTTCAAATCCTGGGTGTAGTCGACTTCCGAGAACTCGCGGACGCAGTCGTACTGGCCCTTGTGGCCGCCCATCATGCCCTGCAGCCAGAACGAGTCGCGAATGCCTTCCGAAAGCTTCGCGCCATCCCGGTTGTAGCCGTAGAAGGGCATCGCAAGGTCCTTGTAGAACTGGGCTCGATTGTCGGCGAGACCCTTGCGGATTCCATCGAAGACCTCGATCGGCAGGCCGCCCGGATTGTTTTCGGTCTTCAGCATGAGGGGCGGCACCGCCCCGATCAGTACGACCTTGGCAACACGGCTCGTGCCATGCCGGCCGATATAGTGCGCGACCTCGCCTCCCCCCGTGGAATGTCCGACCAGGACGGCGCCGGTGATGTCGAGCTTGTCGAGCAGCTCGTCGAGATCGTCCGCGTATTGGTCCATGGTGTTGCCGTCCCAGGTCTGGGACGAGCGGCCATGCGAGCGGCGGTCATGCGCGATGACGCGGAAGCCGTTCTGGCCGAGAAACAGCATCTGCGCGTCCCAGGCATCGGCCGAAAGCGGCCAGCCGTGGCAGAAGACGACCGCCTGCCCCGAGCCCTGGTCCTTGTAGAAGATGCTTGTGCCGTCGCGGGTGGTGATCGTGCTCACGTGGCTGCTCCCCAGTCGTGTCGGCGTTCTACCGTGCGGCGCAACGTCTCAACCCTGCAGGAAATCACAGGTCGGCGGACGCCCGAGCTTCACAGAGTTCCGCAGACCGGTCCGGACAGGAAGCCGGCGAGATCGGTGGTGACGTGGTCGATATGCGGCGCCTCGACGACCTCCTGCTCGAAGGCGTCCCGGAACGGGTCCACGGTCTTTGGCAACACGAGGCAGGTGGTCATGCCAAGGTCATGCGGAACCAGGAGGTTCCTGGCGATGTCCTCAAACATCGCGGCCCGCGCCGGTTCGACCCCGTGCCTCTCCAGGAAGAGATCGTAGGCCCGCCGGTCGGGCTTGGGCGTGAAACCGGCGGCCTCGATATCGAAGACATCCTCGAAATGGTCGAAGATGCCCAGCTTCATCGCCACGTTCTGGGCGTGCTTGCGCGAGCCGTTCGTCAGGATGAGCTTGCGGCCGGGGAGCTTCTCGATGGCGTCCCCGAGCAGCGGGTTCAGCTCGATCGCCGAATGGTCGATGTCGTGAGCGAAATCGAGGAAGTCGGCCGCATCGATGCCCTCCTCCTCCATCAGCCCCCGCAGGGTCGTGCCGTAGCGGTGGTAATAGTGCTTCTGCAGCGCGCGGGCCGAGAGCCCGTCGATCTCGAAATGCTGCATCAGGTAGAGGGTGATGCGCTCGTCGACCTGCGGCCAGACCCGCGCCTCGTGCGGATAGAGCGTGTTGTCGAGATCGAAGATCCAGGTCTCGACATGCTCGAACCCGCGGGCCTGCGCCGCGGATTTGTGGGGTAAGGACAATGCGCCCATCGCGAGACGAAAAGGGGGCCATACGGCCCCGCCAATTCCGAAGATAGGAGCGACTGGAACCGGGGGGAAGCCCCGGCCGGATCAGGCCCTGACGAGCGTCCCTGCCCCGTAATCGGTGAAGAGCTCGAGCAGGACCGCATGCGGGACCTTTCCGTCGAGGATCACGACGGCCTCGACCCCGCGCTCGATCGCGTAGATGCAGGTCTCGATCTTCGGGATCATGCCGCCCGTGATGGTGCCGTCCGCGATGAGCCGCCGGCAATCCTCGACCGTGAGCTCGGGGATCAGGTTCTTGTCCTTGTCGAGCACGCCCGGCACGTCGGTCAGGAGCAGGAAGCGCTTCGCCCCCATGGCGCCTGCGATCGCACCAGCGAAGGTGTCTGCGTTGACGTTGTAGGTCTGGCCGTCGGCACCGGACGCGACCGGCGCGATGACCGGGATGAGCTCCGATTTGAGCACCGCGTCCAGCACGGCGCGGTCGACGCGCTCCGGCTCGCCGACGAAGCCGAGATCGAGCTCCCGCTCCTCCTTCGAGGCCGGATCGACCGCCGTGCGCACCGCCTTGCGGGCGACGACCATATTGCCGTCCTTGCCGCAGAGGCCGATGGCGCGCCCGCCTTCCGTCGAGATCCAGCCCACGATCTGCTTGTTGATCGAGCCGGCCAGGACCATCTCGACGACCTCGACCGTGGCTTCGTCGGTAACGCGAAGCCCGCCCTCGAAGGTCGACTTGATGCCGAGCTTGTCCAGCATGCGGCCGATCTGTGGGCCGCCGCCATGCACCACGATCGGCCGCAGGCCCGATTGCTCCAGGAGGACGATGTCCTCGGCGAAGTCCTCGGCCGCGGCCGGATCGCCCATGGCGTGTCCGCCGTACTTGATGACGACCACCTGCTGGTCGTAGCGCTGCATATGCGGCAGCGCCTGGACGAGCACCTCGGCCCGCACAGGTGCGGAGGGCAGCGTGTCGGTCATCGGAAACTCCGGTCGGGACTTCGTGTGAGGTTGGGCGCGCTCAGGCGGCGTGCTGCCGCGGCCTGGATTGGCCGGAAAAGCCGAAGGTCACGCGCATGCCCTTATGGGATTGGTCCTGCCCCCACTCGGCATCGAGCTTGGTCGCCATGGCCTTGACGATCATCCGGCCGAGCCCCTTGGCCGAGCGGGGAGCGGGAGGTGTCTCATCTCGGCCCACGCCGTCGTCCTCCACGACCAGCATCACGCGGCCCGTGGGCTCCTTGTGCAGCTTCACCCGGATCGGCCCCTTCCCGTCCGGATAGGCGTACTTCATGGCGTTCAGCACGAGTTCGGTCACCACGACGCCGACCGCGACCGCCTTGTCGGGGTCGACTTCGACGGCTTCCGCCTCGAGCAGGATGCGGTGTGCCTCGCCGTCCTCGGCCGAGTTCCGCAGGTCCTCGACCAAGCCCTTCAGGTACTGGTCGAGCGCGACCGACTGGACGTCGTCGGACGTGTAGAGGCGACGGTGCACCTGGGCGACGGCCATTACGCGCCGGTTCGCACCGGCGAGAGCGGATTTCACATCCTCGTTCTGGCTGGCCGAGGCCTGTAGATGCAGGAGTGCCGCGATGATCTGGAGCGAGTTCCCGACGCGGTGGTTCACCTCCCGCATCAGGAGCGCGCGCTCGGCCGCAAGGGCCTCGAAGCGGTCCCGTGCCTCGCGCACCTCCGCCTCGGCGGCCTCCTTGGCGCGGCGCAGCCCGACCGCATGAATAGCCTGCTCGATCGCGGCGGTCAGAAGCGGGAGGAACTCCTCACCGATCGTCTTCACGACATAATCGGAGGCGCCGGCCTTGAGGGCGGCAACGGCGACGCTGCTCTCCTGCGTGCCGGTCACATAGACGACGGGAGGCGGATCGGGCAGCGCTCGGATGCGCGCCAGCGTCTCGAGCCCGTCCTGGCCCGGCATGTAGTGATCGAGCGCCACGACATCGATGCCGCCCTGCTCGATCCGGCGGAGGCCGCTGTCGCCATTCTGCGCGATCTCGACCGTATAGCCGCGCCGCTCCAGCCCCTTCTGGACGAGGCGGGCCAGACCAGGGTCGTCATCGACATACAGGACGCGGAGCGACCGGTCGGTCATGCGGCCTCGGGCACCTGAATCACGGAGAAGAAGAGCCCAAGCTGGCGGATCGCGTTGGCGAAGCCTTCGTAGTTCACCGGCTTGGTGATGTAGACGTTGCAGCCCAGGTCGTAGCAGCGCTGGATTTCGCGCTGATCGTCCGTGGTGGTGAGGATCACGACCGGCGCACGGCGCAGATGCTCGTTGTCCTTCACGATCTTCAGGATGTCGACGCCCGTCATGTCGGGCAGGTTCAGGTCGAGCAGGATGAGGAGCGGCCTGCCGGCATTGTCGCGGCCGCTTCCATCGGGGCCGAGGAGATGAGCGAGGGCGCTGGTCCCGTTCGCGAAGGGCAGGATTTCGTTGGTGACGCCCGCACGGCGGATGTTCTTCTCGATCAGACGGGCGTGACCCTCGTCGTCCTCGACCATGATGATGGTCACGGGCATCGTCATGCTGCCTTCCTTTGCGTCTCGGCCGACCACCGCTTAGGCAAGACGACGGAGAAAGTCGAACCCTGGCCGGGCTTCGACGTCAAGGTAATCGTGCCGCCGAGGCGTCGAACCAGCGCGCGCACATGCGCGAGCCCGATCCCCTCGCCTGGCCGGTCCTGCGTACCCGCACGACGAAACAGTTCGAAGACACGGTCTCGATCCTTGGGGTCGATGCCGCGGCCGTTATCGCGAACTTCATAGACGACATTCGGGCCTCTGACCCGCCCCGTCACCTCGATCTCGCCCGGCACGCCGGGACGGAGATACTTGATCGCATTCTCCACGAGATTGGAGAAGATCTGCTCGAGCGCAAGGCGGTCGCTCGCGATCGGCGGGAGGCGGGAGACCTCGATCGTGGCGTTCGCGGCCTCTGCCTGGACGGTGGCGTTCTTCCTGATCGCCTCGATCAGGGCCGTCATGTCGACGCGCTCCGGCCGGAAATCGCGGCGTCCTTCACGCGACAGCTTCAGGATCGCGTTGATGAGGCGGTCCATCTTGCTGATGGATGTCCGGATGAAGCTGATCGCCTCGTCGAAGTCCTCGCCGAGCTGCTTGTCGGCCTTCTGATCCGCCGGGGAGACGTCCGGTCCCCGCAACGCTTCCAGCCGCCGGAACGTATCCTCGCGCAGGGCTTCCAGCTCGGACGTGAACCCCATGATGTTCACGAGCGGCGAGCGCAGGTCGTGGCTGACGATGTAGGCGAAGCGCTGCGCCTCCTCGTTCGCCTCGCGGAGATCGGCCTCGCGCTCCTGCAGGGATTGCGAGGCGTAGGCGAGGCGCGCGCCGACCTGGTTCGCCTCTGCGAGGCGGGTGTGGAGCGGTTCGACGGGTTCGCCGCGCCCGAGCGCCTCGGCCCGTTCCGAAAGCTGCCGGATGGGCGCCGTGATGCGCTGGCCGAAAAGGAGCCCGAGCACGACCGAGAGGGCGACGATCACGATCCCGATAGCGGCAAAGAGCGAGAGCGACCGCCAAAGCGGCTCGTTGAGCTCGGCGTACCGGATGCCGACGGCCGCCACGAAGCCCGTCAGCCGCGAGCGTGAATAGGCTCCGAAAATCGGAATCCCGTCAGCCGTAGTACCGGCCCAGGTGCCTTCGAGCCCCACCGTGCTGTCCCGAAGATCCTGCGTGGCGAGCTTGCCGACGAAATCCTCCGGCCGAGGGGTGCGGGCCATGATGACGCCGGCGCGGTCCACGATCGAGACCGTATAGCTGGCCGGATGTTCTGCCCGCGCGATGATGCTCTGGAGGCGGCTCTGGCTCAGGCTGAAGGCGAGCACATAGGCGGGTGCGCCGCCCCGGCGGACGAGCGTCGTTATCCCGAAGACAAGTTCGCTGGACACTCGGCCCTTGAAGAGATCGGTCACTACGGCGCGCCCGGGCTCGCGAATGGCTCCCTGGATGGGCATGTTTCCGCTCGGCAGCGGCTCCCCCCAGGGTACGCGCACGTTGACGAGCTGCTGGCCGTTCAGGTCGAAGAGGACCGGGGCGATCCCTTCCTGGCGCTCGGCGAACTGCTTCGCCTGGTTGTAGAAGGCCTGAAAGTCTCCACTCTGCAGGTTTGTGGAAAGCGCCAGGACGTCCAGCGACGCAGCCAGGCCCGCGATCTCCTGGTCGAGAGCGACGGCCACATTGCGCGCCACATCGCCCGCCTCGTCCTCCAGGCGCGTCCGCTCGTTTGCGGCGATCTGCCACAACAGGAAGCCGACGAAGACCAGGATCGGGGCGGCGAGGACGGCCGTGAAGATACCGAGATGCCCGCGCACCGAAATCGCGCGGATCGGTGCGGGCTCAGGCGCCGCGTCGGATGGATCGAGCGTATCTGGCATGGGGCGAGTGGCTGGCCGGGCGGGCGGTGCTGCAGTCGGACGCCGAGGCGTCCTTCACAAGCGGATCAAGGCCTGTGTTCGAGCCGACCCCAGGCCGGTTGCCACAATCCGCTCTTGTCGATCACGACCACCTCCCGACTGAGTTCGTTGGCGAGGTGGCACCCGACCGCGAGGGCCTGATGTGCTCCGAGGGACCCGTCGCGGCCGAAACTGATCGGAGGAACGTCGCTTCCGGGCACCAGTATGGGACCCTCCACCTCGCCGACAGCATCCTTGCCGCCTCGTCGGATGGTCACAGTGACGGCATCGGGGTCGGGGTCCTCGACTTGGGCGAAGCTGTTGGCGGGGGTAGCCATCCTGCCCGTCAGCCCGCGGGTGCGAGTTCGGTCTCCGCGACGGCCCGCTCCTGCCCGTTCGGGCTCTTGATGCGGTAATGGTAATCACCGTTCGGGGTCGCCGGCAGCTGGCGAACCACCTCGTAGACCCCGTCGCCCGAACGGTCGAGAAACCGAGTCCTGACCTTCACGCGCTGCCCCACGATGAAGCGATGCTCCGCCATATCGGTACTCCTTGCTGCACAAGGCCGAGCGCGTCGCCGGGCTGGCGCCTCAAGGGCCTTCTCGGACGGCAACCAATAGTCGAGAGGGCGCCGTAAGGCGCGCAAGATGGCGGGTCGGCGCAGATCGGCCGATGTCCCCACCTTTATATTGCTGAGCTTGGGGAAAGGGCAAGTTTTACGCTGGGTTTCGTCCGACGATAACGGCCGAGGCCGCGACGAGCGCCCAGCCGGCTATGAGCAGGATGCCGCCTGCCGGCGCCGCCATGGGGAACAGCGCCGCGCCCTGGAATGCGCGGGAGGCGAGATCTCCCGAGAAGAGCGCCAGTCCAACCGCAAGAAGGCTCCCGGCCGCGAGAGCCGTCGGACGATGGACGAGATACGTCGCGATCGCTGCCGCAAGCCCGATCAGCGCTGGCGCATGCGCCAGAAGGAAGCGGGCCGACACATCCAGCGTGCCGCCGCCCGTGACGTGGGAGGCCGCCGCCGAGAGCGCGACGCCAAGGCAACCTGCGATGGCGCCGAGTGCCACCAAGACGCGTTCGGGCCAACCGCTCGCAGAACCCACCCCCGGCATCGCCGCCTCGAAATCTCCGGCGCCTCAGAACAGAAAGTAGCGCTGGGCCATGGGTAGCACCTCGGCCGGCTCGCAGACCAGAAGCTCGCCGTCGGCACGAACGTCGTAGGTCTCCGGGTCGACCTCGATCACGGGGGTCGCGTCGTTGTTGACCATGCTCTTCTTGGAGATGCCGCCCCGCACATTTTCGACCGCCACGAGCTGCTTTCCGACCCCGAGCCGGTGCGCGAGCCCGTCCTCGACCGCGGCGCCGGACACGAAGGTCAGGGACGTTTGCATCCGGGCCCGCCCGAATGCCCCGAACATCGGGCGGTAATGCACGGGCTGCGGGGTTGGGATGGAGGCGTTCGGATCGCCCATCGGGGCGGCCGCGATCGCCCCGCCCTTGATGATGCAATCCGGCTTCACGCCGAAGAAGGCCGGCGACCAGACGACGAGATCCGCAAGCTTCCCAACCTCGACCGAGCCGATATGCCTCGAGACGCCGTGCGCGATGGCGGGGTTGATCGTGTACTTCGCCACGTAGCGGCGGGCGCGCAGGTTGTCGTTGTCGCCCGTCTCGCCGGGAAGCGGGCCGCGCTGGCGCTTCATCTTGTCGGCCGTCTGCCAGGTCCGGATGATCACCTCGCCGACGCGGCCCATGGCCTGGCTGTCCGAGGACATCATCGAGAGCGCGCCGATATCGTGGAGGATGTCCTCGGCCGCGATCGTCTCCTTGCGGATGCGGCTTTCCGCGAATGCGAGGTCCTCGGGGATCGAGGGCGACAGGTGATGGCACACCATCAGCATGTCGAGATGCTCGTCGATGGTGTTCTTCGTGTAGGGCCGCGTGGGGTTCGTGGAGGACGGCAGCACGTTCGGCAGGCCCGCGACCTTGATGATGTCCGGCGCATGCCCGCCGCCCGCGCCCTCGGTGTGGAAGGCATGGATGGTGCGGCCCTTGAAGGCCGCGATCGTGTCCTCGACGAAGCCCGACTCGTTCAGCGTATCGGTATGGATCATCACCTGGATGTCGAACCGGTCGGCGACGTCCAGGCAGCAATCGATCGCGCCGGGCGTCGTTCCCCAATCCTCGTGCAGCTTCATGGCGCAGGCGCCCGCCCGCACCATTTCCTCGAGCGCCGCCGGCTGCGACGCGTTCCCCTTGCCGGCAAAGCCGATGTTCATCGGAAAGGCATCCGCCGCTTCGATCATGCGGGCGAGGTGCCACGGGCCGGGCGTGCAGGTGGTGGCGAAGGTGCCGTGCGCCGGGCCGGTGCCGCCCCCGAGCATCGACGTGACGCCCGACATCAACG
This sequence comes from Enterovirga sp. CN4-39, assembly GCF_049446235.1. Taxonomy (NCBI): domain Bacteria; kingdom Pseudomonadati; phylum Pseudomonadota; class Alphaproteobacteria; order Hyphomicrobiales; family Methylobacteriaceae; genus Enterovirga; species Enterovirga sp. CN4-39. The sequence continues at coordinate 20,479 of NZ_JBMSEF010000019.1, read as the reverse complement.
CCTCCTCGATCTGCTGCGGGCAGATGAAGTGGATGTGGCTGTCGAAGCCGCCCGCCGTGACGATCTTGCCCTCGCCGGCGATGACCTCGGTGCCAGGGCCCACGATGATGTCGACGTTCGACTGCACGTCGGGATTGCCGGCCTTGCCGATCGCTACGATCCGCCCGGCGGAGATGCCGATATCGGCCTTCACGATGCCCCAGTGATCGAGGATCACGGCGTTGGTGATCACGGTGTCGACGGCGCCCGCGAAGTTGGGCGCTTGGCTCTGCCCCATCCCGTCCCGGATGACCTTGCCACCGCCGAACTTCACCTCCTCGCCATAGGTCGTGTGATCGCGCTCGACCTCGATCACCAGCGATGTGTCGGCCAGCCTGATGCGGTCGCCCGTGGTCGGGCCGAACATGTCGGCATAGGCCGAACGGGGGAGGGACGCGGGCGGTCGGGAGTTGGTCACTTCGGAGCCTCGCTCATCGGGTCTTCGGCTTGAGTTGGCGGAACAGCTCGCTTCGCCGCATGCGTGCGTCGAAGGTCACGGTCGCCTCGCATCCCGCGTGCCGGTTTACCTGTCCAAGCAGGTGATCCGTAAAGCCAGGCTTTCCACGTCGGAAGCCGTCGAGCGCTGCTGCGACGGCTTCGCGATGATCAAGGACGACGTTTGCGGCCGACAGGAGCTTCTCCAGGATGTCGATCAACACCGGCTTCGGCTGCGCCAGTGGATTCTCAAGCACCCACACGCTCTCCACGAGCACGACCAAATTGACGTAGAAGGTCTCGCCGCTCGTAAGGACTAGGTCCCGTGCCGCGCGCATATGGCCGGGACTGTCGTCTGGCCAGACACTCTTATCGATCAGCGCCCGAAGAAGGACGTTCGTATCAAGCCCGATCACGGCCGTCCGGACCGCCATCGAGCGGTCCGGCTCTGTTCAATCCAGCGTGCGATCTGATCCCCGTCGACGGTGGTCGGCGCCTGCGAGACGATGCCGATCAGATCACCAAGGGAGGCCGACAAGGCTTCTACCTCGACCCTTCCCTCCTCGCTGCGGCGGAAGACGAGCTTGTCGCCGCTTTTCAGGCCGAGCGCGGAGCGGAGCTTCGCCGGGATCGTCACCTGGCCCTTCGAGGTCACGGTCGCTTCGAAGGTTTTCATCGCTTCGCCTTACTTTACGCCCCGAACGTAAGGGGAGCGCGCTGCGGCAGCAACTGGAGCATCGGAAGCGAAGCTTCGGCCCCGTGTGGACAGCGGACGAGGAGGGTGCCGTCCCCTTACAGCTTCACGCCCTCGAGATAACCGCGGTTCCAGGTCGGGCTGATCAGGATCTCGTTCACGCAGACGGTCGCCGGCATGCGGGCGACGAAGAGGATCGTCTCCGCCATGTCCTCCATCTGCAGCATGCGGGCCTTGTCCTCGGCCGTGACCGGGATCGGGCGCTTATCGATGATCGGCGTCGCGACCTCGCCCGGGCAGATGCAGCAGGACCGGATGCCGTTCCCGCATTCTTCCTGGTTGATGCTTTCGGACAGGGCGACGAGCGCGTGCTTCGCGGCCGAATAGGCCGGCCCGGTCAGGCGGGAAACGTAGCGGCCCGCCCAAGACGAGATCTGGATGATGAGGCCAGACCGTCGCTCTCGCATCATCGGCAGGACGGCTCGGGATGAATAGAAGGGGCCGTTGAGGTCGGCCCCGATCACGGCATCGATACCGGCAGCCTCGATCTCCTCCCAGCTCCGCTTGGGCACGTTCAGGCCCGCCGAGTTCACCAGGATGTCGCAGCGCCCGAAGCGCTCCCGGATCGTGCCGGCCACCCTTTCCACATCCTCGGACCGGCTCATATCGGCTGCCGCGACGAAAGCCTCTCCGCCGCTCTGACGAATTGCTGCGGCCGTTTCCTCCAGAGCCTCTGGCCTTCTGCCGCTGAGCACCAGCTTTGCGCCTGCCGACGCGAGCGAAGTTGCAGCGGCGGCGCCGATGCCTGATCCGGCGCCCGTGACCCAGGCGACCTCGCCCTCGATAGACCGCTGCATGTTTTCTCCCTTTCGGCTCCAGCCTCTGCGGGCCTGATTTCACCAACATCCCGGCGGGCTTCAGCCCGCCTCAGGCGCGTGGCGCCCGCCCGAAAACTCTGCTCCGATCGACCCTATGGCAAGGGAAAGCCAGGCTTCGCGAGCCGCCGCAGCTCTCCATAGGAGATCGTGCAGGTGAACGCCCCGAGCGCGTAGGGAGCGACCGAATAGGGCATGAAGGTCACCTCCACCGAGCTCCCGCCGAAGGTCCAGTTCGCGAGGTCACCCAGCGTCTCTGCGACGCCCTTCTTCGCGTCGCCGGCAAGATCCTGCAGCATTGCCTTCCCTTCGGGGCCATCCGGATCGTCGCCGCCTTCCCTGATCTTCTCGCGCAGCTGCCTGCCGACCTGCTCCTCGCACATCGACACGATCGCGTTCCGGTTCGCGCCATCGACCAAGTCGCCGATCGACAGTTCGCGTCCCGACTTCATGTCGATGTTGATCGTCGCGAGGGAGGGGTTCGGATGCGCCCCGCCGCTCATCTCGTAGCCATCGATACGGATCGAGAGCAGGCGATCCGACGCATATGCGATCCGGGCCTTCCGTTCCCACTCGTAGGGCGTGGCGCTTGCAGGATCGCCTGTCTTGGTCGGCGCCTCGGCCACGATCTTGCGAACCTTCCCGTTCAGCAGGTTCTCGGCCGGGGATTTCGGCGCCGGGAAGCGGAACAGGAACAGGTTCACAGCGTAGGTGTACTTGCCGCCGGGGCGATCGACGATCACGGGCGTGAGCGGGTTCGGAGTACCGGGGCCGGAATCCGGCTCCGCCGAGAGCGCGCGGGCCCGGACGAGATTGCGCTCGCGGAGGCAGGACGCGAGGGCGCTGTCGCTCTGGCAACGCAGGTCCCTCATCTTCAGCCAGGCCCGCTGGTTCCGGACCAGAGCCGTCAGCTCCGCGCCGGAGAGAGTGCCCCGGAGTTTGTCGAAGGCGGCGCTCATCGCGTCATCGGCGGCCTTTGCGGCCGGGTCGCCGCAGATCGCTCGCTCGACCTTGCTCTTCGCCTGGGCGCAGTCGAACGCGAGCGCCGGCGCCGCGACCCCGACGCCGAAGGCAGAAAGACCAGCAAGGCTGGCTCGTCGGAGGGACCCTGCCATGGCGCGGCCTATACCTGCCCCATCACGTCCTGGCGGAAGCCATAGACCTCGCGCTTTCCACCATACGGGACAAGCACGACTTCGCGCGTCGAGCCCGGCTCGAACCGCACCGCGGTTCCTGGGGCGATGTCGAGCCGCTTTCCGCGCGCCAACTCACGGTCGAAGCGCAATGCCGGGTTCGATTCGAAGAAGTGGTAGTGGGACCCAACCTGGATCGGCCGGTCGCCCGTATTGGCGACGGTCACGATCGTGCGCTCCGCGCCCTCGTTGAAGACGATCTCGCCCGGCTGCGTCGTCACCTTCCCGGGCACGTCCTCGGACGCGGCTCCGCGGATCGGATGATGGACGGTGACGAGCTTGGTGCCGTCCGGGAACGTGGCCTCGACCTGGATGTCGTGGATCATCTCGGGCACGCCCGGCATCACCTGATCGGCCGTGAGCACATGTGCGCCCGCCTCCATCAGTTCCGCGACCGAGCGGCCGTCCCGCGCGCCCTCGACAACGAAATCGGTGATGAGGGCGATCGCCTCGGGGTGGTTCAACTTCACGCCCCGCTGCAGCCGGTTGCGGGCCACCATCGCGGCCATGGCGACGAGCAGCTTGTCCTTTTCGCGCGGCGTGAGGTTCACGAACGGCTCCGTCAGAGATGCCAGACACGCGGCAGCTTCTGGCCGCGGAACAGAGTCATGAAGCGTGCGGCGTCCCGCCGCAACGTCTCGATATCCGGCGCGAGGAAGCGAACGGCAAGCAGTCCGTCCCAGGCGCTCGCGCCACGCTCGCTCTCACCGTCCTCGAGAGCCGCACGGGCCTCCTCGATCCGGCTCTCCGCATCCGACGCCACATAGACGATGGTTGCAAGCGCGCGGCGGCCGAAGGCCGTCGTGCGCTTCGCGAGCTGGTCGGCGATGACGCCCGTGATGCGGAGCGTGTCCGCATAGACGAGGCGGTCGCCGCGGCGGATGCGCCAGCGATCCGCATAGGCCCCGCTGCGCATCGTCTCGCCGAAGGCGGCCCGGCCGAAAACGGTCGCCTCGAACAGGAGTGCCGATGCGCCCGGCTCCAGCGCGACCTCCAGCGAGCGCCGAAGCCGCGCTGCGTCGTAGAGGATGGTTTCCTGCGGCACCCAGTCGAGGCGCCCCTCATTCGCGACTCGGATCGTCGTCGCGATTTCGGCCGTGTCGCCCTCGGAGCGGTAGATCTTCTCGGCCGCGGCCGTCGTGACGACCAGTTGGGCGCCGCCTCCCACCTCGATATGCGTTGCGAAGCGGTCGCCGGCCGCAATGCCGCCGCCCGTGTTGATGGTGACCGCCTCCAGCGCCGGCCCCTCGGTCTTGGGCAATCTCAGGCGCGCCGAGCCGGTCTCGGCGATGCGCACGACGCGCGTCGCAGCCCCGAGCCGCTCGACGCCGAGCGCGATGCGGGCATCGGCCCGCTGGCGGCGGGTTGATTGCTGAACGGTGTCTTGGCCGAGCTTGTCCCGGCCACCCCGTTCGGAAAAATGCGAGATCAATCGAGCCGTCGGCGCAGAGGAGGGGCCGATCGCGGATCGGCTCGGGGGTGCAAACAATATCGGGGTGGCCGGGACAAGCCCGGCTATGACTCTGGCCCGCTCGCGACCGTCAGATCGCCATGCGACGCCGGACATCGTCGCCTGCGAGTTCGGCCCTGCCGCCGGACACGACCACCTCGCCGCGCTCCATCAGGATGAAGCGGTCCGCGAGGTCGCGCGCGAACTCGAAATACTGCTCGACCAGGAGGATCGCCATGTCGCCGCGCTCGCGCAGGTACGAGATCGCCCGGCCGATATCCTTGATGATCGACGGCTGGATGCCCTCGGTCGGCTCGTCGAGCACGAGCAGTTTCGGGCGGGTCGTCAGGGCGCGCCCGATGGCGAGCTGCTGCTGCTGACCGCCTGATAAGTCGCCGCCGCGCCGGTTCATCATCGATTTCAGAATCGGGAAGATCTCGAACACTTCGTCCGGCACGCTGCGCTGACCCCGCTTGAGAGGCGCGTAGCCGGTCTCGAGGTTCTCGCGCACGGTCAGCAGGGGGAAAATCTCTCGGCCCTGCGGGACATACGCGATGCCATTGCGGGCGCGATCATAGGGCTTCATGCGGGCGATATCCCGCCCCTCGAGCGTGATCGACCCGCCCGCGATCGGCCGGTGGCCGACGATGGCGCGCATCAGCGACGACTTGCCGACGCCGTTGCGGCCAAGCACGCAGGTCACCTGGCCGGGCCTCGCCTCGACGGAGACGCCGCGCAGCGCCTGTGCGGCGCCGTAGAAGAGGGTGACGTTTTCGACGTTCAGCATCTGCTGTCATTCCGGCCGAAGCGCAGCGGAGAGCCGGAACCCACGATGGGGCTCCGGAGTCTGGATGTGGGTTCCCGGTTCGATGCTGCGCATCGCCCCGGAATGACGGCGCGAGCCACCCTCACCGTCCCAGATACACTTCGATCACGCGCTCGTTAGCGCTGACCTGGTCGAGCGGGCCCTCGGCGAGGACCGAGCCCTCGTGCAGGCAGGTGACCTTCACGCCGAGGTCGCGCACGAACACCATGTCGTGCTCGACCACGACCACGGCACGCGTCTTGGCGATCTCGCGCAGGAGGTCGGCCGTGTCGGCCGTCTCCTGGTCGGTCATGCCGGCAGCCGGCTCGTCGACGAGGAGCAGCTTCGGCTCCTGGGCCAGCAGCATGCCGATTTCCAGCCACTGCTTCTGGCCGTGACTGAGTTCGGCGGCCCTGCGGGCGCGATGATCCTTGAGCCGGACGCGCTCGAGCAGCGACTCCACCCGCTCGCGCTCCGCGCGGCTCTCGCGCCAGAACAGGGTCGGGAAGGCGCGGCGATCCGCCTTCAGGGCAAGGCGCAGGTTGTCCTCGACCGTATGCATGTCGAACACGGTCGGGGTCTGGAATTTTCGACCGATGCCCAGCTGCGCGATCGAGGCCTCGTCGAGCTTGGTCAGGTCGTACTTGCCGCCCCCGAAACTCGCCTGGCCGGAGGTCGGCCGCGTCTTGCCCGTGATGACGTCCATCATGGTTGTCTTGCCCGCGCCGTTCGGGCCGATGATGGCGCGCATCTCGTGCTCGTCGATGGCGAGCGACAGGTTGTTCAACGCCCGAAAGCCGTCGAACACGACCGAGACCGCGTCGAGATAGAGCAGGGAGGGCGTGGTGGTGGTCTGCATGGCGGCTACTCGGCCGGCACCGGGGCGCCGCGCGCATCGACGGGGCGGACCACGCCGTCCTCGTCCTCGATCTCGGCAACCGCAGCCCTCCGCCGGCCGGTCCACCATTCCGTGAAGGTGCCGAGGATGCCCTTGGGCAGGAACAGGGTCACCAGCACGAAGAGCGCACCGAGCGCGAACAGCCAGAGCTCGGGCAGCATCCCGGTGAACCAGGTCTTGCCGGCATTGACGACGAGCGCGCCGAGCGCGGCGCCGGCGAGCGTGCCGCGGCCGCCGACCGCGACCCAAATCACCGTCTCGATGCTGTTGGCGGGCGCGAACTCGGACGGGTTGATGATGCCGACCTGCGGCACGTAAAGCGCGCCCGCGACGCCGGCCAGCATGGCCGAGACGGTCCAGACGAAGAGCTTGTAGTTCTCCACCCGGTACCCGATGAACCGCGTCCGGCTCTCGGCATCGCGGATCGCGACCAGCACCTTGCCCAGCTTGGACGTCACGATGAAGCGGCAGAGGAGGAAGCCGCCCGCCAGCGCCAGCGCCGAGAGCGCAAAGAGCGCCGCGCGCGTCGTCTGCGCCTGCACGGGCGCGCCCAGGATGTCCTTGAAGTCGGTCAGCCCGTTATTGCCGCCGAACCCCATGTCGTTGCGGAAGAAGGCGAGCAGCAACGCATAGGTCATCGCCTGGGTGATGATCGACAGATACACGCCCGTGACGCGCGAGCGGAACGCGAACCAGCCGAACACTAAGGCGAGGAGGCCAGGTGCCAACAGCACCATGAGGGCCGCGAAGGGGAAGTGCTCGAAGCCCCACCAATACCAGGGAAGCTCCTTCCAGTTCAGGAACACCATGAAGTCCGGCAGCGTCGGATGCGCATAGACGCCGCGCGTCCCGATCTGCCGCATCAGGTACATGCCCATGGCGTAGCCGCCGAGCGCGAAGAACGCGCCGTGGCCGAGCGACAGGATGCCGGCGTAGCCCCAGACGAGGTCCACCGAAAGCGCGAGCAGCGCGTAGCAGAGATACTTGCCGAGAAGCGGGACCAGATAGTCGGGCACGTGGAGCGGCGAGCCGGCCGGCAGCGCGAGGTTCGACAGCGGCACGAGCACCGCGACGGCGAGCACGATCGCGAGGAAGACGTACCCGGTGCGGCCGAGAAGGAGGCGGGGGGAGGTCATGAGGAAACGCCTTCTCTTCTCCCCGTCCCGGACGGGGAGAAGTCGAGTCGCGCGCAAGCGCGACCGGATGAGGGGCCTCGATCGTAGGGCCGCGGCTCCCTGCCCCTCACCCGGGCGCCCGCTGGCGCGGGCTGCTCGACCGATCCCCGCGTCGGCGGGGAGAGGAGAGGCGCGACGATCAGAGCCACCCTCACGCCTCCACGAACCGGCCCTTGAGCGCGAACAGGCCGCGCGGGCGCTTCTGGATGAAGAGGATCACGGCGACGAGCAGCAGGATCTTGCCCAGCACCGCCCCGGCGACCGGCTCGAGGAGCTTGTTCGCGATGCCGATCGCCATGGCGCCGACCAGCGTCCCCCAGAGGTTGCCGACCCCGCCGAACACGACCACCAGGAAGCTGTCGATGATGTAGCCCTGGCCGAGATTGGGCGAGACGTTGTCGATCTGGCTGAGCGCCACGCCCGCGATGCCCGCGACCCCGGAGCCGAGCCCGAACGTCATGGCGTCGACCCAGTCGGTCTTGATGCCCATCGCGCCCGCCATGCGGCGGTTCTGGGTGACGGCGCGGATCTGCAGGCCGAGGCTCGTGCGCTTCAGGGCCAGCAGCAGCGCGACGAAGACGCCCATCGCGAAGACCACGATGGCGATGCGGTTCCAGGTGAGCGTCAGGCCCCAGAGGTCGACCGAGCCCGACATCCAGGCGGGCGTGCCGACCTCGCGGTTCTGCGCACCGAAGATCGACCGCACCGCCTGCTGCAGGATCAGCGAAATGCCCCAGGTCGCAAGCAGGGTCTCCAGCGGGCGGCCGTAGAGAAAGCGGATCACCGTGCGCTCGATCAGGACCCCGACCGCGCCTGCGACAAGGAAGGCCAGGGGAAGCGCGATGAAGAGCGATGCCCCGAACAGTTCAGGAAAGCGGGTGCGGATCACCTCCTGCACGACAAAGGTCGTGTAGGCGCCGAGCATGACCATCTCGCCATGCGCCATGTTGATGACGCCCATGACGCCGAACGTGATGGCGAGGCCGATCGCGGCGAGCAGCAGCACGGAGCCGAGGCTGATCCCGTAGGCGACATCCTGCGCGCGCTGCAGCAGGGCGAGCCGGTTCTCGATGGAGCTGGCGGCGGAGTTGGCGAGTCCTTTCACGTCTTCCGGGGCATTGGCCGGAATCTGCCGCAGCAGCGCCAACGCCTCCCGGTCCCCCTTGGCACGGAGGACCTCGACCGCGCCGACCTGGTCGGCCATGGAGGCGTCGGGCTTGGCGAGCGTGATGGAGGCGCGCGCCTCACGGAAGGCGCGAAGCACGTCGGGATCCTGCTCGGCCGCGATGGCGCCGTCGATCGCGGACAGCGCCCCCACATCCCGCGACTTGAACACCGCGGCCGCGGCATCGATCCGGCGGCGAGGGTCGGGCGCACGCAATGTCAGCTGCCCCATCGCCGCGTCGATGGCGCGCCGCACGCGGTTGTTGACGCGCACCGCCTTCAGGTCCGCAGCATTCACGTCCGAGGACTGGCCGGTGCGGGCGTCCTTCAGGGCGCCGGATGGGTCGCGAAGGAAAACCGCCTTGTCGGAGGCACGAACCAGGAGGCGGCCTGCCTGGAGGGCGGACACAACCTCGACGGCGAGCGGGTTGCCGCTCGCCGCGACGCCCTCGATCCCGGCCTCCGTGTCGGAATAGCTGTCCGCCGCGAAGCGCGCGAGCGCGTCCGTATAGGGATCCGCGCGGGCGGGGGCGATAGGGCCGACCAGGACCGCAAACAGGCAGAGGAGAATGGTCGCGAGAAGGCCTCGCATCGAAAACTCCGGCAGCCCCGAAGGCTGCGACGCGTTCCCTCTCCGAGCGGGAGAGGGCTGGGTGAAGGTTTGAAGCTCAGACCAGCTGCCCGGCCGACCGCGCGGCCGGGCTCGACACGCCCCCTCCCCGGCGGGGAGAGGTTTGGGTGAGACGGCACGCCCCTCACCCGGTGGCCCGCTACCGCGGGCGCCTCGACCCGCGGGTCAGCCCCGAGGGCAGGCTCCCTCAAACGGGAGAGGCGGGCGCTCGCGTTACGCGCCGCACTTTCCCGTCTTCGCGTTGAAGTTGCCGCACTTCTTCTCGACCCAATCGGCCACGAGGTCCTTCGAGCCCTCGAGTTCCTTCGACCAGGCGTCGCCCGGGACGAGGCCGTCGGTCTTCCACACGACGTCGAACTGGCCGTTGTCCTTGATCTCGCCGATGAAGACCGGCTTGGTGATGTGGTGGTTGGCGAGCATCTTCGAGGTCCCGCCGGTCAGGTTCGGCGCCTCGATGCCGGGCAGCGCGTCAATGACCTTGTCGGGATCGGTCGTCTTCGCCTTCTCGACCGCCTTCACCCACATGTTGAAGCCGATCACATGAGCTTCCATCGGGTCGTTGGTCACCGCCTTCGGGTTCTTCTTGAAGGCCTGCCACTTGGCGATGAAATCCTTGTTGGCCGGCGTGTCGATCGACTGGAAGTAGTTCCAGGCCGCGAGGTGGCCGAGGAGCGGCTTCGTGTCGATGCCCGCGAGCTCTTCCTCGCCGACCGAGAAGGCGACGACCGGGATGTCGGTCGCCTTGATGCCCTGGTTGCCAAGCTCCTTGTAGAACGGCACGTTGGCATCGCCGTTGATCGTCGAGACGACGGCGGTCTTCTTGCCCGCCGAGCCGAACTTCTTGATGTCCGCCACGATCGTCTGCCAGTCGGCATGGCCGAATGGCGTGTAGTTGATCATGATGTCCTCGTCCTTGACGCCCTTGGATTTCAGGTACGCCTCAAGGATCTTGTTGGTCGTGCGCGGGTAGACGTAGTCGGTGCCGGCCAGGACCCAGCGCTGCACCTTCTCTTCTTTCGCGAGATAATCGACGGCCGGGATTGCCTGCTGGTTCGGGGCAGCGCCCGTGTAGAACACGTTCCGCTCGCTCTCTTCACCCTCGTATTGGACGGGATAGAAGAGGATGTTGTTCAGCTCCTTGAAGACCGGCAGAACCGACTTGCGGGACACGGAGGTCCAGCAGCCGAACACGGCCGCGACCTTGTGCTGCGAGATCAGCTCGCGCGCCTTCTCGGCGAAGAGTGGCCAGTTGGAAGCCGGGTCGACGACGACCGCCTCGAGCTTCTTGCCGAGCAGCCCGCCCTTCTTGTTCTGCTCGTCGATGAGGAAGAGCATCGTGTCCTTCAGCGTGGTCTCGCTGATGGCCATCGTGCCCGAAAGCGAGTGGAGGACTCCCACCTTGATGGTGTCCTGCGCGAAGGCTGCCCCAGCCGAGCCCGCCAGCATGGCGGCGCCCGCAAGCGCGCCGAATGCTCCCCTTCTCGTGATTGTCATTGCGTGAGTCTCCGATGCTCAACTCTGGCTGGCCTGCAGCCCACAAGAGGAGCGCAAGCGCTGTGCCAGAAGAGGAACAAAGGAGCAGGCAGGCGGCGGCCTCCTGCCTAAGAAGCAGGCGCGCTGCGCCTGCCTAGAATTTGTTCAGACCTTGAAGCGCTGGAGTCGAACTAGGCAGACTACGCCGGAGCCTTGCCGATGCCGCTCTCGGCGATATCCCAGTAGAGGCCGGCCATGAGGCCGAGCGCCTCGCGCACGAGGCCGACGGGCACATGCTCGTTCGGCGCATGCTGGGAGCAGCCTGGATAGGAGTGCGGCACCCAGATCGTCGGCAGGCCCAGGATCTCGGAGAAGGCATCGTTCGGGAGCGATCCGCCGAGATTTGGCAGGAGCGCGGGCTTCTTGCCCGTCGTGGCCTGGATGGATCCCAGCGCCCAGGTGACCCAGGGATTCTCAGGATCGAGGCGGGTGGCGGGGAAAACCTCTTCGCGCGCCGGAGCGACCTGGACGTAAGCAAAGCCATGACGGTCGAGGTGGCGACGCACCGCCGGCACGATATCCGCCATGTCGACATCGACCACGAAGCGAAGCTGCAGCCGGGCCCAGGCGCGCGGGGGAATGGCGTTGACGGGCGTCTTGGGCGTCCCGGCCTCCATGGCCAGGATCTCGAGCGCGCACCAGCCGAAGACCTTTTCCGGACCGGTCAGGCCCGGCTCGCCCCAGGTCGGGTCGATCTCCGGCGCGCCCGGCCCCGTCTCGAGCTCGCAATCGGCGAGCGCCCGCCGGACGGCCTCCGGCAGACCGTGCTTCGGTACGAGCTCGTGGATGCGGATCTGACCCGTAGGGCCCACCATCGAGGCGATGGCGTGCGAGAGCTGGACGGCCGGGTTGGACAGCAATCCGCCCCAGTTGCCGGAATGATGGCCGCCCTCCCGGGCGTCGATCCACAGGTCGAAGGAGGCGCCGCCCCGCGAGCCGAGGAAGATCGTCGGCCGCTCGGCGTTGAGCCGGGGACCGTCCGAGGCGATCAGCACGTCAGAGGAGAGGAGGTCGCGGTGGCGGGCGCAAACCTCCCTCAGACCCGGCGACCCGGTTTCCTCGCCCATCTCGATCAGCCATTTGGCATTGAAGCCGAGGCTGCCACGCTCGGCCAGCACCGCGGCCTGCGCGGCGAGGTTGATCGCGTGCTGGCCCTTGTTGTCGACGACGCCACGGCCGTACCAACGGTCGCCGCGCTCGGTTACCGTCCAGGGGGAAAGGCCCGGCTCCCATGCATCGTCCAGCCCGCGGATCACGTCGCCGTGGCCGTAGCCGAAGATGGTCGGCAGCGAGGGATCCTCGATCCGCTCGGCGAACAGGAACGGCCCCTTGGCCTTCGGCTCCTCCAGGATCCGGCAGGTGAAGCCCAGCCTCTCGAAGGCGGGCTCCATCTCCTCCTTGAGGTAGCGCAGGAGCTCCGGCGCGCGCTCCGGGTTCTGGCTCTCCGTCGGGATCGCGACGCGGCGCTTCAGGTCGGCGAGGAACTCGCCCTCGTCGAAATGCGCATGAGCGCGGGCGATGGCGGCTTGGCGGGTCATGATTTGTCACCAGCGTCGGGCGAGATGGCGTCACGCAGACCGTCGCCGAGCATGTTCACGGCGAAGATCAGGATGGCCAGGCAGGTGCCCGGGATCGCGATCATCCAGAAGGAGAAGAACATGTACGGCTTCGCCTCGGAGATCATGAGCCCCCAGGAGGGAAGCGGCGGCTGGACGCCGAGCCCCAGGAACGACAGCGCCGCCTCGAGGAGGATCGCGCTCGCGGCCTCCAGGGTCGCCGTGACGATCAGGAAGGGCACGACGTTCGGCAGAACCTCGCGCCAGATGATCCTAGGGGTCGAGGCGCCCGCCGAACGGGCGGCCGATACGAAGTCGAACGAGCGGACCTTCTGCGTGGCGCTGCGCATCACGACGACGAAGCGGTCCCACTTGAGAAGGCCAAGGACCAGGATGACGAGAGGCAGCGAGCCACCCAGCACGGCGACGGCCGCGAGCGCGACGAGGATCACGGGCAGCGCGAGCCGCACCGTGATCAGGAAGGTCACGACGAGGTCGACCCGGCCGCCGAAATAGCCGGCCGCGACTCCGAGTGCCGTCCCGATCAGGCCGGAGAGAAGCGCCACCGCTCCGCCGATGAGGAGCGAGATGCGGGCGCCGTAGATGGTCCGGGACAGGTAGTCCCGACCGAGCGCGTCCGTGCCGAGCGGATGCTCCCAGGTGCCCTTCGCGTACCAGACGGGGGGCACCGTCCGCCTCGCAAGGTTCTGCGCGTAGGGATCGTGCGGCGAGATCAGCGGCGCAAGCAGAGCGACCAGGATGATGGCGGCGAGGATCCCGCCGCCTATGACGAGGCTGCGATGCCTGAGCCAGCTCCGTTTCCGGCCCCCGGCAGGAGGCGCGGCATCTTGGGGCGAGGCGATCTCCGCGCTCACATCCCGGCCCTCAGGCGGGGATCGAGATAGGCGTTCAGGACGTCGGCAAACAGGGTCAGCAGAACGTAGAGCATCGAGAGGAAGAGAACGACGACCTGCATCACGGGCAGGTCCTTGTGAGTGATGGACTGGTAGGCGAGATAGCCCAGCCCATCGAGCGCGAAGACAGTTTCGATCACGACCGATCCGCCGAGCAGGTAGCCGAGTTGCACCACGGCCAGCGCCACGATCGGCGTCAGCGCATTGCGCAGGCCGTGACGGAGCACGACGCGGGGGCGCGACACGCCCTTCGCCCGCGCGGTCCGGATGAAGTCCGAGTTCAACGTCTCGATCATCCCCGCCCGGATCAGCCGCATGAAGGCCGGCGTCACGTAATAGCCGAGCGCGATCGTCGGCATCACGAAGTGCAGCCAGGTCCCGGAGCCCGATACGGGCAGCCAGCGCAGCGTGATCGACAGCAGCATGATCAGCAGCAGGGCAAAGAAGAAGTTCGGCATCGCCTGGCCGAGCACCGCGATCCCGAGCGCGAAGCGGTCGATCCAGCTGTTGGGCCGAAGCGCCGCGATCACGCCGAGCGGCACCGCCACCACGAGGGCGAACAGCAAGGACAGGAGCCCCAGGATGAGCGTCGTGGGAAGCTTGTCGAGGACGAGATCGATGACCGGCGACTTGAAGAAGTACGACGTCCCGAACTCGCCTCGCACCAGGCCCGCAAGCCAGTCGAGATATTGAACGATGACGGGGCGGTCGAGCCCGTAGGTCTCGCGCACGAGGCGAATGTCTTCGTCGCGTGCGCCTTCGCCCGCGATCGCGGTGGCAACGTCACCCGTGAGCCGGACGAGCGCGAAGGACAGGATCGATACCGCGAGCCCGACAAGGATTGCGACCGCGAGACGGCGGACGATGAAACCGATCAAATTTTGCCTCGTCTCGCCGATGCACCGGGCGCGATGGATTTGCTCTGGGCCGCCTCAAGGGCACGGGAGAGGCCGCGGGCCCCTCCCGAGGGCCTCACTTCCAGCTCATTTCCCAGAAGCGGGGCGTCTCGTCCGGATAGACCCTGAAGGTCAGGTTCGCAGACGCGACATAGTGGTTCGGCACCGTATAGAGCGGCACCGTGTAGGCACGTTCGGTGATTCGCGCCAGCGCCTTCTTGTACGCGGCCTTGCGGGCCTCCGGATCGACGGAGGTGTCGCCCGTGCGCAGGAAGCCCTGGATCTCCGCGTCGCGGCTCACGTCGTCGGCTCCGCCGCCGAAATAGACCGGCGTCGAGGCCGAGACGTCGTTGACCGAGTTCGAGCCCCAGGTCTGGAACGCGAGCCCGACCTTGTTGGCCCGCATCTGGTCGCGCATGGCGGCATATTGGAGGAAGCGCAGGTTGGCCTTGATGCCGACCGCCTGCAGATCGTTGATGATAGCTTCTGCCTGCTGGCGCTCGCGATAGGCGTAGAAGTCGAAGGACAGGCCGTTCGCGAAACCGGCCTCCTTCAGCAGGGCCTTTGCCTTGGCGGGATCGTAGTCGTAGCGGGTCGCGCCGTCCGCGGTGCAGCCGAACTGACCGTAGAAGCACGGCGTGACGAGCGCGCGCGAGCCGCCGCCCACCAGCTCCTTGGTCAGCGCGTCCTTGTTGATCGCGTGGTTGATGGCCCGCCTGACGCGCTCGTCCCGGAATGCCTCGACCGGGCCGTCCGGGAGCGTGTTGAAATGCAGGAAGGCGACCCGCATCGTCTCGCCCGATTTGGCTTGGAAACCCGGCACGGCGCCGATCTGCTCGGCCTGGTCCTTTGGCACGTTCATGATGAAATCGAGGCCGCCGGCCATCACCTCGGCCATCTGCGTCTGCCGGTCGGGAATGAACCGGATCTCGAGCTTGCCGACCTTGGCCGATGGCTTCGGGGAATCCTTGAAGTAGTCCGGATTGCGCTCCAGCATCAGCGACTTGCCGATGACGTGGCTCGTCACGCGGAACGGCCCCGACCCTACCGGCTTCTCGTTCATGCCCTTCGGACCGACCTTCTCGTAGTACTTGGCCGGATGCATGACGAGCGGGCCGGAGAGATAGTCGATCGCGGCCGGGAACGGCTGCTTGGTGTAGATGCGGACCTTCTGCGGATTCACCGCCTCGACCCGCTCGATCCAATTGACGTTGGCCTGCGTGGTTGCCCTATTCTCGGGCTTGGACGCGTAGGTCAGGGTGAAGACGACATCCTCGGCTGTGAACTCGCTCCCGTCGTGGAACTTCACGCCTGTGCGGAGGTCGATCTCCAGAGTCTTGTCGTCGATATACTTCCAGGCCGTCGCGAGCTGGCCCTTGTACTCACCGTTGACAGGGTCACGGTAGATCAACGTATCCCAGACATGCTGGCTGATGATGACCCCGGCCCGCAGGTTGTTGAAATAGGGATCGATGTTCTCAGGCACCTGATCGTAGGCAAAGCGGATCGAGTTGGAGGCCTTGTCGGCCCAGGCTGGGCCTGCCGCAAAAAAGGCCGTCAAAAAGCAGGCGGCGAGTGCGCGTCGCATCATATCCCCATGTCGCGGTCGGAATGTCGTGGTCGGAACGGAGTGTCGCGGTCCCGGAGGACGAGAGTCAAGGCGGCTGAGCGGATCTATGCCTGCGCCGGCCCGACATGGTCCGCCATCGTGGCGCCGCGCGCGCCGAGCGGTTTCTCGGGCCCCTCGGTCGTGTCCTGCGCGGTCTGGTGCTCCATCTCGGCGTTGATCTCGCCCCCGACGAGCACGATCACGACCGAGAGCCAGATCCAGATCATGAAGCCGACGCCGGCACCGAGCGAGCCATAGGTCTTGTTGTAGGAATCGAAGCTCGCGACGTACCAGGAAAAGATCATCGAGCCGCCAATCCAGAGCAGCGCAGCCGCGATCGACCCGATGGACACCCACTGCCATTGCGGCGACCTGCGGCTCGGCCCGAAGCGGTAGACCACCGCGAGGCCGAGCATCACGACCAGGAGAAGCACCGGCCAGCGCGCGACCGACAGGATCAGTTCCGCCGATCCGGCATAGCCGATGAGCTTGAGCATGACGGGCAGCACGACGACGCCGCCGATCGCCGCGAGGGCGAAGAATGCAGCCCCGAGCGTGAACAGGAAGGTCGTGCCGTAGAACCGGACCAGGCTGCGCCGCTCCCGCTCGCCATAGACGACGTTCAGCGCATCGAAGAGCGCCGCCATGCCGGAATTCGCGCTCCAGAAGGCCACCACGAAGCTGATCCCGAAGGCCAGGGACAGGGCTGGGGTCTGCTTCGTCGTGACCTCGATGACCTGGCCCCGGATCAGGTCGAGCACGCCCGCCGGCAGGATGCCGGCGAGGAGGACGAGATGATCGCCGATCGTCCGCGCGTCGGCGAAGAGGCCGTAGAGCGACACCACCACGGCGATTGCCGGAAAAACTGCGAGCAGGGTGAAGAAAGCCACGCTCCCGCCCGTCGCCAGCACACGATCCTCGGGGATCGCCTTGGCGACGCGCCAGAGGACGTCCTGCCAGCCGAGGGGCGGGATGTCCCGCGGCTCCTGGGCCTGCCGTCCCCTTCCCTTCTCGTTGGCGCGCGCGAAATCCTCCGGCATCGGGCCGGCCGCATCGCCCTCATCGACGCGGGTCCGCCAGTCCTCGCTGGGCGGCGCCGTATCCGATCTGTTGCTCAAACTCGACATCACCGAGACCGCCGGCTCGCCCCTCAGCCGGTGATCAATATTACGCGAGACCCGGACGGATTGTGTGGTGCGCGGGTGACATCCCGGACCGGGAATGCGAACGGACAGCCCGCGCGGCGTGGCCTTCTCGCGCGATGAGCGCTAGCCTCCGCTGGCAACCCGGGGTGAAGAGATCGACCCGCCGAGCAGGCATCCAGGCCTGTGCGGCGGCGGGAGGGTGAATGGCTTTTGCGTACCGGCCTTGGCGAAGGAGCATCGCCGCGGCCTTTGTACTTTCAGCGTTTTCGGTCATCCCTCCGTCGGGCCCGGCACTGGCCTTCGACTTCTTCGGCCTGTTCGGATCGGACGAGCCGCCGGCCCCGTCGGCGTCCACGCTTCCCTACGAAGTCACCTTCGAGGTGCGCGGCGACGACGGTGTCGAGAACCGGCTTCAGGACGCCTCGAACCTCTACCGCCTGCGCCAGGACGCCCCGCCGGAGGGCGAGACCCTGCTCCAGCGCGCCACGGCCGATTTCGCCCCGCTGATCGATGCCCTCTGGGGCGCGGGTTATTACGATGCCACGGTCGCCATCGACATCGCGGGCGTGCCGGTCCGGATCGGGGAATTCCAGAGCCCGGCCGCCGTGCGTGCCGCCAATGCACTCCGCAACCGCGCCCGGGTGCCCGTCAAGATCGTGGCCGAGACGGGCCCGCTCTTCCGCATGCGGAACGTCCAGGTGCTGGACCAGCGCACCCGCCAGCCTTTCCCGCCCGAGGAACTCCCCTCGTATGTCGCTCGGCTGGAGGCAGGCGATCCGGCCGAGGCGTCGCGCGTCCGCGCCGCGAGCGCGAGGCTGATCGACCATTTCCGCCGGCGATCCTATCCGCTCGTGAAGTCGCCGCCCCCGGCCCCCGTGGTCGACCACGCGGCGGACACGATGGATGTCACCTTCCTGGTCGATCCGGGGCCACAGGCCGGAATCGGCCCGGTATCGCTCCACGGTCCCCAGAACTTCGACCCGGAGATCGTACGCTCCTTCATCTATCTGGAAGAGGGCGAGCCCTATTCGCCGGAGCGGCTCGACTCGATGCGCAAGTCGATCGCCTCCATTCCGGCCGCGGGGTCGGTCCGGATCCGCGAGAGCGACCACCTCGATCGCAACGGGAACCTGCCGATCTTCGTCGACGTGACGGATCGGGCCGTGAACGCCGCCGGGTACGCGCTCGGCTATTCCACCATCGATGGGCCCACCGGTCGGGTCTATTACGAGAACCGCAATCTGTTCGGAGGCGCGGAACGGCTGCGGCTCCAGGCGGACGCCTTCCTGGCCCCGCGCAACAACGGGACGCGCATCAAGGATATTGGGGACTGGAAGCTCTCGGACCTGGGCGCCCGCTTCACGGTGAGCTTCCTGAAGCCGGCCCTCGACGGTTCTCGCTTCGACCTCCTCGTGGACGGCCTCGCCGAGCGTTACCGCACGGGCGGCGGGCGCTTCGGCGGCTACACGGCCCGGCTCGCCGGCGGAACGGGCGCGCTTCGCTACCGCGTCGACGAGACCCTGTCCGCCACCGTGGGCATCAAGGGCGAGCGCGGCCGCACGAGCGACGTCATCTCGAATGTCGACTACACGCTGATCGGCGTCCCGCTCACGATGCAGTTCGACAACACGAACAATCCCCTCGACCCGACGCACGGCTATCGCGTCTCTGCCGCGATCACGCCCTACCCGGCCTTCATGGGTTCGTCGGTTGCCTTCACGCAGGCGACCGCATCCGCCTCGGCCTATTACTCGCTCGACGAGGAAGGACGGTTCGTCCTCGCCGGTCGGATCCGGGGCGGCGGCTTCCTGGACGCCCCGAACGAGATCCAGCTGATCCCGTCCAACTACCGCTTCTATGCGGGCGGGGCGGGATCGATCCGTGGCTACCGCTTCCAGAGCGTGGGCCCGTTCGGCCCGTTCGGGTTCACCATCGGCGGACGCTCGATGTTCGATTCCTCGATCGAGGCCCGCATCAAGGTGACCGACAGCATCGGCATCGTGCCCTTCTTCGATGCCGGCGGCGCCTACGCGTCGCAGTTCCCGGAATTCTTCGGCGATACCCGCATGGCGGCCGGTCTCGGCGTCTTCTACGTGACGGCGATTGGCCCCGTGCGCCTCGACGTCGCCTTCCCGCTGAACCCGCGGAAGGGCGATAAGGAGGCGGTGCTCTACGTCAGCATCGGCCAGGCCTTCTGATGCCCTTCCGCCGGACGCTTCTCGCTCTCCTCTGCCTCGTCCTCGTTTTGCTGGGCGGCCTGACGCTCGTCACCCGGGCGGCCGACGAGGAGAAGGGCATCCTGGCGAGCCTGATCTCCCGGGCCCTCTCGACGCCGACCACCCGCGTGTCGATCGGAGCGATCGATGGCGCGCTCTCGTCCGATGCAACGATCCGGGACATCCAGATTTCCGACCGGGATGGCGTGTGGCTCAAGCTCGACCGGGCGCGCATCGTGTGGCGGCGATTGGCCCTGCTGTCCCGACGCCTCGAGATCGACCGGCTCGAGATCGGCATCCTCGACATTGCCCGCCGCCCGCTCCCGGCCGAGACGCCCGTCGAGGGCGAGGACCAGCCGCTCCTGCCCGAGCTGCCGGTGCGGGTCGAGATCAAGGAATTCGCCCTCGCGGAGCTCGTTCTCGGCGAGCCCGTCCTGGGCGCGGCGGCGCGACTGACGGCGACGGGAGCCGCGCGCCTCGGCAATCCGTCCGAGGGGCTCGATCTGCGGTTCGATGCCCGCCGCCTCGATGCGGGCGGGGAGTTCGTCGCCCGGCTGGGGCTCGTGCCCCAGGGCGAACGGCTGGACCTCGAGCTCAAGCTGGACGAGCCCGCGGGCGGTCTCCTCGCACGCGCGATCAACATCCCGGGCCTGCCGCCAGTCCGCCTCGACCTGACCGGCTCGGGAACGCTGGACTCGTTCGATTCCCGCCTCGCCTTCGATGCCGGGCCCGGCATCGGCGCACGAGGCGGCGCAACCGTGCGCCGGCAGGGCCCTGCACGCCAGCTCGCGCTCGACATGACGGCCGAGATCTCGGGGCTCCTGCCGGGCGTCGTGGCGCCCGTCTTCGCGGGCACAACCCGCCTGACCGGGGGCGCCACCTACGGGGACGACGGGGCCGTGACCGTCCCGGGAATCACGCTGACCGCCGCCGCGGCGCGGCTCGACATCAGCGGGAGCATGAACGCGGACCAGATGGCCGACCTCCGGATCACGGCGGGCAACCTGCCGAATTCCGAGACCCGGACCTCCGTGTCCGGTGCCGAGATCCGGCGGCTCGCCGTCGACGCCCGTGTCACGGGGCCGGTCACCTCGCCGCGCGTCAACGCGACGGTGAGCGCCGAGGATGCACGCCTTCCGGCCGGGCGGCTCGCCCGGCTCGACGCGACCCTGTCGGCCGTCCCGTCGGGCACGGTAACGAGCGCCGCAACGCGGATCGACGTCACGGCCGATGCCCGCGCCACAGGTGTCG
>NZ_JBMSEF010000018.1:0-108236 GCF_049446235.1 Enterovirga sp. CN4-39 | reverse complement strand
CTACGCCCTTCCGCGCGCCGGCGACCTGCCGGCCTTCGAGGTGCTGACGCATTCGACGCCCTGCGAGCACAACCCCCTGAAGGCTAAGGGATGCGCCGAGGTCGGCTCCGTCGGATTGCCGCCCGCCATCGTCGGCGCGCTTCTCGACGCGCTCGCGGAATGCGGCGTCGATGCCATCGAGATGCCCGCGACCCCTGACGCAGTCTGGCGCGCCATCCAGCGCGGATCCTTCGTGCGCTGATATGGCAGAGGGTAGCGCGGCGGCTGCGGAAGGAGCTAACTTTGATGCTGTCCTCCCGCTTTCGTGCTACCCCTGATTGACAGCGCAGCCACGCTTTGCAAGCTAGGCGCCGCTAGCATATCAGACACTTGCCTCGGAGGCGGGGAATGACCAGGGTGCAGACGTATCTAGAAGACGCCGTCCTCTGCGCGGCTGAGCGGCTCGAACGCGGTTCGCTCGACCGCCGGCGCGTTCTTCAGCTCGGGGCGCTGCTGGGCCTCGCCGGGGTCGGCAGCGCCGGGTCCGCGCAGGCTGCCGCCAAGGAGATCGTCTTCGCCATGTGGGGCGGCGACGCCGAGAACGCGTACCGCAAGGCCTGGTGCGAGCCCTACACGAAGAAGTCCGGCATTCCGGTGGTCCTCGATGGCAGCGGGCCGAGCCCGGGGCGCGCTCGCGCCATGGTGCAGTCGAAGAACGTCACCTGGGACATCCTGGACGGCGGCGTCGGCACCCAGGCCTCGCTGGGCAAGCTCGGCGTGCTGGAAGAGATCGACTACTCGGTCTTCGACCGCGCCAAGACGCTGCCCGGCCTCGACTACAAGTGGGGCGCCTCGGTGTTCCTGTACGGGTCGGTCCTCGCCTACGACACCAAGGCGCTCGGCGGAAAGCAGCCCGAGAGCTGGGCCGACTTCTTCGACGTCAAGAAGTTCCCCGGCAAGCGCGTCATGTACAAGTACATGGCGGGCGCGCTCGAGGCGGCGCTCCTCGCCGATGGCGTTCCGCTCGACAAGCTCTATCCGCTCGACGTCGATCGCGGCCTCGAGAAGATCAAGTCCATCAAGGAGCACCTCGTGCTCTGGGATACGGGCGCCAGCAGCCAGCAGGTCTTCCGCGACGGCGAGGTCGTCATGGGCCAGATCTGGCACACCCGCGCCAACCTGCTCGAGCAGGAGACCAAGGGGCGCGTGAAGTACACCTTCAACGGCGGCCTCCTGCATCCCGGCGTCATGTCGGTGATGAAGGACAACCCGGCCGGCAAGAAACTCGCCATGGAATTCCTGGCCTCCATGCAGGATCCAGCCGGACAGATCGAGCTGCTGAAGCTGCTCGGCAACGGGCCCGCGAACCCGGCCGCCGAGGGTCAGTACGATCCCGCGCTTGCGGCCCGGAACCCGGCCCATCCCGACAACAGGAAGCTGATGGTGGTGCAGAACGGCGACTGGTACGCCGAGAACATCATCCCGGTAAGCAAGCGCTTCCTGGACACCGTCGCCTCCTGAGAGAGCGTCACCGCATGCAGGTCTTCGCTGATACGATCATCGAGAACGGCAAGGTTGCCGCGATGGTCGAGGAGGGGCGCTTCGACGAGGCGCTCGCCATCAAGGACGGCCGCATCGCGGCCGTCGGGACGGCGAGCGAGATCGCCCTCTGGGCAGGTCCGGAGACCGTGCGCATCGACGCGGGCGGCCGGACCGTCCTTCCCGGCTTCGTCGAATGCCACGTGCATGCGGATCTCTACGGCGCCCGCATCCATCGCTGGGCGGATTTCAGCTACCCGAAGGTGAGGTCGAAGGACGAGGTCCTGTCGATCATCGCCGAACGCGCGGCCACACTCCCGGCCGATGCCTGGTGTGCAGGCTTCCGCTACGACGACAACAAGCTGGGCGGCTATCCGACGCGCGAGGAACTCGACCAGGCGGGCGGCGGGCGGCCCGTCTTCGTGTTCCGCACCGATTGCCATCTCGGCGTGGCCAGCAGCGAGGCGCTGCGGCGCGCGAAGCTCGGGGGCGACTATCCGGACCCGCCCTTCGGCCGCACGGATCGTCATCCGGGGACGGGCGAGCCGACCGGGCTGCTACGCGAGAATGCCGCCTATGCGGTGATCGACGAGATCATGCGCGACTATACGGCGGACGACTTCGCGGCCGGCCTCGGAACCGTCTTCGCGGAATTCCTGAGCTACGGGATTACGTCCCTCCACAACTCGCTCACCACCTCCCACGGCATCCGCGCCTATCAGACGCTCCGGCGCGAGGGGCGGCTCCCGATGCGCATCGGCGTCATCGTCAGCGGCAAGGAAGACGGGCTCGTCGAGTCCGTCATTCGCAGCGGCATCCGCTCGGGCTTCGGGGACGAATGGGTTCGCATCGTCGGCGTGGAGTGGTGCCCCGATTGCAGCACCAGCGGCCGCACCGCCGCCTATTACGAGCCGTATATCGGCAAGCCGATCGTCGGCGAGCCCGAGAACAACACGGGCATGCTCCTCTATAGCCCCGAGGATTTCACCCGGCGCGTGACCGAGGCGACCGCCGCGGGCCTCACGGTCTGCGCCGATGGCGTCGGCGACCGCGGCGTGGATTTCGTGCTCGACGCGTTCGAGGCGGCGCTCGCCGCCCACCCGTCACAGGATCACCGCATGCGGGTGGAGCACAGCTGCTGCGTGCCGCCGGCGATCCGCGAGCGCATGAAGCGGCTCGGGGTCATCCCGACCTCCGCGACGGGGTTCATGTACGATCTCGGCGAGGCATACATCGCCAATCGCGGCGCTGCCGCCATGAAGGACATGTTCCCGCACCGGAGCTGGAAGGAACTCGGCGTGATCGCGCCGGGGCATTCCGATGCCCCGATCTGCCATCCGAACCCGATGCGCGGCATCTACTCGCTCGTGACCCGGCGCACGGATCGGGGAGGGGACCTGGATGGATCCGAAGCCGTCGGCGTCTGGGATGCCCTCCGGGCCTACACGTATGACGGCGCCTATGCCGGTCGCGAGGAGCATCTCAAGGGCACCCTCGAACCCGGGAAGCTCGCCGACATCGCCATTCTCGATGCGGACGTCTTCACGGTGGATGAAGAGCGGATTCCCGAGATCGCTTCCTGGATGACCCTCGTGGACGGCAAGGTCGTCCACGGAGCCGCCTGAGCGGCGTAGCTGGAAAGCGGGACCGTGCTGCAGAGAATGGATTCGACGACGAGGCTCGGCGTCGCGCTGGTCGCGCCCGCCGTGCTGCTGATCGTCGTCCTCTACAATCTCCCGCTCCTGCGCATCCTGGGCCTGAGCGTGACGGAGGCGCCGGGCTTCGTCGAGAACTACCGCCAGCTCTTCGTGTCCGATGTGATCCATCGGGTGCTCCTGGCCACGATCCGCATCTGCACCCTCACGACGGTGATCACGCTCGTCGTGGCCTACGCCACCGCGGCGGCGCTGACGCTCGCATCGGAGCGCGCGCGGCGCGTCATGATCGTGCTCGTGCTGCTGCCTCTCTGGCTTTCGGTGCTCGTCCGGGCATTCGCCTGGGTGACGATCCTGCGCGGCAACGGCGTCCTGAACTCCGCACTGCTGTCGGCGGGCGTGGTCGACGCGCCCCTGCAGCTCGTCCGCAACGAGATCGGCGTCGTGATCGGCATGGTGCACTACATGCTGCCCTTTGCCATATTCCCGCTCTGGGCGAGCATGAAGTCCATCGACCCGCGCCTCTTCCAGGCCGCGCGCGCCTTCGGGGCTTCTCCGGTCACGATCTTCCGGCGTGTGTTCTTTCCGCTCAGCCTGCCCGGCCTCTACAGCGCCCTGCTCATCACCCTGGTCTTCTCGCTGGGCTTCTACGTCACGCCCGCGATCCTGGGCGGTGGCCGCGTTCTGATGGTGGCGGAATATGTCCGTGTGCTCGTCCACGAATCCATCGAGTGGGGCACCGCCACGATGCTGGCCACGATGCTGCTGCTGACGGTGGTGGCCGCGCTGGCGACGCTCGGACGCGTGGCCGATCTCGGCAGCATGCTCGGGCAGCGAACCCGATGAGCCGCACCATTTCAGGCGGATTCGCCCGCGCGCTGGTCCTGCTGGTCGGATGGGCCGCGATCATCTTCCTGATCGCCCCGATCCTGGTCGTGCTGCCCGTCTCGGTGACGCCCGAGACATATCTTTCGCTGCCGACGGATTCGATCTCGTTCCGCCACTACGCGAAGCTCGTGCAGGACCCGCGCTGGTCCGGCGGCATCGTGACGAGCTTCGGCATCGCCGTCCTGACGGCGCTCTGCTCCACCGTCCTGGGGACCCTCTGCGCGACCGGCCTGTGGCGCCTGAGCCCGTCCGTCGCGGGGGTGATCCGCTCGCTGATCCTGTGGCCGCTGATCGTGCCGCCGGTCGTGCACGCCCTGGCCTTCTACCGGACCTGGATCGACCTCGGCTGGATCGACACACCGATCGGCGTCGTCGTCGCCCACACGCTCATCGCCACGCCGCTCGTCGTCATCACGGTCTCGACGTCGCTCGCCGGGGTGGACCGGCGCATCGAGGATGCCGCGCGCAGCCTCGGCGCGTCACCGCTCCTCGCGCTCCGCCGCGTCGTCCTGCCGAGCATCTGGCCGGGAGTCCTCTCCGGAGCCGCCTTCGCGTTCGTCACCTCATGGGACGAGGTGGTCGTCGCCCTATTCATCACCGGCAGAAAGGTGAGCACCTTGCCGCTCGTGATCTGGAGCAGCCTCACCGAGCGGGTCGATCCCGCGGTCGCGGCAGCATCGAGCATCATGATCGGCCTCACGCTGCTGCTTCTGCTCGTGCGCCTCTGGCGCCCTGCGGCGAGCGCTGAGCGCGCAACGACATGACCAAGACAGATACTGAGGCGCGGCTTCTCGAGATCGAGGGCCTCTCCAAGCGCTACGGCAATTCCTCCGCCCTGTCGGATGTGTCGCTGGCCGTCTCGCGCGGGGAATTCGTCACCTTTCTCGGACCGTCCGGCTCGGGCAAGACGACGCTCCTGATGGCCATCGCCGGCTTCGTGTCGCCGAGCGCCGGCACGATCCGCCTCGAGGGGCGGGACATCGCGCGGCTGCCGCCCGAGAAGCGCGAGCTGGGCGTCGTCTTCCAAGGCTACGCGCTGTTTCCGCACATGACGGTGTTCGGGAACGTCGCCTTCCCGCTCGAGGTGAAGCAGTTCCCGAAGGCGGAGATCCGGGCGAAGGTTGCGGCCGTTCTGGAGCTGGTCGGTCTCGCCGCCTTCGCGGACCGGAAGCCGGCGCAGCTCTCGGGCGGCCAGCAGCAGCGTGTCGCGCTGGCGCGTGCGCTGGTGTTCGACCCCGCGATCGTGCTCCTGGACGAGCCGCTGAGCGCGCTGGACAGGCTCCTGCGCGTGCAGTTGCAGGACGAGCTGAAGCGCCTGCACCGGAAGCTCGGCCGCACCTTCCTGAACGTCACGCACGATCAGGATGAGGCGCTGTCGCTCTCGACCGTGATCGCCGTGATGAACCGCGGACGCATCGTCCAGCTCGGCTCGCCGACCGAGATCTACGAGCGGCCCGCGACCGCCTTCGTGGCGAGCTTCGTCGGGCGCAGCAACGTGGTCGAGGCGACGGTGAGCGCGAATGCCGGCGGCGCGGCGCTGCTCACGGCGGGAGGCGAGACCTTCGCGGCGTCCGGCATCGAAGCCGCTGCGGGCGAGCGGGTGATGCTGAGCCTCCGCCCCGAGAAACTCGCGCTCGCACCCCGCACCGCGGCATTTCCCAACGGCGTGTCCGCGAAGATCCTGGACGTGACCTATCACGGCGCGTCCGTGCATATCCTGGCCGATACGCCGCTCGGCGAGATACGCATCGAGCAGCCGACGGGCAGCGGGCATGACGGCTTCCAGCCGGATGACGCAGCCCGTCTCGTCTTCCCGGATCATGTGCCCCGGGCGGTGAAACGGGACGACATCGCATGACGAACGGGACGAGCACCGCCGATGTCGTGATCGCCGACCTCGAGGCGGCGGGGATCGACGTCGCATTCGGCATCCCCGGCGTCCACACGCTCGACCTCTACCGCTCGATCGCGCGCTCCGGCCTGCGCCACGTCACGCCGCGCCATGAGCAGGGCGCAGCCTTCATGGCTGACGGCTACGCGCGGGCCAGCGGACGGGCGGCGCTCTGCGTCTTGATCAGCGGACCAGGCCTGATGAACGCCGCGACCGCGATCGGGCAGGCCTATTCCGACAGCGTCCCGATGGTGGTGCTCGCGAGCGTCAACGAGCGCCGCCATCTCGGGCTGGGGCGCGGCGAACTGCACGAGATGCGGGACCAGGCGCAGGCGCTCGGCGGCATCGTCTCGTCCAACCTCCGGATCCTCGACCCGGTCTCCGCGAGCCGGGCCGTCGCGCTGAGCGTCGGCAGGATCCAGGCCGGGCGTCCGCGTCCGGTCTATCTCGAGTTGCCGCTCGACGTGGGGGCGGCACCCGCCGCGCCGAGGTCCGCCCCGATGGCGCGGCTCCGCCCCTGCGGGAGCGACACCCAGGCGCTCGAGGACGCGGCCCGCCTCCTGGCGGAGGCAGAGCGGCCGCTCCTGATCGTGGGCGGCGGCGCCGCGGGTGCATCGGAGGAGATCCGGCAGCTCGTCGATCTCCTCGGGCTCCCCGTCCTGGCGAGCATCGCCGGGAAGGGCATCGTGCCCGACGACGGCCCGTATTCGCTGGGGGCGCGGCTCGGCACCGAGGCCGGGCGGGACCTGCTCCGCCGGAGCGACGTCGTGCTGGCGCTCGGCACGGAACTCGCCGTTCCGGATCACTGGGCCGACACGCTGCCGATCGGGGGCAAGCTGATCCGGGTGGATCTCGACCCGGACATGCTCTCGGACGAGCGTTTCGACACGCTGCCCGTCCTCGGCGATGTCCGCCCCGCGGTGGAGTATCTCCTCGGCGCGCTGGCGGGCCGTGGCAAGGCCGCCTGGGCGGGCGACGTCGCGGCGCTGCGGCGGCGCTCCGACGCCGGCCTCCTGGAGCGCCGCGCGCCGCATCTGGCGATGCTGGCGGCGCTGCGGCAGGCCTTGCCCGACGAATCCCTCGTCGTCACCGACATGACGCAGATCGCCTATGCCGGGAACCAGGCCTTTCCGGCCCGGCGGCCTCGGAGCTGGATCCATCCGGTCGGATTCGGCACGCTCGGCTACGCCCTGCCGGCCGCGATCGGCGCCAAGCTCGCCCGGCCGGACATCCCCGTCGTGGCGCTTGCGGGCGATTACGGCTTCGGCTTCACCGGACAGGAGCTCGGGACGGCGGCGGACCTTCGCCTGCCGCTGCCCGTGCTCGTCTGGAACAATGCCGCCCTGGGCCAGATCGCGCAGGATATGGACCGCCAGGGCATCGAGCGGATCGGGGTCGAGATCACGCCTCCGCGCTTCGACCACCTGGCCGCCGCCTACGGCGCGGGCTTTGCGCGCGTGACTGAACCGGCCGGGCTCGGGGACGCCCTCGCCGCGGCCTTTGCGGCCGATGGGCCGACCGTGATCGAGATCGTTGCGGAGGATGGCATCCGGTCCAGCCCCGATGCCTCCGCACGAAGCTGAAAGGAAGAAGATGGCGACCAACTCAGAGCTGCTCTCCCGGCGCGAGCAGGCCGTGGTGCGAGGGATCGGCCATGTGACGCCGATCTCGGCCGACCGGGCGCAGAATGCCGAGGTCTGGGATGTCGAGGGCCGGCGCTATGTCGATTTCGCCGGCGGCATCGCGGTCCTGAACACGGGGCACCGCCATCCGAAGGTGCTGCAGGCCGTCCGCGAGCAGATGGACCGCTTCACGCACACCTGCTTCCAGGTGCTGATGTACGAGCCCTATATCGAGCTCGCCGAGAAGCTGAACGCGCTCGCGCCGATCGACGGGCCGCTTAAGACCGCCCTGTTCACGACGGGCGCGGAAGCGACCGAGAACGCCGTGAAGATGGCGCGGGCCGCTACCGGCCGCAGCGGCGTCATCGCGTTCACGGGGTCGTTCCACGGCCGCACGGCGCTCGCCTCGGCCCTGACCGGGAAGGTCGTGCCCTACAAGAAGGGCCTCGGACCCGTGGTGCCCGAAATCTGGCACGTGCCGTTCCCCGCTGGTCCGGATTCGGTGTCGGTCGACGAGGCGCTGAAGTTCCTCGGCTACATCTTCAAGGCGGATGTCGATCCCGCACGGATCGCGGCCATCATCATCGAGCCCGTGCAGGGCGAGGGCGGCTTCCACCAGGCGCCGCCCGAGCTGATGCGGGCAATCCGCCGGATCTGCGACGAGCACGGCATCGTCTTCATCGCGGACGAGGTGCAGACCGGGTTCGGCCGCACGGCGAAGATGTTCGCCATGGAGCACTACGACGTGCAGCCGGACATGATCTGCGTGGCGAAGAGCCTCGCAGGCGGCTTCCCGCTCTCGGGCGTGATCGGCCGGGCCTCCCTCATGGACGCCGCTGCGCCGGGCGGCATCGGCGGCACCTATGCCGGCAACCCGCTCGCCTGCGCGGCCGCGCTCGCCGTCATCTCGGTCTTCGAGGAGGAAAACCTCATCGAGCGCTCGCGCCAGCTCGGCGAGAAGCTGATGGCTCGCCTGCAGGCCCTGCCGCGCCGGAACGACATCGTTCCCGTCGACAACGTCCGCGGCCTGGGCGCCATGGTCGCCTTCGACATCGTGCGCGAGCGCGGGGCGAGCGAGCCGGATGCGGAGATGACCAAGCGTGTCGTCCAGCGCGCCTACGAGAACGGGCTCATCCTCCTGTCCTGCGGCACGAACGCGAACACGATCCGGATCCTCGTGCCGCTCACGGTCGAGGACGACATCCTGGTCGAGGGCCTCGGAAAGCTCGAGGCAGCGCTCTCGACGGACGTCGCATAGGCGGCGCCCGCAAGGCATCGTGGAGTTCGCCATCGCGGTCTGACGGCCGCGATGGCGCATTGGTGAAAGCGACACCGTGCCCTCCGCTTGGCCCGAAGGGGGACGGTCGCTCACCCGCGGGTAGCCGGGGCGAAGATCGGGCTTGAATCGTCGCGCGCGCTGTTCCACCACGCGGTCGCCTTTCGGAAGCGGAAACCGGCCATCGAGGCCGAACGCGCGTCCGTAAGCGCGAGGTCGATGGCGGCTTTCGCCTCCAGCTTTCTCGGAAGGTGATCCATGCCGCGGGTTCGATCTGGCTGTTCGGCGCGCATTCGCCTGCCCGCATGTTTCACGATCGCCGGGCGCGGGCTCTGCCTCCCCGGCGTAGCGTAGCGGCGTGGCAATGTCCGATCCCCGCGGCGGCCGGCTTCGCCGCCATGTGGGCGATGCCGCTCCCGGCCTGCTCCTCTGCATCGGCCTTACCGGGGCGGCGCTCCTGATCGAGCGGATCGAGGCTGCGCTCCTCGGCTTCCCCTTCGTCGATGCGCTCGTGATCGCGCTGCTGCTGGGTGTCGCCGTTCGGACCTTCTGGGTCCCTGGCCGGGCCTGGGTGGGCGGTATCCGGCTGAGCGGCGGGCTCATCCTCGAGATCGCCGTCGCGCTGCTCGGGGCGTCCGTGAGCCTGACGGCGATCCTCGCATCGGGCGGTCCGCTGCTGATCGGCGTGGTCGCCACGGTGGTGGTGGCCTTCGCGATCAGCTTCCTGGTCGGCCGCGCCATGGGGCTGAGTTCGACCGTATCGATCCTGGTGGCGAGCGGAAACTCGATCTGCGGCAATTCCGCGATCGTGGCGGTGGCTCCCGTCATCGGGGCAAGTGCCCGGGATATCGCGGGCTCGATCGCCTTCACGGCGGTGCTGGGCGTGCTCGTCGTGCTGGGCCTGCCGCTCCTGGTCCCCCTGCTTCGATTGTCGGACGCGCAATACGGCACCATCGCGGGCCTCACGGTTTATGCCGTGCCGCAGGTCCTGGCCGCGACCCTGCCCGTCGGGCTCGGCGCCGCGCAGATCGCCACGATCGTGAAGATGACGCGGGTGCTGATGCTGACGCCGCTCCTGCTCGTGCTCTCGATCCTGCACAACCGGCCCGAGGGAGGGGCACATGGCGCGCCGAAGCTGCAGCTGTCGCGCCTCGTTCCCTGGTTCATCCTCGCCTTCGTGGCGCTTGCAGCTATCCGGTCGGCCGGATGGCTGCCCGATGCGGTGGTCCCCCCGGCGACGAGCGCTGCCAAGATCCTGACCATCGTCGCCATGGCGGCCCTTGGCCTGGGCGTCGACGTGAAGACGATGCGGGAAATCGG
Source organism: Enterovirga sp. CN4-39 (assembly GCF_049446235.1). Lineage (NCBI taxonomy): Bacteria > Pseudomonadati > Pseudomonadota > Alphaproteobacteria > Hyphomicrobiales > Methylobacteriaceae > Enterovirga > Enterovirga sp. CN4-39. Next base: position 98,066 of record NZ_JBMSEF010000018.1, on the reverse strand, counting down.
CGGCCCGATCTCGGCCTGCGTGGTGATCTCCCTCGTGGCGCTGGTCCTGATCAGTATCGCGGTGACCTGGCTGGTCGGGATCGACTGAACGGGGTCGAGGCGCGCTCAGGCCAGCGGAGCGAGCCCGCCCCGCGCGCCCGGCCGCGTGCGGCCCTTCCACCAGCGCACCAGCCGGACGGACTTGAGCTCCAGCCAGAGTGCCGCGCGGCCGACCGGTCCACGGAGGAACGGCACATCCTGTGCGATGAGGAGCAGTCCCAGAGGCAGGAACTCGATTCCCACCACGGGCAGGAACCAGAAGAAGCTCGACACGATGAAGACGAGCCCGAGCGGGATGCGCCACCAGCGCGAACTCGGCTGACGTACCCGACCGATGATCCGGCCGAGCCAGGCGGGCACATGCCGGACCAGGACGTCGAATGCGCGGTCGAGATCCTGTTTTCCATTGCGGCGCTGCATCCGGATGAAACCCGAACCCGCTGATCGGGTTTCGCAAATGGTCGCGCTTCGTTGCCGGCCGGGAGGACCGACGGCCAGGCTCCCGGGCGGTCCCGCCTCAAGGAGCACATGGCTCAGCTCTTCACTCATCGAGCCACCGTGCGCTTCAGGGCTGCGATCGCCCTTGTTCTGGCCGGCGGGCTTGGCCTTGCGGCGCTCCTGTTCTTCTGGGCGCGGTCGGATGCCGCCTGGAACGTCGGCAAGCCCGCCAGGCAGCCGATCCCGTTCCAGCACAGCCTGCATGCCGGCACGCTCGGGATCGATTGCCGCTACTGCCATTCCACGGTCGAGCGCGCCGCCGCGGCCGGCATGCCGACCGCCTCGACCTGCCTGACCTGCCATTCCGAGATCTGGCAGGGCGCGAGCCTTCTCGAACCCGTCCGCACGAGCGCCGCGCTCGACGTGCCGATCCCGTGGGTGTCGCTGCACCGGCTGCCGGCGCATGCCTATTTCCACCACGGGATCCACGTCCAGAAGGGCGTCGCCTGCGAGACCTGCCACGGCCGGGTCGACCAGATGGCCGAGACGGTGAAGACGCAGACGCTGTCCATGGGCTGGTGCCTGGACTGCCACCGCGATCCGGCCGACCGGATCCGGCCGCAGGGCGCGGTGTTCTCGATGGGCTGGGGCCCGCACGACAAAGGCGCCCCGGAGGAGGTCAGGGCCTTCTACCTCGAGGCGCGAAGCCGGCTCACGGATTGCTCGACATGCCACCGATGACGGAGGGCGCCGGCCGGCAACGCGGCCTCGACGAACTGGCGGACGCGCCCGAGGGCCGCCGGCTCGTCGCGCAGGTCTTCCCCGATGTGGCGCAGGCCGGGCCGGTGGATCGGCGCACCCTGCTGCAACTCGTCGCCGCCTCGGTGGCGGCGCTGGGGCTGTCCGGCTGCGACGACAACCGGGAGGAATCCGGCCGGGCGGCGCTCCTCTCGCAGCCGCGCCGGACGCCGGGTCTCGCTCCGGGCGAGCCGGTGCAGTTCGCCACCACGCTGGAGCGCGACGGCTACGGAACGGGCGTGCTCGCAACCGCCGTCGACGGCCGGACGATCAGGATCGACGGCAATCCGCTCCATCCGGCGAGTCTCGGCGCCGCGGATGTCTTTGCGCAGGCGGAGATCCTGGCCCTCTACGACCCGGACCGGTCGCGAATTCCGGTCGAGACGGGAGAGCCGCGCAACGCGGCGCAGGTGCAGGCGGAACTGGCACGCTGGCGCGAGGCGCTTCTCGCCGCCTCCGGTCGCGGCACGGCCGTTCTGGTCGAGCCGAGCGCCTCCCCGACGTACGGCCGGCTCCTCGGCGAACTCCGCAGCCGCTTTCCGCAGATCGGCCTCTTCGCCCATGCCCCGCTGGTGCGGGACGAGGCCGCGCGCGGGGCCGAACTGGCCTTCGGGCGGGCCGCAGATGTCGTCTACGATCTCGCTGCAGCGGACGCAGTTCTGGCCGTGGGCGGCGACCTCTTCGCCGCGGGCCCGGGTCGTCTGCGCTACGCGATGGATTGGTCCGCGCGCCGCAGGGTGACCGGCCGGCCGCTGCCGCGGCTGTTTGCCGTCGAGACGACGCCGAGCCTCGTCGGCGCTCGCGCTGACCAGCGGGTCGCCCTTCGGCCGAGCGAAATCGGCCCGTTCCTCCGCGCCATCATCTCTGGGCTGAACGGAGACACCTCGCCCGATGCTCACCCGGCCGCCGCCGGAATCGCCGACGCCTTGCGCGAGGCCGGGCCTGCGGGGCTGGTGACGGTCGGGCCGGAGCAGCCGTCCGAGATTCACGCGCTGGCGCATGGGATCAACATGCGGCTCGGCAGCTTCGGGCGGAGCGTGCGGGCGATCGCGCCCGTGCTTCCCCGCGACCTCGGCTCGATCGGCGAACTCGCCCAGGCGATCGACGCCGGACGCGTGACGCGTCTGGCGATCCTCGGCGGCAACCCGGCCTATGACGCACCGGCGGATATCGACTTTGTGGGGAAGCTCGCCCGGGTGCCTAACACCCTTCATCTCGGCCTTGCCCGGGACGAAACGGCCGCCCTGTGCCGCTGGCATCTGCCGGCCGCGCATGCGCTGGAGAGCTTTGGCGATGCGCGTGCCTTCGACGGCACGGTGTCGTTCCGCCAGCCCACGATGCGGCGGGACGGCTTCTGCCTCTCTCCAGAGGACGTGCTCGGTGCGTTCATCGGCGATGGGCTCGGCGAGCGCGAGCGGGTCGCGGCAACCTGGCGGGAGAGCTGGGGCTCCGATTTCGAGCGCCGGTTCGAGGCGGCGCTCGGGGCCGGGATCGTGGAGGGAAGCGCGGCGGAACCTGTCGAGGTCCAGCTCGCCCCCGGCTGGGACCGGGCGGGGGAGCAATCGAGGCAGGCGGCGATCGAGATCGTCTTCGCGCCGGATCCATCGCTCCATGACGGGCGCTACGCCAATAACGGCTGGCTCCAGGAGCTCCCGAAGCCGCTCACCAAGCAGGTCTGGGGCAATGCCGCCCTGGTCGGACCCGAGACGGCCAGAAGCATGGGTCTGGAGAGGGGCGACCGCATCGACGTGACGGTCGCGGGACGGAGGCTGCAATGTCCCGTCTGGCCGCTCCGCGGCCATGCCGAGGGCGCCGTCACGCTGCCGCTCGGCTATGGCCGGCGCGACGCAGGCCGCGTCGGGATTGATGTCGGTTTCGATGCGTATCGCGTCCGAGGATCACAGGATCCCTGGATCGCGAGCGGGACGGTCTTCAAGGCCGCGGGGCGGGACGAACTCATCACGACCCAGCACCATGCCGCGATGGCGGGCCGGCAGATCGTGCGGATTGTCGAGGATCGCGGGGCGGACCTGCAAGACCGCCCGCCCGATGCATCGCTCTACCCGGCCTGGCCTCCCGGCCGGCATGCCTGGGGCATGGCGATCGACCTCGATTCCTGCATCGGCTGCAATGCCTGCATGGTCGCCTGCCAGTCGGAGAACAACATCCCGGTGGTCGGGCCCGAGGACGCCGCCAAGGGCCGGGAGATGCACTGGCTCCGCGTCGACCGCTACGAGGCGGAGGAGGGTGCTGGATATGAAACGGCCTTCCAGCCGGTACCCTGCATGCATTGCGAGAACGCGCCCTGCGAGGTCGTCTGCCCGGTCAACGCCACCGTCCATTCGACGGAGGGGCTGAACGAGATGGTCTACAACCGCTGCATCGGCACGCGGACCTGCTCGAACAACTGTCCCTACAAGGTTCGCCGCTTCAATTTCAGCGACCCCCGGGAAGGCCCCTATGCTGTACCCGAGGCTGCGGCGAACCCGCAGGTCACCATCCGCAGCCGCGGCGTGATGGAGAAGTGCACCTTCTGCGTCCAGCGCATCGCCGCGACCCGCATCGCCGCCAGGATGGAGGACCGCCCGATCCGCGACGGCGAGATCACTACGGCCTGCGCGAGCGTCTGCCCGACGCGGGCGATCGTGTTCGGCGACCTCGCCGACCCGGAGAGCGCCGTGGCGCGGGCGCAGGCGAGCGGGCGCAACTACGCCCTGCTCGGCGAGCTCAACACGCGTCCCCGCACCACCTATCTGGCCCGCGTGGTTCCGGGCGGGGAGGGGCCGTGAGCGAGGAGGCCGTCACCGCCCCGGCCGCGAAGCGCATCGCGGACAAGCCGCTCTCGCCGGGCTTCGGGCCGCTCTGGCGCCTGTCGCTGGGACTGTCCGGCCTGATGGTTCTGACGCTCGCCGTGACGCTCGGCGCCTCCTGGCTGCGCGGCGTCGGCGTGTGGGGCGTGAACATCCCCTTCGTCTGGGGCTTCGACCTCATCAACTACGCCTGGTGGATCGGCGTCGCGAACGGCGCTTCGCTCTTCGCCGCCATCCTCGTGCTCCGCCGGCACGACCTGCGCACCGCCGTGAACCGCTTCGCGGAGGGTGCGGCCCTGATGGCGGTCGCCTGCGCGGCCATGTTCCCGATCATCCATCTCGGGCGGCCCTGGCTGTTCTACTGGACCTTTCCGTATCCCGCGACCTTCGAGGTCTGGCCGCAATTCCGCTCGACGCTCACCTGGGATTTCTGGGCGATCTCGACCCACGTCATCATCACCTCGCTCCTCTGGTATGTCGGGCTGATCCCGGATCTCGCGACCCTGCGCGACCGCGCGCGCTCCGTCAGGGCGGCGCGGGTCTACGGCATCCTGGCGCTCGGCTGGCGCTTCTCGCTCCGGCAATGGGCCTATCACCAGGTCGCGTACCGGATCGCCGCGATCCTCGTCCTGCCGCTCATCCTCGTGATGCAGTCGACGGTCGCGTTCGAATTCGCTTCGACCCTCGTGCCCGGCTGGCACGACACGCGGCTGCCGCTCCAGTTCGTGGCCTCCGGCCTCACCCAGGGGCTCGCGACGGTCCTCCTCGTCGCGGCGATCCTGCGCCGGTCGCTGGATCTCGGCTTCGTCATCGACGACGAGGACATGGACCTTCTCGGCAAGCTCGTCCTGGGGAGCGGGCTCGTGGCGGGCTACCTGTTCCTCGACGAGATCCTGGCGGCGCTCATGGCCGAGCCGGTCCGCCGCGAGGCCATGCTCAACCGCTGGACGGGCCCATATGCGGGCTACGCGATCGCGGCGACACTGCTGATGGTGCTCGTGCCCCAACTCCTTTGGCGGCGCTCGTGGCGCATCGGCCTTCTCGTCCCGGTTCTCGCCGGCATCGGCGTGAATGCGGGCGTGTGGTGCGACCGGTTCTCGCTGCTGATCGGCGGGCTGCAGAAGGACTACCTGCCCTCGACGTGGCGAAGCTATACGCCGACCCTCGTCGAGACGGGGCTCCTCGCCGGCACGATCGGGCTCTTTGCCGCGCTGCTGCTCCTGTTCGCGCGCTTCCTGCCGGTCGTCTCCATGTTCGAGGCGCGGCACGACGAGCATATGGAGCGCGCGTGATGGCGGCGCCGCTCCACGGCCTCATCGCGGAATTCACCGACCACGAGGCCCTGATGCGCGCCGTGGAAGCGACCCGGAAGGCGGGCTATGCGAGGCTCGACGTCTATGCGCCGTTCCCGATGCGGGATCTCGCTCGCTCGCTCGGCTACCACCCGCGCGTCCTGCCCTGGATCGCGGTTCTCGCCGGCGCATTCGGGGCGGCGCTGCAATACTTCCTCCAATACTGGATGAACGCCGTCGACTACCCGATCAATGTCGGCGGGCGGCCGCTCCATGCCTGGCCGGCCTTCATCCCGGCGACCATCATCGTGGCGATCCTGTGGGCCGGCGCCGCGACCCTGATCGGCATGCTGGTCATCCTGCGCCTGCCTCGGCTGGACCACCCGGTCTTCGCCGTGCCGGGCTTCGAACGCGCCTCGCAGGACCGATTCTTCCTCGTGATCCGGTGCGAGGACCCGCTCTTCGATGCGGCCGCGACCGGCCGCTTCCTCGCCGCGCTCGAGCCCCGGCGTGTGGCGGAGGTGGAAGCGTGAGGGCGCTGCTCGCCTCGGCTCTCGTCGCCCTGGTCGCGGCTTCCTGCGACAGCGGCACGGAAGAACGGCCGGAGAACGCTGCGACGCGCGCCGTCATGCGGCCCTCCGGCACCCTGCCGGAAGGCTCCGTGCCGCGCCCCTTCCCGGGCGCCTCGACGGAGAGGCCGGCCGTGACGCCCGGCCTGCTGGCGCGAGGCGCGGAGGCCTACGCCGCGTTCTGCACGCCCTGCCATGGCCCTGCCGGCCGTGGCGACGGGCCGGTCGTCCGGCGCGGCTTCCCGGCCCCGCTCCCCTTCGCGAAACTGGACGAGGCGGCGCGCTCCCCGAACCGGATCGTGGACGTCATTCGCCATGGACACGGCAGGATGCGGCCGATGGCCGAGCAGGTCGGGAATGCGGATTCCTGGGCCATCGCCGAGCATGTCTCGCGCCTGGGGAATGCACCATGAGCGAGACCGACCAGGGGCGGGCGGGCCCGGTCTCCTGGACGCGAGTCGCGATCATCGTCGCCTGCGGGGCGGCGGCCTCGGCCCTGGGTTTCCTGCTCCCGTCCGGACCGGCCGTCGAGGCCTGGTATCTCGCCTTCGTGGTCGGAAGCGGCCTCGCGGTCGGGAGCCTCGGCGTGCTGATGCTCGGCCACATCCTCGGCGAACACTGGCTCGATCCGGTACGGTCCGAGGCCGAGGCGGCGGCCCGGACCGTCCCGCTTCTCGCCCTCTTCGCCCTGCCGCTCTCGGTCCGGCTGCCGGAGCTCTATCCCTGGCTCGCCGACCCTGGCGCGACGGGAATGAGCGGGCTCCGCCAGGCCGTGCTGCGGCCCGACATGATCCTCCTCCGCTCGGCCCTCTACCTCGCGGTCTGGTCCGCGCTCGCCTACTGGATCACGGGGACGCGCCACCCCTGGCGCGCCAGCGCCATCGGCCTTGCGCTTGTCGCGGTCACGGCGACCGCCGCCGCCGGCGACTGGATCATGGCGCGCGAGCCGCGCTGGCAATCCGGCCTGTTCCCCTGGGCCTTCGTGCTGACGCAACTCCTCGCCGCGCTCGCAGGCGGCATCTTTCTGTCGCTGCTGCGCGGCGAGAGCCCGGCGGGCCACCGCATGGTGAGCCTCGAACGCGCGCTCGTGACCCTGATGCTGCTGGCGATCTGGACCTGGTTCGCGCAGTTCCTGATCGTGTGGCTGGCGAACCTTCCCGGCGAGGCCGCCTGGTATCTCCGGCGTTCCGGCTCCTGGCTCCTCGCGCTCGAGGCCGCGCTCGCCGCCCTCGGCCTCGCCCTCGTGCTGCTGATCCCCATCGGGGTCGGGCACCGGACGATGATCGCCGGAAGCGCCCTCGGCCTCCTGGCCTATGGCCTCAAGATGCTGTGGCTCCTGCGTCCCGCTGCCCCGGACCCGGCGCTCACCTTCTGGGACCTCCTCGTCCCGCCCGGCCTTGCGATCCTCTGGGCCGCCTGGTTCGCGGCCGCCCATCGCCGCCGCCCGACCTTCCACAGCGAGCGGCACGCAGGCGAGGAGGCCAGCGCGCCGCCTCTCAGCTCAGGAAAGCCGACACAATGATCGCGTTGATGATGTCGATGAAGAAGCCGCAGACGAGCGGAACGATGATGAAGGCGCGGGGTGCGGGACCGTATTGCTGAGTCACCGCTGCCATGTTGGCGATAGCCGTCGCCGTCGAACCCAGCGTGATGCCGCCGAAACCCGCCGAGACCACCGCGGCCTCGTAGTCGCGGCCCATGGCCGGAAACACGACCAGGATCACGTAGGCGATCGTGAGGCCGACCTGCAGCGCAAGCACGGTGGCGATGAACAGGAACGCGCCGTGAAGTTCCCAGAGCTGCAGCCCCATCAGGGCCATGGTGAGAAAAATGCCCAGCGCGAGGTCCGAGAGCAGGGCGAGCCCCTGGCCGATGCCCGGCCAGGCGCGATTGAGGGCCTGGCCGACCGCAATCGGGGTGAGGTTCCGCAGCAGGATACCTGCCAGCAGGCAGCTCACGAAAGTCGGCAGGGTCACGCCAGTCGTCTCGATGAGGCGGTGGAGCCCAACGCCCAGCATCAGCGTGAGGTTGAGCGCCAGAACGGCCCAGAGCACCGAGATATAGTCCAGCGGCACGTACCGTCGCGCGTTCGGCGCCCCGATCTCCAGCGCGGCATCGCTCGCCGATTTCAGGTGCCGACGCTTGATGAGGAAGGCTGCGATCGGACCGCCGATGACGCAGGCGGCGACGAGACCGACCGTGTTGGCCGCCACCCCGATCTCGAGCGCGTTGGCGATCCCGTGGTCCCGCACGAAGATCGGCGCCCAGGCAAGAGTCGTCCCGACCCCTCCCGTGAGCGAGATGGAGCCGGCCATAAGCCCGGCCTTGGGGTCGAGCCCGAACAGCGAGGCGACACCCATTCCGGTGAGGTTCTGCGCGAGGATGAAGACGGTCGCGAGCAGAACGAGGATGCCGAGGGGCTTTCCGCCGCGCAGCAGGGAGCGGATGTCCGAGTTGAGGCCGATCCCTCCGAAGAAGATGAGGAGCAGAAAGTCCCGAACCCCGAGGCTGAACAGGATCTTCGTTCCCGAGAGGGCATAGATCAGGCCGACGACCGCCGCGCACAGGATCCCGCCCGCGACGGGCTCGGGTATCGAGTACCGCTGCAGGAGCGGCAGCTTCATGACCAGCGCCTTGCCGCAGAGAAGCAGCACAACGGCGAGGTTGAAGGACAGAAAGGCGTCGATCCGGATCAAGGCGGCATTCTCGGGCGGGCGCTACCCTCGAGAGCCTCGAGGATTTCTGGGTCGCGAGCGGCGCGGCGTTGCAGTCTTGCAGGCTCCCTCGCGTGCCCCGCACCCGCTTTCAAGTAAGGGCCCGCCCGCATGTCCCAAGCCCGCTGACGCATCGCCGCCAGCATCTTGGCCGTTGTCCAAAGCGATCAAGCAGGCGCTCGTCTCGGACGAGCATGGGTCGGCCGAACCGCCGCGTTCTGCTCGGCGAGGGGAGGACGAGAGATGGCTTCCGGGAAGCATGTCCACCGCCGTTCCGTCCTGCTCGGCGCCGGATCGGTTGCCGCAGCAATAGCGCCGCTGTTCATCGCCGCCGCCGCAACGGCGCAACCCGTCGCAGTGACCGCGATCGACATCGCACTCGAACCCGACGCGACCATGATGCAGCACGCCAAGGCCGCCAACGAGCGCCTGCGGCAATCCTTTCCCGAGGGCTTTGCGCTGGACGCGACGCACCATCAGCACGTGACCCTGTTGCAGCAATTCGTCCGCACCGACGATCTCGACAAAGTGTTTGCGGCGGCAAATGCAGTGCTGGCGAAGGCTAAGCCCACGAACTGGACGATGAAGGCGGTGAAATACTACTACATTCCATCGCCTCCCGTCGGCCTCGCTGGCATCGTGGTCGAACCGACCGACGATCTGCGTCGCCTGCAAGGCAACCTGATCGCCGCCGTCGAACCCTACACCGTCCCGACCGGCACTCCCGCCGCGTTCTTTAGCGAAGAGAACGGGCGCGACATTCAACCGGCCCTGATCGAGTATGTGTCCCGTTTCGTCACCATGGCGGCCGGCCAGCACTTCAATCCGCACGTGACGACCGGCGTCGCCACGGAAGCCTATTTGAACAAGATGCTGGCCGAGCCATTCCCTGCATTCACATTCGGGGTGACCGGCGCGTCGGTGTATCAACTCGGCAGCTTCGGCACAGCCCGCAAGGAGCTCAAGGCACTACCCCTGACGCCCTGAGCAGCGCGGAAACAGCCCGCTTTCGGTGAGACGCGGAGCGGCCGCAACGGGCTGACGCCAACCCTGCCGGTCGACGCCACCCGTCGCGGCCTGCACGCCTACCGAATGCCCGAGCCCGGCGCCCAGGACTGGCCGCGCGCCTCGCCCCGCGTGCCCGCCTCCTCGTGCAGGGTACGGTAGGCGTCGGAGCCCATGATGTGGCGCGGCTGGCCGCCGGCAGGGGCCGCGACGCCGCGATTTGCGAGCCAGGCCTGCATCTCGGCGATCTCCCGCTGCTGCTCCACGATCACGGCCTCGGCGAGCTGGCGCGTCCAGGGGTCCTTGGCGTGCCGCATCGCCACCCGGGCCATGTCGATCGCGCCCTGGTGGTGTGGGATCATGTGGACGCGGAAATCGATATCGGCGTCGCCCGTGAACGGCTGGTCCATGCCGCTCATCATGCGCGCGTGCGCCTCCTTGAACTCGCGAGTCGAGGCGGTCTCGGCGGAGGCGCCGGCCTTCTTGGCCCGGGGCGCGCCGGCATGGGTGTGCTTGGCCTTGCCACCATGGCACTTCACGCCGCCGCCATGCTTGCCGCCGCCCGCGGTCGCATGGCCGGCGTGGCTCGCCGAGCCGGCCTGTTCGCCGTGATGGGCATGGCCGCCATGCCCGGCATGCTGCGCGGAGGCGGAACTCGCGGTGGCGAGCGCGAGGGCGGCTGCCAGGAGGGTAACGGTCTTCATCTTGGTCCTTCCAGGCCGGCTTCGAAGCCGGGATGGCGGAACCCTGCCGCTTCCCACCGCTGGAAGGTCAAGCGGCGCCTCCGTCAGGAGCAACTCGGCAGCAGGAGGCCAGGGAGCGCGTTGTAGACGATCGCCACCAGCGAGAGCGCGCTCACCAGGATCGTGACGTTGTTCAGGAAGTCCTGGCTCGCCGTGAGCCCCGAGCCCTTTCGGCGCTTGAGGCCGAGGAGGAGCAGGGTAGCCGCGGCCGCGAGGGCTGCGAGGGTCGCCAGCACGATCACGGCCGGAAGGGCCGGCAATCCGAGAAGCTTTTGGCCACCCCAGCCGCGGGAGCAGGCGACCGAGACGGCCATGTAGACGATCGTGAACTGGGCGCCCCAGGCCAGGAACCCGCCCGTGGTCTCCAGGAGGCGCAGCGTGGGCCGGTGGCGCTCCACCTCACAGGCCTCCCGCGAGGCGAGGGAAGCCGTGGATCACCGTCAGTGCAACGATCCCCTGGCCCGTCGTGTAGTGCCAGAACAGCGTCACGTTATCGAAGATCGACCGGCGCACCCGGTCGATCTTGCCGGCCCACCAGCGGGCGAGCGTGAAGCCCGCCATCAGCACGACGATGCCGACGAAGAGGATCTGCATCGCCAGCATGGTCGTGACGGCGGCGCCATAGGCGGAGCCCTTCGGGTCGAGCCCCACGGACAGCTCGGCCCAGAGGCCGAGAGCGCCCGCCGCGAGAGCCGGGACGAGCGCCGCCGCGACGAGGACGGGCACGATGAGGGGCCGATGGTCCGGCCCGCCGAGCCGGCGATAGGCGAGCCACATCAGCAGGGATGATAGGGCGTAGAGGCCGATGCCGGCCAGCCCGGCCCAGCCCGGCGCCAGCGATACGCCGGCAGGCGGCCAGGCGGTCGGGTTCACGAGCCAGAGGAACAGGTAGGAGAAGACGAGGCAGGTATAGATCATGCCGCACACGACCATGAGCACGGCCATCGCCCACCAGGAATGGCTGCTCGGCCCGGTCGCGTAGACGGGCAGGGTCACGCCGCCCCCGATATCGGCCGGAGGCACGATGGGCCCCGGATCGAGCTGCCAGAGCCACCACATCACGCAGCCGATGCCGGCGATCCCGCAGGCGAGGGCCAGGTAGTTCGCCTTGACGGTGAGGAGCGCGAAGAAGGCGGCCGTGAAGGCGGCGGCGAGGACATGGGCCCAGCCGGGACCCGGCACGATGAGGATGTATTGCGGCCGCGCCTCGATGGGGCTCGTGACGAGCGCCTCGCGCCGCCCCGTCACGGTGCCGGGCATGTACCAGCGGCCCTCCTCGACCTCCTGCGGCAGCTTCGGCTGGTCCCAGAGCGGATCGCGGCTCGCGATCCAGGGCACCGAGCGCGTGTTGTAGTTGCCGTTCGGCAGCCATTCGAGGGTCGGGGCGCGCCAGACATTGCCGGCATTCTCCCCGCCCGGCCGGAAGTTGCGCAGCATGTCGATGAGGAACAGCGCCACGCCCGCCGCGAACATGAAGGCGCCGATCGTCGAGACGAGGTTGTACGGGTCGAGCCCGAGGCCGGGCTGGTAGGTATAGACGCGCCGCGGCATGCCGATGAGGCCGGCGATGTGCATGGGGAAGAAGGCGATGTTCATGCCCGCGAACATCAGGCCGAAGACCCAGCGGCCCCACTTCTCCGAGAGCTGCCGCTTCGAGGCGACCGGCACCCAGTAGTAGAGGGCGGAGAAGAGCGGGAACACCATCCCGCCGATCAGCACGTAATGGAGATGCGCGACGACGAAATAGGTGTCGTGCGCGACCCAGTCGAAGGGCGCGACCGCGACCATCACGCCCGTCAGCCCGCCGAGCGTGAAGATGAACAGGAAACCGATGATGAAAAGCGCGGGCGTCGTCAGCTTCATCCGGCCCGACGCGATGGTGGCGATCCAGGCGAAGACCTGGATTCCGGACGGGATCGCCACGGCGGCGCTGGCCGCCGAGAAGAAGCCGAGGCTCATCTTCGGCAGCCCCGTCGTGAACATGTGGTGCACCCACAGGCCGAAGGACAGGAATCCGGTCGCGATGAGCGCGAGGACCACGAGGCGGTAGCCGACAAGCGGCGTCTGGGCGACCGTCGGCACGATCATGGAGACCATCCCGGCGGCCGGCAGGAAGATGATGTAGACCTCGGGGTGGCCGAAGAACCAGAACAGGTGCTGCCACAGGAGCGAGTCGCCCCCGCGCGCCGCAATGAAAAACGGCCAGTCGAAGGCGCGTTCGAGCTCGAGCAGGATCGTGCCGAGGATGATGGCCGGAAAGCCGATCACGATCATCACGGCGAAGACCAGCATGGCCCAGGAATAGACGGGGAGCTTGTTGAGGCTCATCCCGACCGCGCGCGTCTTCATCACGCCGACGATGATCTCGATCGCACCCGCGATGGCCGAGATCTCGATGAACCCGATGCCGAGCAGCCAGTAATCGGCATTGACGCCCGGCGAGAACTCCGTCGAGGTGAGCGGCGGGTACATGAACCAGCCGGTATTCGGCGCCACGCCCTGGAACAGGCTCGACAGGAAGAACAGGCCGCCGAAGAAATAGGCCCAGAAGGCGTAGGCGGAGAGGCGCGGGAAGGGCAGGTCGCGCGCCGCCTGGATGTTCGGCAGCAGGTAGACGGAGGCGGCCTCGACGGCCGGCACCGCGAAGAGGAACATCATCACCGTGCCGTGCATGGTGAAGAGCTGGTTGTAGGTCTCGTGGCCGAGGAGCGCGTTCTCCGGCTGGGCGAGCTGGGCGCGCATGAGCAGCGCCATGATGCCGGCCGCGATGAAGAAGAACAGCGCCGTGCCGACATACCAGAGGCCGACGAAGTTGTTGTTCGTCTCCGTCAAGAAGGCGATGCCGCGCGGCGGCTTCCAGGCCCGCTCGAGATCGGGGAGCTCATTCTCCGGCCGCGGGAGCGGGTTGGGCAGGGCCGACGGGGCTGCCTCGAAGCTGTCCGGGCGCTGCGGGGCGTTCACTTGAGCTGCTCCAGGTAGCCGGCCAGGGCGCGCAGCTCCTCGCCGGAGAGCGAGCCGTAGGAGGGCATGCGCGCCCCGGGCTTCAGGCCCTGCACGTCCGCGATCCAGCCGCCGAGGGTGCCGACATTGTTCGGGAAGAGGCCGGCCCCGATCGAGCGGCGGCTGCCGACATGGGTGAGGTCCGGCCCGAGCTCGCCCGTGAAGCCGGCGCCCCGGACGGCGTGGCAGGAGCCGCAGCCGCTGCGGGCAAAGAGCTCCTTCCCGCGTTGCAGGAAGTCCGAACCGGGTTCGGAGGCGGGCCTGGCCTGGGCCTCGCGCCACGCCTCGAACTCGGCCGGCGGCAGCGCGACCACGTCGAACATCATCCGGGCATGCTGCTCGCCGCAGAACTCGGCGCAGACCCCGCGATAGATTCCGGGCCGCTCGGGCGTGAACTGCATCAGGGTCCGGCGGCCGGGAATCATGTCCATCTTGCCGGCGAAGCTCGGGATCCAGAGGGAATGAATGACGTCCGCGGCCTCGAGCACGAGGCGGACGGGCCGCCCGACCGGCACCTGGATCTCGTTCGCGGTCACGAAGGCCGGGCGCTCGCCCTCGGCCGGGTAGCGCACCCGCCACCAATATTGCTCGCCCGTCACCTCGATGGTGAGCGCCTCGCTCGCCGCCGGCGCATTGGTGGCCCGCAGGACGAGGAGGCCGTAGGCCAGCAGCAGGGTCAGCACCGTCGTCGGGAACACGATCCCGAGCGCAACGACGGTCTCGCGCCGCCGCAGCCAGCGCGGCCTCACCCAGATCGCGAGGCCGAGCAGGGCCATGGTGAAGGCGAAGATCGCGGCCCCGCCCCAGGTCATGAGCGAGGTCAGCGAGAGAAGGAGGGCGGCGTCGTTTCCGGCCGGGTGGAGGGCCGATTGCACGCTGTTGCAGCCGCCGAGGGCGGCAGCAGCGAAGCCGATGCAGGCGAGCTGAGCCGCGCCACCGCCGTGGCCCGTCTCGACCGGCGCCCTTGCGGGGGGAGTCGAATGGCGGGTCATTCTGATGTAGCCGTAAGCGGGATGCGCCCGACCGACAAGCCGAACGCCCGCGCGGTTTTCGCCCTCGCGGCATTGTGTGGGCTCGCGGCCTCAGGCCCGGCCGCCGCGCACGGCTTCGCGCCGATCCCGCCCGGCGATGCCTGGATGTTCTGGACCTTCGACCCGCTCGTCCTCGTCCCGCTGCTCGCCGGGCACTGGCTTTACGGCCGCGGGCTCTCGGTCTGGCGCCGGCGACATGGCGGCCTGCCGGCCGCGCTGCCCCGTTGGCGCGTGGCTTCGTTTCTCGCGGGCGAAGTCCTGCTTTTCGTCGCGCTGGTTTCGCCGGTGGACGCCGTCTCGGAGACGATCCTCTCCGCCCACATGGTGCAGCACGTGCTCCTCGTCGCGGCCGCGCCGCCGCTGCTGGTGCTGGGCCGTCCGCATCTCGCCTGGGCGGTCGGGCTGCCCGCCGGGCTCCGCAAGCCGCTCCTGCAGAGTGCCCCGGCCCGCCGCCTCTACGCCGCCCTCGACTGGCTCTCCCGCCCGGCCCCGGCCACGATCCTGCACGGCGCCGCCTTGTGGATCTGGCACGCCCCCACGGCGTTCGAACTCGGACGCGCGGATGACTGGATGCACGCCTTCGAGCACGCCTGCTTCTTCGGGACGGCACTCCTATTCTGGAGGGCGATCATCGCCGCGGCCGCGACCTCGCGCGCGGCCATCGCCGGCATGGCGGCCGCCCTGGCAACGCTGGTGCAGGGCGGCTTCCTGTCGGCCCTGATCGGGCTGAGCCCCGAGCCGATCTACCCGGGCTCGACCTTCTGGGCGCCGCTCTGGGGCATGACGCCGCTGGAGGACCAGCAGCTTGCCGGCGCCATCATGTGGGTTCCGGCAGGAGCCGCCTATCTGGCGGCAGGGCTCTATCTGGCGAGCCGGCTGCTGTCGGAGTCCGGCCCCACCGCCGCGCGACGGGCGGTCACATGAGGAGCCTCATACCTGCGGCGCTCCTGCTGCTCTTGGCAGGCTGCAACGCCCCGGAGCCACCGGATCACCTCCTGATCCCTGGCGCCGATCCGGAGCGCGGCCGGGCCCTGGTGCTCAGCTTCGGCTGCGGCGCCTGCCACCTCGTTCCCGGCGTGCCGGGCGCGCGGGGTACGGTCGGGCCTTCGCTGGAAAGCTGGAGCGGCCGGGCCATGCTCGCCGGCATCATGGCGAACACGCCGCAGAACCTCGTTCCCTGGCTCCTCGACCCGCCCGCCATGGTACCGAACACGGGGATGCCGGCCGTCGGCCTGAGTGAGGTGCAAGCGCGCGACCTCGCCTCCTTCCTGTACACGATCGGGGCCGGGGAGGCCGGGGCCGCGCCGCCGGCCTCCGGGCTGAACCCCGACGCGATCCCCCGCCCGATCGCATTGCCCGGGCGAGGTCCCTTCGTCGGCCAGTGAGTCAGGCCCGGGACAGGAACTCTAGGACCAGCTTCCCGAACGCCTCCGGCTGCTCGACATTCGAGATATGGGCCGCGTCGAGATAGGCCACCTCCGAGCCCGCAATGGCCTGGTGGATCAACTCTCCGTCGGCCGGCTTCGTGGCCGGGTCCTTGCTGCCGATGACGACCAGGACCGGATTGGCGATAGCCGCGATGGCGGTGCGCTGGTCCATGTCCCGGATCGCGCTGCAGCTCGCGAGGTAGCCGTCGAGAGGGGTGCGGCGGACCATCGCGCGCATCCTGTCCATGGTGGCGGGCGCTCGTTCCCGGAATTCCTGCGGGAACCAGCGCGTGATCGTCGGCTCCACGGTCGCTTCCATGCCGCCCGAGCGGGCGAGCCTCATGCGGCCGTTCCACAGGTCGGGCGGGGCCATGCGGGCCGCCGTATTGGCAAGCACGGCGCGATCGATCCGGTGGCCGGCATGGGTCAGGACCCACATGCCGACCATCCCGCCGAGCGAGAGGCCACACCAATGCGCCTTCTCGATCCCCAGGGCATCGAGGACAGCAATCGCGTCCCGCCCGAGCTGCGCGATGGAGTAGGGGCCGGGCGACACCACCGACTTGCCGTGTCCGCGCTGGTCGTAGCGCACGACGCGGAAGCGCTCGGCCCAGGTGGGGAGTTGGTCCTCCCACATCGTCATGTCGGAGCTGAGCGAGTTCGACAGAAGCAGGACGGGGTTCCCCTCCGCTCCGTCGATCTGAACGTGAAAGCTTTCGCCCTGAATCTCGATATACGGCACGGTTCCACTACGCCCTTGATCAGGCGAGGACCCTAGCGGGAGCCGGGCTTTTGCTGAAGCCCGCAAACGGCTTGGCGGTTGTCCGACAGCTTAGGGTCGGTTAGCACGACACTCGTCGAGAGCCGGCTTTGAGCGGCTCGCCCTCTTTTCCCGGCTGCTCCTCCGAATGAGTTCCTCGGCCCCGATCCTGTTCAGCAACGCCGCCCTGCTCGACGGCACGGCGGACCACGCCGTCGAAGGCCACGTCCTGGTCGAGGGCGGGATCATCCGCGAGGTCTCCGACAAGCCGATCCGAAGCGCGTCGGCGCGCGTCGTCGATCTTGCCGGCCGCACGCTCATGCCGGGGCTGATCGACTGCCACGTCCACGTCATCGCGAGCGTCCCGAACCTCGGGCAGAACGCGATGCTGCCCGACGCCATCGTGGCGTACCGCGCCGCGAAGCTGATGCGCGAGATGCTGATGCGCGGCTTCACGACCGTGCGGGACGTCGGCGGCGCGACGCATGCGCTCGTCCAGGCGCTCGACGAGGAGCTGATCGAGGGTCCTCGCCTCGTCATCTGCGGCAAGGCGCTCTCGCAGACGGGCGGTCACGCCGATTTCCGGGGCCGCTACGACCATCGCGATCCCGACTACCAGACGCTCCGGCTCGGCGCGATGGGGCGCATCTGCGATGGAGTCGAGGCGATCCGGGCCGCGGCGCGCGACGAGATCCGGCAGGGCGCGACCTTCATCAAGATCATGGCGAATGGCGGCGTCGCTTCGCCGACGGACCCGATCGCCTTCCTGGGGTTCTCCAAGGACGAACTGCGGGCGGTCGTCGAGGAGGCGGAGAACGCCCAGACCTATGTCGCCGCGCATCTCTACACGGACGAGGCGATCCGTCGCGCCGTCGAGGCGGGCGTGCGCTCCGTCGAGCATGCGAACCTGATCACGCCCGAGACGGCCGCCTTCATGCGGGAGAAGGGCGCGATCGCCTGCCCGACGCTCGTGACCTACGAGGCCCTGAAGAACGAGGGCGCGTCCCTCGGCTTCCCGGCGGATTCGGTGGCGAAGATCGACGACGTCCGCCTCAAGGGCTTCGAGTCGCTGGAGATCATGCAGAAGGCCGGCGTCACGATGGCCTATGGCACCGACCTGCTCGGCGCCATGCACCGCCACCAGTCGGAGGAATTCGTGCTGCGCGGCCGCGTGCTGTCGGCCATCGACGTGATCCGCTCCGCCACGATCCACGCGGCGACCCTGCTCCGCCAGGAAGGCCGCATCGGCGTGCTCGCCGAGGGCGCCAATGCCGACCTGGTCGTCGTCGACGGCGACCCGTTGGCAGATCTTTCGCTTCTCACGCGCCAGGGGCAGCACCTGCCGGTGATCATGAAGGCCGGCCGCTTCGCCAAGAACGAACTCAACGCATAACAGGCCAAACGCCTGAGAAGATGGGGAACAGCATGAGCACGACACGTCGCCAATTCGTCGGGACGCTTGGAGCCGCTGCCGGTCTGGTGGCCGCGCCCTCGATCCTGCGGGCCCAGACCGCGGAGACCTTCCGCATCGGCGCGCTCTGCCCGGTGACGGGCGCCGGCAGCCCCTTCGGATCCGGCATGCAGAAGATGATCTCCGCGGCCGCGGAGATCGTGAACGCGGCTGGCGGCGCGGCCGGGCGCAAGCTCGAGATCGTTCCCGAGGACACCCAGACGAGCCCGCAGGCCGCGGTGCTCGCGGCCAAGAAGCTGATCGACGTGAACAAGGTCCGGGCGGTTATGGGGACCTGGTCTTCGGGCGTGTCGCTCGCCGTCGTGCCGCTCACCAACGACGCGAACATCATCATGATGAACACGTCCGGCGCGCCCGCCCTCTCGGTGCCGCCCGCGAACGCCAAGGGCCTGTCCTACCGCTACCAGGCCACCAACGACCGCTTCGGCCGCGCCTTCGCGGAGATCGCCACCAAGGAGGGCTTCAAGCGCCCGGCCATGATGGCCTTCAACAACGCCTCCGGGATCGGCAACACGGAAGGCTTCCGCAAGGCCTGGGAGGCGAAGGGCGGCAAGGTCGTCGAGAGCGTCGTCTACGAGCCCAACCAGACCAGCTACCGTTCGGAGCTCCAGAAGGTCCTCGCGGCCAATCCGGACGTCATCGTCACGGGCTCGTACCTGGCCGACACGACCATCATCATGCGGGAGTGGTTCCAGTCCGGGGCGCAGACCAAGTGGATCATGCCGGGCTGGGCGGCGAGCCCGGACCTCGTGAAGGCGGTCGGCCCGGACGTCCTCGAGGGCGTCATCTCCGTCGATTCGATCTCGAACGAGAATGCTCCCTCGTACAAGGCGTATGACGAGGCCTACCGCAAGGCGATGGGCGGGCAGCCCGGCCAGTCGAACGTCTATGCCGCCATGACGTGGGACATGGTCCACGTGATCGCGCTGGCGATCGAAGCCGCCAACTCGACGGAGACGGCGGCCATCAACGCCAAGATCCGCGAGATCGCGAACCCGCCCGGCACCCAGGTCTTCAGCTACGCCGACGGCAAGGCGGCGCTGAAACAGGGCAAGATCAATTACGAGGGTGCCTCGTCGGTCCTCGATTTCGATCAGTACGGTGACGTCACGCCCGATTTCGGCGTGTTCTTCATCGAGGGCGGCAAGCTCAACCGCAAATACGTCGTCAAGATCTAAGGTCTGGAGCCCGATCGCGGGTCCGCTCCGTCCCTTACGGGCGGAGCGGTCTCGGACAAGGGCGCAATCGCATGTTCTACGCTCAACTCGCCGTCAACGGCGTCGTGCAAGGCCTGGTCGTCGGGCTTGCGGCGCTTGCCATCACGCTCGTCTTCGGGATCGCGCGTTTTCCGAACGCAGCGACGGGCGACGCCATGACGCTCGGTGCCTATAGCGGGCTTCTGGCCCAGCGAGCGACCGGGTCGCTGGCCGTCGGCGGCGCCGCCTCGATCCTGGCTGCCGCAGCCGTCCTGCTCCTTGCCTATGTGACGGTGTTCCGGCGCCTCGCGGGGCGCTCCGTCGTGGCCCTGCTCGTAGCGTCGATCGGCGTCGGCTTCGTCATCCGGGCGGTGCTCGGCGTCGCCTTCGGCCATAGCCAGATGGTCTTCCAGCTGCCGCTTGCGCGCCCCTATGTGATCGGCGGGCTGAGGATCACGCCGCTGGACCTGCAACTCGCCGGGATCGCGGTCGCCGCTCTCGCGGTCGCCTTTGCCATTCTCTACCTGACCCCGATCGGGCGGCAGATGCGGGCGGTCGCCGATGACGCCGATCTCGCGCGTGCTTCAGGCATCCGTCCCGACCGCGTGATGCTGGCCATGTGGGCGCTGGCGGGCGCAGCCGCGGGCGTCGGCGGCCTCATGCTCGGCATCAAGGCGATCGTCTCGCCGGAGATCGGCTGGGAACTGCTCCTCCCGGCCTTCGCGGCCGCGATCCTGGGCGGCATCGGCTCGCCCATCGGCGCCGTGCTGGCGGGACTCGTTCTCGGCGTCGCGCAGGAAGTCTCGACCCCGTTCGTCGGGTTCACCTACAAGATCGCCCTCTCCTTCGTGGTCATGCTGGCCGTGCTGCTCGTCAGGCCGCGCGGACTTCTCGGCCGCATCGAGGCGACCCGCTGATGGACGCGTATCTCACCGCGATCGCCATCATCGCGCTGATCTATGTCCTGCTGAGCCTGGGCCTGACCCTGCAATACGGGCTCACCGGGCTCATCAATTTCGGCCATGTGGGCTTCTTCGCGATCGGCGCCTATGCGAGCGCCATCCTGGCGCTCAACGGCGTGCCCCTGGTCCTCTCCTTCGTGGCCGCAGCCGTGCTTGCCGGGCTCGCGGCCTGGCCGATCGGGCTGATCTCGCTCCGGTTGCGGGACGACTACTTCGCCATCGTGACGCTCGGCTTCTCCGAGATCGTCCGGCTCGTGATCACGAGCGAGAAGTGGCTGACGAACGGCGTCCAGGGCCTGCCCGGCATTCCGCGGCTCTTCGGCAACCTGACCGGCACGACGGCCCAGGTCGCGGTACTCGCCGTCATCCTCGCGACCGTCGTGGTCGGCGCCTGGATGATGCGGCGGATCTCGAAGTCGCCCTTCGGGCGCGTGCTGGAGGGAATCCGCGACAACGAGGAGGCGATCAAGGCGCTCGGCAAGGATCCGGCCCGGTTCAAGATCCAGGTCCTGATCGTCGGCTCGGCGCTCGCCGGGATCGCGGGCGCCTTCTACGCCCATTACATCACCTACATCGTGCCGGATCAGTTCATCCCGCTCGTCACCTTCTACGTCTGGATGGCGATCATCATGGGCGGCGTCGGCCGGATCTCGGGAGCGATCCTCGGCACGGCCCTCCTGATGCTGTTCCTCGAGGGCTCGCGCTTCATTCGCGACGTGCTGCCGGGAATTTCCGAGGTTGAGATGGCCTCCATCCGCATCGGTGTGGTCGGCCTCATGCTCATCCTGTTCACGCTGCTGCGTCCGCAGGGCCTCGTCGGGGATTACACCCGCCGATGAGCCTCGAAGCACGCAACATCACCAAGTCCTATGGCGGGTTCCAGGCCCTCGACGGCGTGTCGTTCCGGGTCGAGACGGGCGCGCTGTTCGGGCTGATCGGCCCCAACGGGGCGGGGAAGTCGACGCTCTTTTCCGTGCTCTCCGGCTTTCTCGCCGCGGATAGCGGGAGCGTCCTCCTGGACGATCGGGCGGTCGATCATCTTTCCGCCCCGGCGCGCGCGAGGGCCGGGATGGTGCGGACGTTCCAGGTGCCGCGTGACTTCCGGCACCTCACCGTGCGCGAGAACCTCATGGCGGCCGCGCCCGACCAGACCGGCGAAAGCCTGCTCGGCTTGTTTCTCCGGCCGGGTCAGGTTCGGAAGGAGGAGGCCGCGATCGCGGCGCGCGTCGAGGAGACGATGAAGTTCCTCCGGCTCGCCCATGTGGCGGACCAGCCTGCCGGGAAGCTCTCCGGCGGGCAGAAGAAGCTCGTGGAACTCGGCCGCGCCCTGATGGTGGAGCCGCGCCTGATCCTGCTCGACGAGCCCTTCGCGGGCGTGAATCCCGTGCTGATCGGCGAGATCATGGAGCGGATCCGCGAGCTCAACGGGCGCGGGATCGGCTTCCTGATCATCGAGCACGACCTGGAGGCCTTGACCCGCCTCGTCCCGCGCCTCGCCGTCATGGACCGCGGCCGGATCATCGCCGAGGGCGAGCCGGGCGCCGTCCTCGGTGACGCCGCCGTCCGCGAAGCGTATCTCGGAGGCGTCGCATGACCCTCCTCCAGATCGACGACGTCCGCGGCGGCTATAGCGAGGTCGACATCCTGAACGGGGTGTCGCTCTCCGTGTCGGCAGGCGAGATCCTGACCGTCGCAGGGACGAATGGCGCCGGAAAATCGACGCTCGCCAAGGCCGTGATGGGCTTCCTGCCTCGCATGTCCGGCTCGATCCGCCTCGAAGGCAACGAGCTCGCCGGGCTGAACCCCGAGACACGCGTCGCTCGCGGCGTCGGCTATGTGCCGCAGGTGTCCAATGTCTTTCCGTCCCTGACCATCCTGGAGAACCTGCAGGTCGTCACGGGCGTGTCGGACCGGAAGGCGCGGATCGCCGAGTTGCTCGAGGCCTTCCCGGCGCTCGCCGAGCGGCGGCGGACCCGCGCCGGCAGCCTGTCCGGCGGTGAGCGCCAGCAACTCGCCTTTGCGCGTGCCCTGATGCCCCGGCCGCGCCTGATGCTGCTCGACGAGCCGACGGCAGCGCTCGCCCCCGCCAAGGTGGCGGACGCGTTCCGGCTGATCGCGGGCCTGCCGAAGCTCGGCGTGACCGTCATCGTGGTCGAGCAGCGGGCCCGGCAGTCCCTCGCGATCTCGAACCGAGGCTGCATCCTGGATGGCGGGCGCGTCGCCATGGAGGGTACGGCGGGCGAGCTTCTGCAGGACGAGCGCGCGGCCGAGCTCTATCTCGGCCGCAATCCGGGACGCGCCGAATAGGCGAGGACGGGCGGCTGCGCTTCCGTTCCTGCGATCCTGGGCCGAGCCTGCGCCTGGGTGGGCCCGTCGCTCGACACCGAGGCCTGCCCCGCTTAAAGACCACACATCGTTTTTACGCGACCGCGTCGTTGAGGAGTTCCGCATGCAAGCGCAGCCGTTCAGGGTCGGCGTGGCCGGCCTGGGCACGGTCGGCGGCTCGGCTCTCCGGATTATTGCCCGCCAGGACAACGCCCTGACGGAACGGGCAGGGCGCCCGATCCGCGTCACGGCCGTCTCCGCGCGGGATCGCAATCGCGACCGCGGCCACGATCTCTCCCGGTACCGGTGGTTCGACGACCCGGTTGCGCTTGCGCGGTCCGAGGAGGTCGATTGCGTCGTCGAGCTCATGGGCGGCGCGGACGGTCCGGCCAAGGCCGTCGTCGAGACCGCCATCGAGCACGGCAAGCACGTCGTCACCGCCAACAAGGCGCTGCTCGCCCGGCATGGGCTCGACCTGGCCCGCCGCGCGGAGGAGCGGGGCGTTTCGCTCGCCTTCGAGGCCTCGGCCGCCGGCGGCATCCCGATCGTCAAGACGCTGCGCGAGGCCCTCGCGGGCAATCAGGTCACGCGGATCTACGGAATCCTGAACGGGACCTGCAACTACATCCTCTCTCGGATGGAGAGCGACGAGCTCGATTTCGCCACCTGCCTCGCGGCGGCGCAGAAGCTCGGCTACGCCGAGGCGGACCCGACCTTCGACATCGGCGGGTTCGACACGGCGCACAAGCTGGCGCTCCTCACGGCGCTCGCCTTCGGGACCGAGATCGATGCCGACAGCATCTATGTCGAGGGCATCGAGAAGATCGCGTCCCTCGACCTGAAGATGGCGGACGAGCTCGGCTTCCGGATCAAGCTGCTCGGCGTGGCGGAGCGCAACCAGACCGGCATCGAGCAGCGCGTCCACCCGACGATGGTGCCGAAATCCTCCGCCATCGCACAGGTGATGGGCGTGACGAACGCCGTCACCATCGATGCCGACGCGGTCCGCGAGCTGACCCTGATCGGGCCGGGCGCGGGCGGCGATGCGACTGCTTCGGCGGTGGTATCCGACATCGCGGACGTGGCCTCCGGGATGGTGTCGCCACCGTTCGGCCGGCTGACCTCCCGGCTCGACAAGGCCGAGCGGGCCCCGATGCAGCGCCATGAGGGAGGCTATTACATCCGCCTCACCGTGCATGACCGGCTGGGCGTCGCGGCCGGCGTCGCCAGCCGCATGGCGGAGGCGAAGATCTCCATCGAGTCGATCGTCCAGAAGCGCCCCACCGGGAGCCTGCCGCCGACCGACAAGCACGGGCGCGGCGCCGAGCCGGTGCCGCTCGTGCTCATCACCTATGCGGCGACGGAAGCCGCGATCCGGGAGGCACTCGAGAAGATTGCCGCGGACGGGCTCGTTTCCGAGGAGCCGCAGGTGATCCGGATCGAGCGGGAGTGAGCCAGCGGAGATCGGGATCCGATCTCCTCCCGAAGGGTGAAGCGGCGGCAGCTCCGATCGATTATCATTGATGCGCGTCACACCAGACATCTCGAAGGCTCCCGGCGCCTTCCCGCCGGGCTAGGGACGGACAACCCGCAGCACCATGCCAGACACCAAGCCCCCGAAAAGTATCCTGATCGAGCGTATCCTGACGCTCGAACTCGTTCGCGTGACGGAGCGCGCCGCCGTCGCCGCGGCGCGGCTGCGCGGGCGCGGCCAGGAAAAGGCCGCCGACCAGGCAGCCGTCGACGCGATGCGGCGCGAACTGAACACCCTTCCGATCGACGGGACGGTCGTGATCGGCGAGGGCGAGCGCGACGAGGCCCCGATGCTCTTCATCGGCGAGCGCGTCGGCAACGGCACCGGACCCAAGGTCGACATCGCGGTCGACCCGCTGGAGGGCACGACCCTCTGCGCGAAGGACATGCCGGGCTCGATCGCCGTGATGGCGATGGCCGAGGGCGGCAGCCTGCTCGCCGCCCCCGACGTCTACATGAACAAGATCGCGATCGGGCCGGGCTATCCCAAGGGGACCGTGGATCTCGACTGGACGCCGGAAGAGAACATCCGCTCCCTGGCGAAAGCCAAGGGCGTCGAGCCCAAGGACATCACGGCGCTCATCATGGAGCGTCCGCGGCACGAGGATCTGATCAAGCGCGTCCGTGCGCTCGGCTGCTCCATCCGGCTCATCACGGATGGCGACATCATGGGCGTGATCTTCACCTCCATGCCGAAGGAGACCGGGATCGACATCTATCTCGGCATCGGCGCGGCGCCCGAGGGCGTCATCGCGGCCGGCGCACTGCGCTGCATCGGCGGCCAGATGCAGGGCCGCCTGATCCTCGACACCGAGGAGAAGCGCGAGCGCGCCAAGAAGATGGGTGTCGCGGATCCGGAGAAGAAGTACAACGTCGACGAGCTCGCCCGCGGCGACGTCGTGGTTGCCGCCACCGGCGTCACGGACGGTGCGCTCCTCGAGGGCGTGAAGTTCGGCGAGCACGTGATCGAGACCGACACGCTCGTCTATCGTTCGGCGACCGGAACGGTGCGGCGCATCAAGGCGGAGCACCGCAACATGGCCAAGTTCCACCTGGAGAGCTGACATCCAGCGCGAGGCCGGTGCGAACCCGCCTCGCGATCCTTCGTTGGTCTGCGCACAGGGAGAGAACCGATGCGCTTCGAGATCTACAAGGGATCGAATGGGGAATGGCGCTGGCGCCTTCGGGTCCAGAACGGCAACGTGGTCGCGGATTCGGGCGAGGGCTATGCGCACCGGCATGATTGCGAGCGCGGCATCGAACTCGTCAAAGGCTCCGCTTCCGCGATCGTCGTCGACATGTCGGCCAAGATCGCCAGCACGCACGGATCGGCTGGCTGATCCATTGCGGGCGATCCGGTCGGCTGGGCTTGCGGCTCTCGGCAGCATCGCCTGGATCGCCTTCCCGTCAGGTGCGAGCGCAGCCGCGCCGCCATGCGATGCGCGGACGCGCGCTGCGATCCTGTCTCCGGCTTCGGGCGAAGATGACGTCGCGCGCCTCACCTGCAGCCTCCGGCTCGGGCCGGAGGACGTGGTGAGCAGGCGGCTGCTGCTGGAAGGAAGCGCTTCGAGCGGCATCCAGGTCGATTGCGGCGGCGGCGCCATAGGCCGGCCCGAAACCGAGCCGGCCTTTCCGAAATTCACGGTCGAGATCCGCTCGCGGCAGCGGGAAGGCGGCAGGCCCGAGTGGGACCGGCCGACGGACATCACCATCCGCAACTGCACGGTCAGGGGATCGGTCCGTATCTGGGGCATGGCCATCAACGGACAGGGCGAGGTCCTCAAGCGCTCCTCGCGGTCGCTCGGCCACACGGAGCGCGCCCAGGAGGCCGCACCGCGCCGGATCGCCATCGAGAAGTCGGTTCTGCTCTCGGCCGGCGCCATCCCCCTTTACGTCGGGCCCGGCGTCACCGGCGTGTCCCTGACCGGCTCGCAGATCCGCGGCCGCTCCGTGTCGGTAGGGGTCTATCTGGACGCAGAGAGTGCCGGGAACACGATCGCGGGGAACAGCTTCGACATCGACACGGCGCGCGAGGTGATCGCCGTCGACGGATCCGCCCGCAACCGCATCATCGACAACACCTTCCGGCTGACGTGGAGAGGCGGGATCTTCCTCTACCGCAATTGCGGCGAGGGGGGCACGATCCGGCATCAGACCCCGTCCTTCAACACCATCGCGGGCAACCGCTTCGACTACGCGTCCCCGCTCCATTCGCCGGCGATCAGCGTGGGGTCCCGCGAGGGTTGGCGCCTCTATTGCGGTGAGGATGCCGGCTATCCCTTCGGCAGTTCGGCCGATAACGGAGACCATGCCACCGACAACGTGGTCGAGAACAACATCGTCGATTGAGGGGGACTTGCTTGGCCGACCTTGAGATTCGCCCGCTGACACAGGCCGACCGCGCCGCCTGGGAGCCGCTCTGGGCCGGCTACCTCACCTTCTACCGGACGAGCGTCGCGCCGGAGGTGACGGACACGACCTGGGCACGCCTGATGGACCCGGCCGAGCCGATGAATGTCCTCGGCTGCTTCGACGGACCGGAACTCATCGGCATCGTCCACTTCATCTTTCACCGGTCGACATGGACGATCGGCCCCTATTGCTACCTGCAGGACCTGTTCACGGTGGAAGCCGCTAGGGGCAGGGGCGCAGGGCGATCGTTGATCGAGGCGGTTTACGATCGCGCGCGGCAGGAAGGCGCGAGCCGCGTCTACTGGCTCACGCACGAGTCGAACGCCACCGCTCGAGCGCTCTACGACAAGGTCGCCGACCAGCCGGGCTTCATCCAGTACCGGAAGGCGCTCTGACCGAGCTCTCGCCCGCGACCGTGGCGAAGCTGGCCTGACGGCCGGGCTCCGCTACATTCGGGCCATGTCCGAATCGCTCGCGAGCACGGCTCCGGCCTTCCGTCCGGTCCACGGGGTAAGTCGGTCCGTGTGCGGGCGGACCTGGGTGGAACGGCTCGATTCCGCATCCTCGCTCATCGCAGCCGCGATTTCCCAGACGCACGGCATACCCGACGTGGTGGCGCGCGTGCTGGCGGGCCGGGGCGTCTCCGTCCAGGGCGCCCCCGGCTTCCTCGCGCCGCGCTTGCGGGACCTCATGCCGGATCCGAGCGCGCTGACCGCCATGGAGGCGGCCGTCGCGCGGCTTGCAGATGCCGTGCAGCGGCGCGAGCGGGTCGCGATCTTCGGCGACTACGACGTCGACGGCGCCTGCTCGGCAGCCCTGATGGCCGAATACCTGCAGGCCTGCGGCCTCGCCGCCCCCATCCACATTCCCGACCGCCTCACGGAGGGCTACGGCCCGAATGTCGAGGCGATGCGCGCCCTCGTGGGGGAGGGCGCCTCGCTTATCGTCACGGTCGATTGCGGGACGGCCGGCCATGCGCCGCTCGAGGAGGCGGCCCGGCTCGGGGCCGACGTCGTGGTGCTCGACCACCATGGGGCCCCGGAACAGCTCCCGCGCGCGGTCGCGATCGTGAATCCCAACCGGCAGGACGACCTCTCCGGCCTCGGCCACCTCTGCGCCGCGGGCGTGGTCTTCATGACCCTGGTGGCGCTTGCCCGCGAACTCAGGCGGCGAGGCTTCTGGCAAGGCAGGGCCGAGCCCGACCTCCTCGCCGCGCTCGACCTCGTCGCTCTCGCGACGGTTGCGGACGTCGTTCCGCTGAACGGCCTGAACCGTGCCTTTGTCCGCCAGGGGCTGGCCGTGATGCGCAATCGCCGCCGGCTTGGGCTGGCGGCCCTGATCGATGCCGCGCGCGTGGAGACGGCGCCCGAATGCTGGCATCTCGGCTATTGCCTCGGGCCGCGCATCAATGCGGGCGGACGGATCGGAGACTCGTCCCTCGGAGCCCGCCTCCTGATCACCGGCGACCCCGGGATCGCGAGCACGATAGCGGCGACGCTCGAACGCCTGAACGAGGAGCGCCGGGCCATCGAGGCGCGGGCGGTCGAAGAGGCGGAGGCCGAGGCCGGACGACGCCTCGAGGCCGAGCCGGAGATGCCCGTCATCGTGCTCGCCTCGCCCGACTGGCATCCCGGCATCGTGGGGCTCGTGGCCGCCCGCCTCAAGGAACGCTTCGGCCGCCCCGCCTTCGCCTTCGCGACCAAGCCGGACGGGACTGCGACCGGCTCCGGTCGCTCGGTGCCGGGCGCGGATATCGGCCGGGCGGTGCGCCTTGCGACGGAGGAGGGTGTTGCGCTGAAGGGCGGCGGCCATGCGATGGCGGCCGGCGCCACCATCCGGGCCGGCGACCTGGAGCGATTCCGCGATGCGCTGGCTGCATCGCTGCCGGCCCGGTCGGCGGACGAGCCGCCCGACCCGCTGGTGATCGACGCCGCGCTCACGGCCGGCGGCGCCACCATCGAGACGGTCCGCGCTGTCGAGACCGCCGGGCCGTTCGGGCAGGGGCAGCCAGAGCCGGTTTTCGCCTTCGGGCGGCACCGTCTCGTCGATGCCCGGCAGGTCGGGCAGAACCATGTCCGCGCAACGCTGAAATCCGGAGATGGATCGAACCTGCGCGCGGTGGCGTTCAGGGCTGCGGACAAGCCGCTCGGCCGGGCGCTCCTCGGAGCTATCGGGCAGCAGGTCCATGTGGCCGGCTCGCTCTGCCTCGACCGGTGGGGCGGGGGCGAGCGGGTCGAGTTGCGGATCATCGACGCCGCCCTGCCGGTCTAGCGCCTACGTATCAAGGGATCACGGGATCACATGAAACGGCTCATCCTGCTTCGCCACGCCAAGGCCGTCGGGAAGGACGCCGCCCGTGATATCGACCGCGTTCTCGCGCCACGCGGCCGCCGGCAGATGGACGTGATGGCGGAGCACCTCGCGCCGATGTCCCTTGATCTTGCCCTCGTCTCACCCTCGGCGCGCACGCGCGAGACCTGGAAGCTCGCCCGGCGCTCCGACATTCCGGTGGAGTTCGACCAGCGCATCTACGAGGCGAGCGAGCCGGAACTGCTCGCGGTCGCGCGGGAAGCCGATCCGCAGGCCGACTCCGTCATCCTGGTCGGGCACAACCCGGCCTTCGAGGAGCTCGCGCTCGACCTCGTCCGGGCCGGCGAGGAGGGCGAGGCCGCCGAGCGTCTTCGCCGCGGCTTTCCGACGGCCGGCGTCGCGGTGCTCGAGTTCGAGATCGACGGATGGCGCCGGCTCGCCCGGCGGACGGGGCGGCTCGTCTCCTTCGAAACGCCGAAGTCGCTCGGCCTCGGCGACGACGACTGAGACGCCCTGCAGGCGCGGCTTGCGGTCCGGCCGCGCCGATCCCAAGTTCCGGTTAGGATTGGCAGCCCCCACCTCTTGGCGTCCCTCTTCAACATCGCGAACCGAGCCGGCTCGGCTGCACACGCCGCCTTCGAGGCCGGGCAGAACCTCTTCCAGCCGACGCTCCGGCTCGGGGTCACGGGGCTCGCGCGCTCGGGCAAGACGGTCTTCACCACCGCGCTCGTGCATCATCTGGTCCGCGGCACGCCGCTACCGGCCTTCCGGCCGGCCGCCGAAGGGCGGATCAGGCGGGCACGGCTGGCGCACCAGCCGGACGACGACGTCCCGCGCTTCGCCTACGAGGCCAATCTCGAAGCGCTCATCGCCGAGCGGCGCTGGCCGGCCTCGACGACGCGCATCTCCGAATTGCGCCTCGACATCGATTTCGAGCGCCGATCGCGCTGGCGTTCCGGGCCGGGCCGCCTGACGCTCGACATCGTCGACTATCCGGGCGAGTGGTTGCTGGACCTCGCGCTGATCGACCAGCACTTCGCGGACTGGGCCGCGGCGACGGTCGCGGCCGCCCGTCGGCCGGAGCGCGCCGCTTTCGCGTCGCCATGGCTCGCCGAACTCGCCCGCCTCGATCCGGGCGGCCCGGCCGACGAGGCCGTGGCGGCCCAGGCCGCCGAGACTTTTCGCGCCTATCTCGAGCAGCTGAGGGCCGACCCGGAGGCGGTCGCGACGACCCCGCCCGGCCGCTTCCTCATGCCGGGCGATCTCGCCGGCTCGCCGGCGCTCACCTTCGCGCCGCTCGATCTTCCGCCGGGTGCCGTGATTGCGCCCGGAACCCTCGCGAGCCTGATGCAGCGGCGCTTCGAATCCTACAAGGCTCGCGTGGTCGGGCCGTTCTTCCGCGACCATTTCCAGCGCGTCGATCGGCAGATCGTGCTGGTCGACGTGCTCGCGGCCGTCGATGCCGGTCCGGCCGCACTGGCTGAACTCGAGGAGGCGCTCGACCGCGTGCTCCTCGCCTTCAATGCCGGCCGCAACACCCTCCTGTCGCGCCTCTTCGCGCCGCGGGCGGACCGGGTCCTCTTCGCGGCCACGAAGGCGGATCACATCCACCACACGAGCCACGACCGGCTCGAGCGTCTCCTGCGCCATCTCGTCGGACGGGCCGGGCGGCGGACGGAAGCGGCGGGTGCCCGCGTCGGCTCCGTCGCGCTCGCTTCCGTGAGGGCGACCCGCGAGGCTTCCGTGGAGGATGGCCGCGCGACGCTGAAGACCGTCGTCGGCACGCCCGAAGCCGGGGAGCGGATCGGCGACGAGGTCTTCGACGGGACCGAGGAGGCCGCGATCTATCCCGGTGAGTTGCCGGCGGATCCGGCCGAGATCGTGAACGGCGCCGTCGCGCCGGGTTCGCTGCGGTTCCCCCGCTTCCGGCCGCCGCTCGTCGGGCTCGACGCGGTCGGCCGACCAGGTGCTCTGCCGCATATCCGGCTCGATCGTGCGCTCGAATTCCTGATGGGCGACAGGCTCTAGGGGTGGCCAGCGACGGGCCGGGCGCCATCCCGGGCGTCGCGGCCTGCTCGAAACGATGCGGCCGAACGGACCAGACATGAGGGGAACGACGTGAAGGAATTGCCGGCCTCCCACGCCTATCGCCTGCTGGAGCCAGGGCCGATCGTCCTTGTGACCACGTCGGAGGACGGCCGACCGAACGTGATGACGATGGGCTTCCACATGGTGGTCCAGCACGATCCGGCGCTGATCGGCTGCATCATCGGGCCGTGGGACTACAGCTACGGCGCCCTGAGATCGACGGGCGAATGCGTGATCGCGATCCCGACGGTCGATCTCGCCAGGACGGTGGTCGACATCGGAAACTGTTCGGGTGACGAGTTCGATAAGTTCGAGAAGTTCAGCCTGACGCCGAGGCCTGCGAAGGGGGGCGCGCCGCCCTTGATCGAAGAGTGCCTCGCCAATCTCGAATGCAAGGTGGCCGATACCCGGATGGTCGACGCCTACAACCTCTTCATCCTCGGCGTGGAACGCGTCTGGATCGATCCCGATCGGAAGGAGAGACGCACGCTGCACCATCGTGGCGATGGCTCCTTCGTCGTGGACGGAGAGGTGATCGACCACAGCGACCGAATGGTGAAATGGCGCGACCTGCCCCGTTGAGGCCCCTGGCATACCTTCGCGGCCCCGGCCGTCCTCTCGTTCGGAGTTCCTGATCTTGGCTTCCGGCCCGCGAGCCTATCGCCTCAACCAGACTCGGCCGCCCTCCGAGGTGCCTCCCGTGACCGTCACGGAGGAGCCGCTGGAGACGATCGAGGCCGCGGACGGCGTGCCGGTGCTTGCCGAGCGAAAGCGGCGCCTGCCGTGGATCGGCATCCTGGTCTCCTCGGTCGGAGCGCTCGCGACGCTCGCGATCGGCCTCGGGATCGAGCGCCTGATCGTCGATCTCTTCGCGGCCGCGCCCTGGCTGGGCTGGATCGCGCTGGCCCTGGCTGCCCTTGCGGCACTCGCGCTCCTCGCGATCGTCACGCGGGAGCTGCGCGGCGTCTGGCAGGAGCGCCGGCTGGAGCGGCTGCGGCAGGCGGCGGCGGAGGCGCTCTCGGTCCGGGATCACACGGCCGCCCGGAGGCTCGCCCGCGAACTCGCCGATCTCTACGAGCCGCGGATCATGCGCACGATCGGCCCGCGGGTCCGCGACGTCGACGACGAGATCATGGATGCGGAGGACAGGCTGGCGCTCGCCGAGCGGACGCTGCTCGCACCCTTGGACGCCGAGGCGAAGCGGGCCATCGCGGGCGCTGCCAAGCAGGTCTCCGTCGTCACGGCGATCTCGCCGCGGGCGATCGTGGACGTCGCCTTCGTGGTCTACGCGGCCGCGAAGCTGCTCCGCCGCATCGCCCGCATCTACGGGGCGCGGCCCGGCTTCTTCGGCGCGCTGCGGCTCGCGCGGGCCGCCGTGAACCACCTTGCCGTCACGGGCGGCGTGGCCGTGGGGGACAGCATCGTGCAGCAGGTCCTCGGCCTCGGGCTTGCCGCGCGCGTCTCGGCGAAGCTGGGGGAGGGCGTCCTGAACGGCTTGATGACGGCCCGGTTCGGGCTCGCGGCGCTCGAGGTCTGCCGGCCGCTGCCGTTCATCAAGGAGGAGCCCCCACGGATCGGCGACGTCGCGGGGGAGCTTCTCTCGCGGTCCGGGGACGGGGCGACCGCGCCGCTCTGAACCCGGCACATTCTGCCGGGCCGGCCGCTCAGGCGGGCCGTATCAGCCGACCTCGTCGGCTCTGTATCCAGGAAAATCAATGACTTGGCGCTGGCACATCGGTTGCTCGGCTAGTCCCGTCTTGGTCCGCGCCGTTGCGCTGGGCGGGGAGGGTTGCGAGTCATGGGTATCCTGGGTGCGTTGTCGACGGCCGTTTCGGGGCTGTCAGCCCAATCCTACGCGCTCGAGAACATCTCGGGGAACATCGCCAATTCGCAGACCGTCGGCTTCAAGCGGGTCGATACGAGCTTCGTCGACCTGATCCCGGACTCGCCGATCAAGCGCGCTGCGTCCGGCTCCGTGATGGCGAACTCCGCACTGACGAACACGCTGCAGGGAACGCTCCGCTCGACCAATCTGTCGACGAACATGGCGCTGTCCGGCGACGGCTACTTCGTGGTCGCGAAGAACGAGGGTTCCGAGTCGCTGCCGATCTTCAACAGCATCAACCAGTACACGCGGCGGGGCGACTTCAAGCTCGACGCGAAGGGATTCCTCGTCAACGGCGCCAGCCGTTATCTTGTCGGGACGACCTACAACCCCGCAACGGGGGCCGTCATGGGCTCCTCGACGAGCCCGATCCAGATCCCCGAAACCTCCATACCGGCGAAACAGAGCACCGAGGTTCTGTATTCGGGCAATATCCCCACGATCCCGAAATCCGACAGCTACTCCCAGAGCAAGCCGGGATCGGATCTCATCGATCCTGCCACCTACACGGTCAACCCGGTGACCACGGGAACCGTGGTCGGGGCCGACGCCACGACCTTCCTCAACCAGTCGGTGCCGGGCGGCGAGATCACCCTCTATGCCGGCAACGGCACTGCCGCGACGGTTCAGTTCCGCTGGGGCAAGACGGCCGACAACAGCTGGATGATGTTCTACCAGTCCGACTCCATGCCGAGCGCAACGGGAACCTCCTGGCAGAGCATCGGCACGCCCGTCACCTTCGACAGCAATGGCCAGCGTACATCCGCGGCGAATATTTCACTCACCGGGCTCACGGTCGACGGCATCACGGTCGGTGACGTCAATCTGAACTTCGGCGCGGGCAGCCTGACGCAGTTCGGCGACGTCAATGGTCAGCCGACACCGACCATCACGCAGAACGGCTACGCCTTCGGGACGCTGGCCGGAATCGCCGTCAACACGGACGGCACGGTCATGGGCAGCTACACCAACGGCCGGACGGCGAAGCTCGCCCAGGTTTCGGTGGCGCATTTCGCGGCGGACGACTCCCTGAAGCGCGAGGACGGCAGCACGTTCAGCGCCACCTCGGAATCGGGTCCGCCGATCTTCGGCATGTTCGGGACAACCATGACGGGCGCGGCGGTCGAGGAGTCCAACACGGATATCTCGGACGAGTTCTCGAAGATGATCGTCACCCAGCAGGCGTATTCGGCGAATACCCGCGTCATGTCGACGGCCCAGCAGATGCTGCAGGACGTCATCAACATCGTCCGCTGAAGCTGATCGGGCCGGCAGGAGCAGCGTGCCGTGAGCATTTCGGGCGCCATCAATTCCGCCCTGACCGGCCTGAGGGCGACGCAGGCCGCGATCGACCTCGTCTCGAACAACGTCGCGAATTCCGGAACCGTCGGGTACACCCGCCGGGAGCTCGTCACCCGCGAGGCGACCGCGGGCACGAACACGACCGGCGTCAACATCGTCGGCGTGCGGCGCATCCTCGACACCCTGCTGCAGAAGCAGATGCGGCTGGAGAATGCCGGGGCGGGCTACACCTCGGTCAAGACGGCCTATCACAGATCGCTCGATGCGATGTTCGATGCGCCGGGCGCGACCGCCTCGCTGCCGGGCCTCATGAGTTCGCTGACGAGCGCCATCGCGGCGCTGGCGAGCAATCCCTCCACCTTCAGCAACCGATCGCAGGTTCTGGCTGCCGCCTCCGATCTGGCGGCCTCGCTGAATTCGCTCTCCGGGCAGGTCCAGGCCCTGCGGCAAGGGACGGAGGACGCGCTGTCCGGCGCCGTCCAGCAGGCGAATACGCTCCTGCAGCAGATCGGGGCCGTGAGCCGGCAGATGAATGCCGACCCGGCCAATGCGCAGAGCCCGGCCCTGCAGGACCAGCGCGACCTCCTCATCGACCAGCTTTCCGAGCTGATGGATATCCAGGTCACGCCCCGGCAGAACGGCGTGATCACCATTTCCACCACCGGCGGCCTGCTTCTCTTCAACGGCCAGCAGCCGGTGACGCTCGAATTCGACCCGAAATCGCCCCTCGGGCCGCATTCGGCTTACGATCCCGATCCGGCGAAGCGGAGCGTCGGGACCATCACGGCCATGAACGCCCAGGGAGGCAGGACGGATGTGATCGCATCGGGCCTGATCCGGTCCGGCACGATCGCAGCGCTCATCGAGCAGCGCGACGAGGTGCTGCCGCAGGCACAGACGCAGCTGGACGCCCTGGCCGCCGGCCTCGCTTCGGCGCTCTCGGACCGCAACGAGGCCGGGACAGCCGTGGCAGGACCGCCGGCCGGGTTCGAGCTGGACCTCGCAGCGCTGCAGAATGGCAACCCGATCACCGTCTCGATGACGGTCGGCGGCGTTCCCCGCACGATGACCTTCGTGAAGACCGGAAGCGCCGCGGCCGCCGGTGCCGCGACCAGCTCCGGCAACGGCGTGATCGGGATCGATTTCTCGGGCGGGATGGCTTCCGTCGCCGCGCAGATCGGCGCCGCGATGGGCGGCGGGTTCGCGGCGGGCGACGCGGGCGGCTCCGTCCTGCGCATCACCGGCAACGGCAGCACCGCCCAGGTGACCGGGCTCTCGGCGCGGGCGACCGTCACCGGCACGACCGGCGCCGTCCAACTGCCCCTCTTCAAAGATGGGGTGGCGGTCTATACCGGATCCTACGAGAACGGATCGCAGCTCCTCGGGCTTGCCTCCCGGATCACCGTCAACGCGGACGTGAAGAACGATCCCGGGCTCCTGGTCGCGTACAATTCCTCGATCCTTGCCGGGGACACGACCCGCCCGGAACACCTCCGCCAGGCGCTGACGACCGCCTCCTTCTCGTTCTCGGGAGCAGCCGGCATCGGCGGGGCCAACACGGCCTGGACCGGCACCGTCTCCGACTTCGCCAACCAGATCGTGGCCACCCAGGCCACCAACGCGATCTCGGCTCAGAACCTCGACTCCGGCCAGAGAGTCGTTCTGAACGCGCTCCAGAGCCGCTTCTCCGAGCAGTCCGGCGTCAACATCGACACGGAGATGGCGCAGCTCATCCAGCTGCAGACCGCCTACGGGGCGAATGCCCGGGTGATGACCGCCGCCAAGGAGATGCTCGACATGCTGATGAGGATCGGCCTGTGACGATCAGGGCCTACGGCACGGGCGCCTTCAGCACCCTGCGCTCGACGCAGACTTTCGAGGCGGCGAAGACGAATCTCGATGCGCTGCGCAGCCAGCTCGTCACCGGGAAGGCGTCGGCGACCTATTCCGGCCTCGGAGCCGGGGGCGCTGCCGCCAGCCTGTCGCTCCGCACCCGCCTCACGAGCCTGGACGCCTATGCGAGCAGCATCGGGGACGGGCAGCTGCGGCTGAGCATGATGAATTCCGGCCTGGAGCAGATCACGAAGCTCGCCTCGGGCCTGACCACGAGCCTCGCGGCTTCGGCCAGCGCGACGCCGGTCGGCGCGACCAACGTGGCGGTCTCTGCCCGGAGCAGCCTGCAGAACGTCATCGACATCCTGAACACGGATGTTGCGGGGCGGTATCTCTTCTCCGGGCGTTCGGCTGACACGGAGCCCGTGGCAGCCGCGTCGCTGATCCTCGATGGCGACGGCACGCGCGCCGGGCTCAAGACGCTCATCGCCGAGCGCAAGGCCGCCGATCTCGGGTCGGGCGGCCTCGGGCGCCTGACGCTGTCCGGGACCGGGACGGGCGTGAGCCTGGCGGAGGAGGCGGTGCCGTTCGGCCTGAAGCTCGGCGACGCGACTGCGACCGGCACGGGCGTCGTGGCCTCCGTCACTGCCGGCCCGCCCCGGAGCGTCGCTGTTTCCGTGGCGGCCCAGCCCGCGGCCGGAGACACGGTCGAACTCGGGCTGACCCTGCCGGACGGGACGGCGAAGACCATCAAGCTCGTCGCGGGCGGCAGCACCGCCGCGGGCACGACCGGCTACGCGATCGGCGCGACCCTCGCGGAGACGGCGGCCAACATCCAGGCGGCGCTCGCGAGCGCGATCGGCGAGATCGCCGTGTCAGACCTGCCGGCTTCCTCGGCCATGAAGGCGGCGAACGACTTCTTCGCCGCGACCCCGTCGAGCCCGCCGCCGCGTGTCGCTGGCCCGCCCTACGACACCGCGACCGGGATAGTGCCGGGCACGCCCGAGAACACGATCACCTGGTACAGGGGCGATACCTCGTCCTCGCCTCGCGACACGGCGCCGGTGAAGATCGGCGATACGCACGTTGTCGGCATCGGCGCGCAGGCCAACGAGCCGGCCTTCCAGGCCGTGCTGGCGAGCATAGCGGTCCTCGCTTCCGACACGTTCCCGGAGACGGACCCGAACGCCTTGAAGCGCTACCAGGCCGTGAGCGCGCAGGTTTCCGTTCGCCTCAACGGCACGGGGCAGCAGAGCGTCGCGGATATCACGACCGAGCTCGCCATCGCGAACGGCGTGATGAACCGGACCGCGAAGGACCTGAAGGTCACGAAGTCGCAGACGGAGGATGCGCTCGCCGGGATCGAGGACGCCGACCCGAACGAGGCTGCCATGAAGCTGCTCGCGACGCAGACGCGACTCGAGGCGAGTTACCAGACGGTGTCAGCGCTCCAGCGGCTCTCGCTGGTCAACTACCTGTAGCCTGCGAGGACCTGGATCCCGGCTTTCGCCGGGATGAGCGGTCACTCCGAGGCGCCGTCGGCCGGCGGCTGCAGATAGGGCTCGACCTTGCCCTTCAGCTTGATGGTCATCGGGTTGCCGGCCCGGTCGCGCGCCTTGCCGGCCGCGACCCGGATCCAGCCCTCGCTGACGCAATACTCGTCGACATTCGTCTTCTCGGCCCCGTTGAACCGGATTCCGACGCCGCGCTGCAGCAGGTCGGCGTCGTGGTAGGGGCTGTTCGGGTCCGTCGAGAGACGATCGGGCAGCGTGTCGGTCATGGTCCTGCTTGGAGGCTCCGGGCGGTTGGGCGGGCATTACCCGTCCGCCGCCCGGATGCCAATCCGCCGGGTGCCTATGCCGTGCCGCTCAGTTGCCGATCGCGCCCGAGGCCGCGTCGACCGGCACGACCTTGCCGCCCTTCACGAGCCCGACGACCAGCACCGCGTTCGAGCCGCCCTTCGGGTCCACGCTGTTGATGTTGGATGGGTTGCGCTCGGCCGGAAGCTTGCCGAAGGCCTCGGACAGCTTGGCATGGATCGCGGTAGCGTCCGTGACCGTGCCGGCGAGCTTCATGGCCTCCGTCACGCCGTTCAGGCTCGTGTAGTTGAGCGAGGCCTCGGTGCCGGGATCGCGGTTATAGGCCTTGCGGTACTTCGGCACGAAGGATTTTGCGCCCGGGCGCGAGTCGTGGATGAGCGGCAGCGTGCCGATGGCGCCCTCCAGCAGCGACATGTCGTTGCCGAGCACGGCCGCCATCTCGTCGAGCTTGGCCTGGTCCATCACGATGAACCCGCCCTGGAAGCCGAGCTCGCGCGCCTGCTTCACGACGAGGGCCGTGGGCTCCGATGCGCCGCCCACGAACATCACGTCCGGGCTCGCGGCGATGACGCGGCTCACGCCGGAATAGAAGTCGGTGTCCTTGTTGTAGGACATCGGGTTCTCGGCGACGACCTGGCCGCCCGCGGCCTTCCAGGCCGGCCCGATGAGCGCCGCCCAGGCCTTGGCGTAATCATGGTCGGCGCCGGCCATGCCGAGCTTCTTTCCGAAGGCCGTCATCTCGGTCTTGATGAAGGGGTCGATATAGCCGGCGAAGGACGGCGGAATCCGGAGCGTCAGCTTGTTGCCGCGCTCGGTCATCTGCGGCACGCTCGTATAGGCGCCGATGATGAAGCCGTCCTGCTCGTTGAATGCCTGCATGGCGAAGTTGCCGCCGGAATGCGGGCAGAACACGATCGGCGCCTTGTACTGCGAGCGCAGGCGCTTGGCGTTCACGGCCGCTTCCGAGGGCGAATACTTGTCGTCGAGGGCGACGATCTCGATCTTGTACTTCTTGCCGCCGACCTCGAGGCCCCCGCCGTCGTTGATCTCCTTCGCGGCGAGTTCGAGGCCCGACAGCGTGTTCTTGCCATAGAGTGCGGCGCCGCCCGAGAGCGGGCCCGTCCAGCCGATCGTGAGGGTCTCCTGCTGGGCGAAGGCGGCGCCCGACATGGCGAGCATCGCAGCGCCGGCCGTGCCGGCAAGAATGGTGCGCCTCGTTGCGTTCATCGTTTCCTCTCCGTCGTTTATCTTCGCTCTACGGTGTCATCACCGGGCTTGTCCCGGTGACCCCGATCGTTTGGAGCGCCTCCGACCGGGGTGGCCGGGACAAGCCCGGCCATGACGCCCGGAGCGCACTCACGCCCCAATGTACGCCTTGCGGATGCGCTCGTCGCCGAGCAGCGCGTCCGGGTTCCCCTCCATGACGATCCGGCCGTTCTCGATGACATAGGCCCGGTGCGCGATCTTGAGCGCCGCAAAGGCGTTCTGCTCGGCGAGCAGCACCGTCGTCCCCGCCTCGTTGATGGCCTTCACGGCGGCGAGCACCTGCTTCACGACGAGCGGCGCGAGGCCCAGCGAGGGCTCGTCGAGGAGAAGGACCTTGGGCCTGCCCATCAGGGCGCGGCCGATCGCGACCATCTGCTGCTGTCCGCCGGAAAGCGAACCGGCAGTGTCGTGCTGCTTCTCCCGCAGGATCGGGAACATCTCGAAGACGTGTTCGAGAATCGGCTTCGAACCCTCCGAGTCGCTCCGGTGCACGTAGGCGCCGAGCATCAGGTTCTTCAGCACCGACATGCCCGGGAAGAGCTTCCGTCCCTCCGGGCAATGGACGAGGCCGTCGGCGACGATCTGCGACGGCTTGCGGCCGGCGAGTTCGTGCTCCCCGAGCCGGATCGAACCCGCCTTCAGCTTGCGCAGGCCGCTGATCGCCAGGAACAGGCTCGACTTGCCGGCGCCGTTCGCGCCGAGCATGACGACGAGCTCGCCCTTGTCGACATGGATCGAGACGCCCGACAGTGCCCGGTAGCTGCCGTAATCGAGCGTCGCGCCCTCACACCGCAGCATAGTCAGCCCCGAGATAAGCCTCGATCACCTTCGGATCGCGCGACACCTCCGCCGGCGTTCCCTCCGCGATCTTCTCGCCGTGATCCAGCACCACGATGCGGTCGGCGAGCCCCATGATCATCCCCATCTTGTGCTCGATCAGCCCGACCGTGAGCCCGCCCTCCGCCATCTTGCGGATGAGGCGGGCGAGGCCTTCGGTCTCGTCGGGGTTCACGCCGCCGGCCGGCTCGTCGAGGAGGACGATGCGGGGTTCGGTCGCAAGCGCGAGCGCGAAGGCGACACGCTTCTTCTCCTCCTGGCTGATATCGGCCACCACCCGCATGGCCGCGTGCTCGAGGCCGACGAAATGCAGCGCCTCCTCGGCCTTCGCCCGGCATTCCCGTTCGTCGGCCTGCAGCCGCTTCGTGTTCAGCACGACGTCGAGCAGGGTCGAGCTCGTGCGGAGGCGGTGGCCGACGATCAGGTTGTCGAGGACGCTGGCATCCTCGAACAGGGTCGTCGTCTGGAACGTCCGCGCGATCCCGAGATGCGCGATCCTGTCGGGCCGCATCCCGGTGATGTCCTGGCCGTCGAGGAGCACCTGGCCCTCGGTCGGCCGGTGCGTTCCGGCGCAGAGATTGAAGAAGGTCGTCTTGCCGGCGCCGTTCGGGCCGATCACGGCGGTGATCTTGCCCCGTTCGAAGCTGGTCGAGACGTCCTTCACGGCGGCGAGGCCGCCGAAGCGCTTGGTGAGCCCACGGACCTCAAGCATGCGCGGGGCTCCTGTCCGTCTCGTGCGACCGGGTCTCCACCTTTCCGAGTGCGGCGCGCTCGGCCGCCGCGTGGGCTGCCGCCTGTCGCGCCTGCCGGGCCTTGAGGGTTCCGATGATGCCCTTCGGCAGGAACATGACGAGCACGATCAGCAGCGGCCCGAACACCAGCAGGCGGTAATCCTGCAGGAACTGCAGCGATTGTGTCGCCCAGGTGAGGGCGATGGCGCCCAGCACCGGGCCGGACAGGGTGCCGAGCCCGCCGACCAGGATGAAGGCGATCATGTCGAAGGCGTTCGCTTCGCTCGCGATCTGCGGGCCGATGAAGCGCACGAACCCGGCATAGAGGCCGCCCGCATAGCCCGCATAGGCGGTCGAGATGACGAAGGACGTGACCTTGGTCCGCATCAGCGGGATGCCGAGCGCCTCCGCCAGTCCCTCGCCATTGCGGATCGCCACGAAGGCGCGCCCGAGCAGCGAGTGGACGATCCTGTCCATGACGAAGAGCGCGAGCACCAGGAAGGCGAGGACGAGGTAGTAGTTCGCCAGCGGGGTATCGAACCGGATCGGGCCGATCGGGGAGGGGGCCGGGATGCCGATGACGCCGACCACGCCATGGGTCAGCGCGTCCCACTTCTCGATGACAAGCCAGATGATGAGCCCGACGCAGAGGGTGAAGATCGCGAAGTAATCGGCGCGGAGCCGCAGCGAGACGAGGCCGGCCAGGAAGCCGAAGGCAGCGGCCACGATGCCGGACAGGAAGAGGGCGAGCCAGAACGGCACGCCGTAATCGACGGTGAGCAGGCCGAGCGTATAGGCGCCGATCGCCATGAACCCGGCATGGGCGAGATTGAGCTGGCCCGTATAGCCGAGGATGAGGTTCAGGCCGATCGTGGCGATCGCGAAGATGAACGCGAGCGCCATGACATAGATGAAGTAGTCGTTCGGAACGACGAGCGGATAGACGATGGCCAGTGCCAGCCCGACGAGGGCTATCACGCGGGGGGACAGCATTCGGGTCATCGTGCGGGCGCCGGGAACAGGCCCTGGGGCCGGAGCGACAGGATCGCGACGAGCAGCGCGAAGGCGATGATGTCCTTCAGGTCCGTCGAGATGTAGAAGGCCCCGAAGCTCTCGGCGAAGCCGATGATCATGCCGCCGAGGATCGCGCCGGGCACCGAGCCCATCCCGCCCAGGATGATGATCACGAAGGCCTTCAGGATCACGAGGTTGCCCATCGCGGGCGAGATCAGGTTGATCGGCGCGAAGAGCACGGCCGCGATTGCCGCCAGGGCACCCGAGATCGCGAAGGTGATGATCGACACCCGCGTGAGGTCGATACCGACCAGCGACGCCCCCTCCCGGTTCTGCGCCATCGCCACGATGGTCGACCCGGTGGTCGTGCGCTTCAGGAACAGGTGCAGCGCGATCATCAGGCCGATCGCTCCCGCGATGATGAGCGCGCGCTGGATCGGCAGCACCGTTCCGGCGATCCGCATGATCCCGGGATAGGGCGGGGCGAGGCGGCGGAAATCGGCGCCCCAGATCGCGTGCGCGACCGCCTCGATGAACAGGAGGAGGCCGATCGCCGCGATCATGTCGTGGAGCGGAGGCGAGTCCCGCAATCGGGAGAAGACCAGGCGCTCGGACAGGACCGCGATCG
Source organism: Enterovirga sp. CN4-39 (assembly GCF_049446235.1). NCBI lineage: Bacteria > Pseudomonadati > Pseudomonadota > Alphaproteobacteria > Hyphomicrobiales > Methylobacteriaceae > Enterovirga > Enterovirga sp. CN4-39. The sequence goes on along the minus strand of NZ_JBMSEF010000018.1, from coordinate 55,827 downwards.
CGGCCGTCACGGCGGCCGCGCCGGCGAGGGCGACCCAGTAGTTAGCCCCGAGGGACCCGACGAAGAAGAACGCCGCATAGGCGCCCGCCATGAAGAGCGCGCCGTGCGAGAAGTTCGGGATGTGCAGGATGCCGTAGACCAGCGTCAGGCCGAGCGCCACGAGCGCATAGACGCTCCCGAGCGTGAGGCCGTTCAGGATTTGCTGGACGAACAGGCTCAGGTTCAAACGCCGCGACCTCGATGGGCAGGCACGCCGGATCCCGCTGCAGACGGTCGGAGTATTGACCGAGCAACGAGGCCTGGCGGACCGGTGTTTCCTCTACGATCCGGGCCGGATCATCGGGCGCAAGCGCCCGGGATGCGGCTCGTCGACCGCATCTCGTTGCTAAGGAAACTGTCCCAATATCCCCGGTCGGGTCAATCCGCTGGGGCCAAGGGCCACATCCGACGATTGTCTCGGTTGCGCGCTCACCCGCTCAGGTGAACTCGGCCCGCCCGAGCTTGGCGAGCTCGACCCTGGCGCGCAGTTCGATCTGGGCGACGATGCCGTCGAGCTGCGGGTCGCCGCTCGCTCCGGCATCGGCGAGAGACCTGGCGATCCGGCCCAGTTCCGCGGCCGGCACCGATCCGGCGAGGAGGGCGGCCTTGAGCCTGTCGAGGCCGTCGAGGAGATCGTGGCCACGCCGAGCCGAGCGTCGCCGGCGTTCGGCGGGGTCCTCTTCCGATTGCAGCTGGAGGATGGCGTCGAGCGTGGCAAGCGATGTCGCGCCGTGCGTCGCGGTGGCGTGCGCCTTCCCGCCCTCCTCGAGCTTGAACTTGGTTCCCGATGCCTGGCCCGAGCGTATCGAGGGCGTGATCGCGGAAGCCGCGAAACGCGGATCGATGCGCATGGTCGGCTTGGCTCCGGGCCCTTCTCTCAGGCCAGGAAGTTCGGGCCGCTATGGTTAATACGCTCTTAAGCGCCCGGCAGAACTTGCCGAATTGGCTAGTCATTCCCGCCCTCCGGATAGGGCTATCGGAGGTCATTCGGCTACGCACTCCGAGCTAGATCAAGGAGTTAGGCCTGCCCTGGTGGCTGGCACGCGGCTCGCACGAGCGATGCCAACAAACTGGCCCGCCATGCTGCCCCGCCTCCTGAAGCGCTCCTTTCCGTCTCTTCTTCTCGTCGCGGCCGTCGTCGGTTGGGCGGCGACGAGCGCGCCCGCGGCTGCGCTGTCCCGCATCAAGGACCTCGCGCAGGTCGAGGGCGTGCGCCAGAACCAGCTCGTCGGGTACGGGCTCGTGGTCGGCCTGAACGGCACCGGGGACACGCTGAACAACGCCCCCTTCACCAAGCAGTCGCTCACGGCGATGCTGGAGCGGCTGGGCGTCAACACGCGCGGCGCTACGCTGCGGACGGCGAATGTCGCGGCCGTGATGGTCACGGCGAGCCTCCCGGCCTTCGCGACCCAGGGCACCCGCCTGGACGTCACCGTCTCCGCGCTCGGGGATTCGAAGTCGCTGCAGGGCGGCACGCTCCTCGTCACGCCGCTGCTCGGCGCAGACGGCGAGGTCTACGCCGTCAGCCAGGGCTCGCTCACGATCTCCGGGTTTCAGGCCGAGGGAGACGCCGCGAAGATCACGCGCGGCGTGCCGACCGTCGGCCGGATCGCGAACGGTGCCGTCATCGAGCGCGAGGTCGAGTTCAAGCTGAACGCGCAGCGCTCGCTCCGGCTGTCCCTGCGGAACCCCGATTTCACCACGGCGAAGCGGATCGCCGCCTCGATCAACGACTTCCTCGGGGCGGATACGGCCGAGCCGACCGATCCGGCCACCATCACGCTCAACATTCCCCCGAAATACCGGGGCAACATGATCCAGCTCCTCACGGAGATCGAGCAGCTGAAGATCGAGCCCGACCAGACGGCCCGCATCGTGGTCGACGAGCGTTCGGGGATCATCGTGATGGGGCGGGACGTGCGCGTCTCCCAGGTCGCCGTGGCGCAGGGCAACCTGACGGTCACCATCTCGGAGCGGCCGGAGGTGAGCCAGCCGGAGCCGTTCTCCGACGGCGAGACCGTGGTCGTGCCTCGGACCAGCCTGAAGGTCGATACCGGCGACAAGAACAAGCTCGCCATCGTCCGGGAAGGGGTGACGCTCCGCGAACTCGTCGACGGGCTCAACGCACTCGGGATCGGGCCGCGCGACCTGATCTCGATCCTTCAGGCCATCAAGGCGGCCGGCGCGCTCCAGGCCGATATCGAGGTGATGTGATGGTGGCACCGCTTGCCATGCTGGGGCTTTCGCTTGCGGCCAACGCCGTCAAGGGGATCGCGGAATCGGTGTCCGGCGCGTCCGAGGCGGCGCAACTGGGCAGGACCCGCAAAACTGCCGAGGATTTCGAGACGATGTTCCTCGAGCAGACCATGGACCGGTTGACCGAAGGTGCCGGCGAGGACGGGCCGCTCGGGGCCAACGGGACGGGCGGCGGCGTGTACCGATCGATGCTCGCCAAGGAATATGCCGGCAGCATCGTGAAGACGGGCGGGCTCGGCATTGCCGACCAGATCTACCGGCAGATGCTGCAGATGCAGGAAGGAGCAGCCGATGCCGGCTCCCGCTGACACCCTCAACCGGCAGGTTGCCACGCGCGAGGATGCCGAGCGCCTCCTCGCGGCCCTCACCGCGGCGCTGGAGGAGCTTGAAGGAGCCCTGGAGGCGGAGACCGCACTGATCGGGGCCGGCCGCATCCGCGACGGGCTCGCCGAGGAGAAGCGGAAGGGAGAGCTCTCCGCGGCCTATGTGCTCCATCTCCAGCGCGCGAAGGCGAATGTCGTCGCGCTCGCCCGGCTTTCGCCTGAAGGGCTTCGACGGTTCCGTGAGCGCCAGGCGGCCTTCGAGCGCGTGATCAGCCGCAACCAGACGGTGATCGCAACCGCGCGCGCCGTTGCCGAAGGGCTGATCCGCGGCTTGTCCGAGGCGGTCCAGAAGGAGGCGCGGCCGAACGTCTATGCCCTGCCGAGCCGTCCCGCTCCCGCGCTGCAAGCGGCCTCGCCGCTCGTCTTCTCAGGGCGTTTTTAACCCGCGCCGTGCATAGTCATATTTGACGAACCGACCGAGCCGAAAATTAACCTCACGTTTAAACCTGTGATTCAGCGCCTGGCCGTATGACGGAGGATGCAGCAGAAGGCTGCATCAACATGGATGTTCGACCATGGAAGTGGTTTCGAGCGCCAGAGCTTCCGTCTTGCCGGTCCTGGGCGACGCGCCACGTATCAGCGCGCCGCCTCCGCCGGATTCGGTCAAGACCGAGCTACCGGCCCAAGCGACCGTCCAACAGGGCGGCGCACCAGAAAAACCGTCCGCCGAGAAGAGCAGGCCCGAGGCCGGCTCGGTTTCTGACGTCTCGCGCAACGTCACCATCGACGCGCAGACGCAGGACCTCGTCTTCCAGACGATCAGCGAGGAATCGGGAGAGGTTCTCCGCCAGGTGCCCGACCAGGCGCTTCTGCGGATCCGTGCCTATTCCCGTGAGCTGCTCGAGGCCGACGCGGCTCCCGAGGAGCGCTATCGACTGAGCAGGTTCGTCTAAGCGCGCCTGCTTACCAATCCCTGAAGGTTTTGCCCGAAGCGTACGCGCTTGCGGGTTTTTGGCGTGGCCGCTCCGGACGGCAGCTGCACGCATGGCGTTCCAGCCGGGGAATGGGACCGCTCGTCCATTCGCGCATCGCCTGAACGATCCGTTCACCTCGCCGTTCGACCGCCGCGCCTCTTTACCTCTCGTTTGTACCTGTCCCGGCATCATCTGGACGTCTTCAGGATGAAGGCGTGCCGAGAGGCAACAAACCAGAAAGGTTTGGACTATGGCTGGTACCGTTATTTCGAGCGCGGTTCGCAACAACCTGCTCGCGCTCCAGAACACGACGTCGATGCAGGCGACGCTTCAGAACCGCCTCGCGACCGGCAAGAAGGTCAACTCGGCGCTCGACAATCCGGCGAACTTCTTCACCGCCTCCTCGCTGAACAATCGCGCGTCTGGCCTCTCTTCGCTGCTCGACGGCATGGCGAACGGCATCAAGACGCTCGAAGCCGCCGACAACGGCATGAAGGCCATCACCAAGAACATCGAGTCGATGCAGGCGAACATCCGCCAGGCGCGCGCCGACAAGTCGTTCCAGGGCAAGTCGGTCACAATTGACACGACGACTATCGGCACGTCAGCGGTGAAGAACCTCAGCTTTTCCGGTGGTTCGGTCGGTACGACGCCCGTCAACATCGCGCTGAATACCGCGGATGTCACGGCCACGAACGCGACCTTGACTGGCGCGAGTGGCTTTGCAGCTGGCACCGGGACGAACGAGGCCGGTACCGCTGGCACATTCACGATCCAGGCTGCTGGGTTGAACGGGGGCAACGCTGTTTCAGTGACGATCGCTGCCGATGATGACGTTGACGATGTCCTTGGCAAGATCAACACCGCGCTTGACGGGGCAACTGGCGGGGATGGTGGGATCACGGCGTCCAAGACGAGCGGCCAGCTTGTTCTGACGGGCACGACCGGCAACAACATCACCGTTGCCAGCTCGACGTCAGGCCTGCTTGGTGGCATTGGCTTCGGCAGCACCACCGCATCGACGAATGGTGTTCCTGGCGTGACGGGAGCCGTGAAGACGGTCGACCAACTCGTCGCGGACATCAACGGCAACAATTCGCTTGCCGGCAAGGTGCGGGCGTCGAACGACGGCGGCAAGCTCCGTGTCGAGAACCTCTCGACCACGGACCTGAGCGTCGTCGGCATGAGTGCCAGCGCCGTCACCGGTGGGACGGGCACCTCCAACACCCAGACGGTCGGCGGCAACGAGGTGCGCAAGAACCTCGTCAGCCAGTTCAACGACCTCCGCACCCAGATCGACAAGCTTGCCAACGACGCCAGCTACAACGGCATCAACCTTCTGAAGGCTGACAAGCTGAAGCTGACGTTCAACGAGAACGGCACCAACAACATCGAGATCCAGGCGAAGAACGTCAGCGGGACGGTGCGGGCCATCGACCTGTCCGAGAATTCGCTGAACGTCGGCGCCGCGACGGACGCCGAGTTCTCCGACGACGCGCAGCTCGACGCGCGGTTGGATGTCCTCAGCAAGGCGGTGACGACGCTCGCGACCCAGGCGTCGAGCTTCGGATCGGCTTTGTCGACCATCCAGAACCGTGAAGAGTTCACAAAGTCGATGATCAACACCCTCCAGAGCGGCGCCGATTCTCTCGTCAACGCCGACCTGAACGAGGAGAGCGCCACCCTGCTCGCCCTCAACACCCGCCAGCAGCTCTCGCAGACGGCCCTGTCGCTCGCCAGCCAGGCGGACCAGGCGGTGCTCCGGCTCTTCTGATCGAGATCTGGGAAAGAAAAGGCCAGCGGCGCTTCGGCTCCGCTGGCCGCCTTCTTTACAATTGAGCAACCAAGACAAGGGCTTTTTAACCCTTCGTTAGCCATAACGGTACCATCAAGGCGATGGCGGGTTCCCAGACCCGCGATCCAGGTAGGGTCCGATGGCGAACGGTATCGTTCTATCCTCAAGCGTGCGCACCAATCTGCTCTCGCTTCAGGACACAACCACCCAGCAGGGTATCGTTCAGAACCGGCTTGCGACGGGCAAGAAGGTCATCTCCGCGCTCGACAACCCGACCAACTTCTTCACCTCGGCCGGCCTGACGCAGCGGGCGAACGACCTCGCGGCGCTGCTCGACGGGATCTCGAATGGCGTGAAAACGCTGGAGGCGGCCTCCAACGGCGCCACCTCGATCACGAAGGTGATCGAATCGATGCAGGCCAATGTCCGCCAGGCGCGGCAGGACAAGTCCTTCAAGGGCACCTCGTTCACCCTCGACACCCTGAACATGGGGTCGTTCACGGGGAAGACGCTCAGCTTCTCGGGCGGCTCGATCGGCACGACGCCCGTGACGATCGACGCGATCGTGGCCGATATCGGCGGCTCGCGGACCAGCCAGTCCACGACGGCCGCCTATGCTCCCCCGGCCACCGCCGCCAAGGCGACCTACACGGCGGAGAACACCTATGCGGCGCCGGGGACAGCGCAGGCGCTCGATCTGACATTCAACGGCGTGACGACCAGCGTCTCGGTGGCACCCGCCGACACGACCGTCGGCGCGGCCGTGTCTTCTATCAATGCGCAACTCGCCGCGGCCGGCAGGACCGACATCGAGGCCTTCAACGCCGGCGGCAACCTCCAGATCAGGACCACGGCCAACGTGGACGGGTCCGTCACCGTCGCCGGAGCGGGCGAGACGGCAATTTTCGGGGCGCAGGTTTCGGCACCCGGATCGGACGGGCTGCATTCCTTTTCCGTGAACGGCACCCAGGTCACTCTGACGCCGGGACAGGTCACCGTCGGACAGGCGGTCGCCAAGGCGAACGCGGATCTTGGGCCCACGCATGCCTTCGAAGCATTCGACGATGGCGGCAAGCTCGGCTTCCGGGCGAAGTCCGCGGGCGTGACCGCCCTGTCGATCTCGAACACCGCCGGCTCGACGGCGGCAGGCATGTTCGATGCCGCCGTGGCGGGCACCGCGCCGACCACGCCCGGTCGGGTCCGCACGGTCGATGAACTTGCGACCGCCATCAACGAGCATCCGAGCCTGGTCGGAAAGGTGCGTGCATCACTGGATGGCGGCAAGCTGCGGATCGAGAATCTCTCCACCACGGAGATGACGATCGCCGGCGCGAGTGCGACCGGGATCAATGGCGGCGCCGGCGCTTCCAACACCACGACGATCGGTGGCAACGAGATCCGCAAGAACCTGATCACGCAGTTCAACGACCTTCGGGATCAGCTCGACAAGATCGCCGGCGACGCCGGCTTCAACGGCGTGAACATCCTGCGGGGCGACAAGCTTCGGGTCGTGTTCAACGAGCGCGGCACGAGCTCCATCGATGTCGAGGCCAAGAACAAGACGGGCCTTTCGGGCGTCAGCACCGCGTCGAATTCGCTGAACATCAGCGCCGTCACGGAAGAAGAGTACTCGAACGACGAGCTGCTCGATGCCCGGCTCAATGCGCTCAAGGAATCGATGACGACCCTGCAGGCGCAATCGTCCCAGCTCGGCGCCAATCTCAGCGTGGTGCAGATCCGGCAGGATTTCACCAAGCACATGATCACGACGCTGCAGACCGGGTCCGATTTCCTCGTCAACGCGGACATGAACGAAGAGGGCGCGAACCTCCTGGCGCTGAACACGCGCCAGCAGCTCTCGCAGACGGCCCTGTCCCTCGCCAGCCAGGCGGATCAGGCGGTCCTTCGCCTCTTCGGCTGAGGATCTTTCGCAAGGAGAACCAGGATGGCTCTCAAGGTCGAGCTCAAGCCCAACGAGCGAATCATCATCGGAACCGCAGTGATCCGAAACGGGGACACGCGCACCCGGCTCTTCATCGAAGGCGATGCGCCGATCCTGCGCGAAAAGGACGTCCTAACGGCCATGACGGCCGACACGCCCGCCAAGAAGATCTACCTCGCTCTTCAGCTCATGTATTTGGAGGGCGACCTCGGCTCTTCCGAAAAGATTTACTTCCCACTGGTACGTGACTTCCTTGCAGCCGCCCCCAGCGCGCTGCCGCTGATCGACGAGATGAACAGCCTCGTGCTCGACGGCGAATCCTACAAGGCGCTCAAGGCGGCCAAGGCCCTCGTCGCCTACGAACAGGACTTGATGCAGAATGCAGCACGCGGCAGCCAACGCCTACGCTCAGGCGGCGAAGTTCGCGCAGCCGCCCCGTGAAGTCGAGGCGGCGCTGCTGTTGAAGGCCGCCTTCCGGCTGCAGGGTCTCATCGAGGATTGGAGCAAGTCCGGCACGGAGCTCGCGCCGGCCCTCGCCTATAACGGCCGGATCTGGTCGATCCTCGCGACCTCCGCGACCGAGCCCTCGAATCCGCTTCCGCCCGCCATCAAGCAGGGCATCGCGCAGCTCGCGGTCGTGATCTTCCAGCGGATCTACGACGTGACCCAGGAGCCGGCGCCCGAGAAGCTGAACCTCCTCGTGCGCATCAACCGCGACATCGCCGCCGGGCTGCGCGGCCAGGGCTGAGCCTCAAGCTTCTTCGATCACCGCCAGCGTCAGCCACTGCGCCGCAAGCGCGGGCTTGGCGCCGCCCTCGATCTCGACCGTGACGTCGTAGCCGAGCAGGATCTCGTTCGCCCGCCGGCGCTCGAGCCGCGCCAGCACGAAGCGTCCGCGCACGCGGGCGCCCGAGCGGACGGGCGACAGGAACCGCACCCGCTCCAGGCCGTAGTTCACGCCCATCCGGCGGTTCGCGATCTTCGGCAATGCCTCCTGGCCGAAGGCCGACAGGAGCGACAAGGTCAGGAAGCCGTGCGCGATCGTGCCGCCGAAGGGCGTCTCGGCCAGCGCGCGTTCCGGATTCACATGGATGAACTGGTGGTCGCCCGTCACGTCGGCGAAGCTGTCGATGTCGGGCTGCGTGACCTCGCGCCAGCTGGACACGCCGAGCTCCTGCCCGACGCGCGCTTCAAGTTCATCGATCGTGATCATCAGGTCCGGGAGGTGAGTATTGGGCGGGCTTGGATGCTCAGCCGGCGAGCCTGACGCGGCGTGCCGGGGAGAGGGCCTCCTCGTATTCCCGTGCGAGCCGATTGACCAGTTCGGTTGCCGGGACGATCCCCTTGACGGCCCCGATGCCCTGGCCCGAGCCCCAGATGTCGCGCCAGGCCTTCACCTGCTTGCCGCTCTCGTCGCGGGCGCCGAAATCCATCTTCACGGCCTCGAGCTGCCCGAGGGCGGCCGGGTCATAGCCGGCCTCGACGATCGAGGGCCGGAGATAGTTGCCGTGCACGCCCGTGAAGACCGGCGAGTAGAGGATGTCGTCGGCGGCGCTCTCGACGATCATCTCCTTGTAGCGCGCCGGAGCGTTGGCTTCCTCCGTCGCGATGAAGGCCGATCCCACATAGGCGAAATCGGCGCCCAGGATCTCGGCCGCCCGGACGGCCCGGCCGGTGGCGATCGCCCCGGAGAGGGCGAGGGGTCCGTCGAACCACTCGCGGATCTCCTGAATGAGCGCGAAAGGCGACACGGTGCCGGCATGGCCGCCCGCTCCCGCCGCGACCGCGATCAGGCCGTCCGCGCCTTTCTCGATCGCCTTGCGGGCGAAGGTCTGGTTGATGATGTCGTGCAGCGTGATGCCGCCCCAGCCATGGACGGCCTGGTTGAGATCCTCGCGCGCGCCGAGGGAGGTGATGACGATCGGCACCTTGTAGCGGGCGCAGACTTCGAGATCGTGCTCGAGCCGGCTGTTCGAGCGGTGGACGATCTGGTTCACGGCGAAGGGCGCCGCCGGCCTGTCCGGGTTCGCGCGGTCATGCGCCGCGAGTTCTTCCGTGATGCGGGCCAGCCACTCGTCGAGCTTCGAGTCTGGCCGGGCATTCAAGGAGGGGAAAGAGCCGACGATCCCGGCCTTGCACTGCGCGATGACGAGGTCCGGATTGGACACGATGAACATCGGCGAGGCGATGACCGGAAGGCGGAGCCGGCCCTCGAAGACGGAGCGCCAGCCGGTGGCGGTGCGGGGGCCTGCCTCGTTGACACTGTTCGCCAAGATGCGTTCCTCTAAGGGCAAGGAGGCGGCGCGATGCCGACGATCGATATCAGCCTCACGTCCGAACTCGCCGAGTTCGTAGAGCACGAAGTGCGCAGCGGACGCTATAGCTCCGCGAGCGAAGTCGTGCGCGAGAGCCTGCTCCTCCTCGAAAGCGAGCGAGAGTTCGAGGCCGAGCGGCAGGCGCTGTTGAAGTCGGCCGTCCAGGCCGGGATCGACCAGGCGGAACAAGGGATCTTCAGTGCGCGCACGATAGCCGATATCGCCGAAGAGGTCTTGGCGGAGCGACAGCGCTGAGCCTGCGGGCGCGACTCACTCCGCTGGCGGCTGCCGATGTCGCAGGCGCTCTCCGACAAAGCTTCGACCTGTTCGGTCCGCGCCAACTCGCCGCCTATGCCGAGCTCATCGAGTCCGCAATTCAGGCGCTCGCGGCCAATCCCGATCTTCAGGGCTCACGCGCAAGGGCCGAACTCGGTCCCTCGATGCGGTCGCTTCATCTTGCCCAGGTGGCGCGGCGCCGTCGCGCTGCCCGTCACGAGCTCTACTACCGTGTCCAGAATGGGCGAGACGGCACGCCGGAACTCGTGATCATGCGCGTCCTCCACGACGCGATGGAGCCCGCCCGGCGCATCAAGTCGGCTCTGCGCGACGACCTCAGGCGATCGTGACGCCCCCGTCCGCCACGATCACCTGCCCGGTGATGAAGCTCGCCGCATCCGAGGCCAGGAAGGCGGCGACGGGCGCGATCTCGTGCGGCTCGCCGATGCGCCGGAGCGGCGTCGTGGCGTTGCGCTGCGCGACGCGCGCCTCGTCCTCCCAGAGCGCCTTGGCGAAATCGGTCTTCACCAGGCCCGGCGCGATGCAGTTCACGCGCACGTTCTTCGGGCCCCAGTCGACAGCGAGGTTGCGGGCGAGCGCGAAATCCGCGGCCTTCGAGATGCCGTAGCCGCCGATATTCTCCGTCCCGCGCAGGCCCGCGATCGACGAGACGATGACAATCGAGCCGCCGCCCCGCTCGGCCATGCCGGGCAGGACGAGCCTGCACAGCCACAGGTTCGACTTCACGTTCGAGCCCATGATCTTGTCGAAGGCCTCGTCCGGCAGGTCGGCCATCGGGCCGTAGGTCGGGTTCACGGCCGCGTTGCAGACGAGGATGTCGACGCGGCCGAAGCGCTCGACCGTACCGGCCACCAATGCCTCGACCTCGGACTTCCGGCCGATATTGCAGGGGATCACGACCGCCTCGCCGCCGGCCGCCTCGATGGCCTCGGCGACTGGCCGGCAGGCCTCCTCCTTGCGGCTGGACACGACAACCTTGGCGCCGAGCCGCGCGAAGAGCTCGGCGGTCGCGCGCCCGATGCCGCGGCTCGAGCCGGTGACGATCGCGACCTTGCCGGTGAGGTCGAAGGGAGATCTCATGCGCGCTTCCTTGTCATGGCCGTGATTGCCCCGACCATTCCGATGATGATCGGCACCCCTCGGGCGCCCGCGGACGAGGTCGCCGGGACAGGCCCGGCGATGGCACCTCCGAGCTACCCGCCCTGCGCGATCTCCCAGCCGCGCTCGGCCAGGAGCGTGGCGCGCTCGCCGTGGGAGGTTGCGTCCGCCGAGGACGCGTTGCCCTTCTTGCCCCTGGCGATGACGCCTTCGAGGATCACGGCGATCCGGAACAGCGAGAAGGCCATGTGGAACGGCGTGATGCTGTCCTGGCGCCCCGTCCGGCGCGCGTACATCGCCAGGTACTCGTCCTGGGAGGGAATGCCGAGCGCCGGGAGATCGAGGCCCCGCATGCCCCGGAACGCGGCCGGCGGGTTGATGTAGGGCAGGCAGTTGTAGGCGAGGTCGGCCAGAGGGTGGCCGAGGGTGGAGAGCTCCCAGTCCAGGATGCCGATCACGCGCGGCGCGTCGGCCGCGAAGATCATGTTGTCGAGCCGGAAATCGCCGTGGCAGATGGCAGTCTCCTCGCTGTCCGGCACGTGTTTCGGCAGCCATTCGGCGAGCTTGTCGATGGCCGGGTTGTCGCGCGTGCGCGACTGTTCCCACTGCTTCGACCAGCGGCCGAGCTGGCGCGCGAAGTAGTTGCCCGGCCGGCCGAAATCCTCGAGGCCGATGCTCTTCCAATCGGCCATGTGCAGGCGCGCCAGCGCGTCGACCATGCCCTCGTAGATCCCGGCGCGCTCCTCGCGCGGCAGCTCCGGCAGCGTCGGCTCCCAGAAGATGCGGCCGCGCAGCCGTTCCATCAGGTAGAAGGGCGTGCCGATCACCTCGCGGTCCGGGCAGAAGAGGATCGCACGGGGAACGGGCACGTCCGTCTTCGACAGCGCCTCGATCACGCGGAACTCGCGATCGACGGCGTGCGCCGACGGCAGCAACTCGCCGGGCGGCTGCTTGCGGAGGACATACTCGCCCCGGTCGGTCACGACCAGGAAGGTCGGGTTCGACTGGCCGCCGCGCATCTGCCGCAGCTCGACGAGCTTCTCGCCGAGCTTGTCCCCGAGCAGTTCGGCGAGGCGCGCCGTGTCGAAGCGATGCGCCTCCCGAACGGGTATCGTCTCGGAATCGGCCTCGGGCGTCATGGCCGTCCGGCTCACGACTGGCCCGAGGAGAGCGGGAAGCTGTCCCGCGGGCCGGCATTCGCGCCCTGGTGCTTCTTCAGCTCGATCTTGGCGACCGTCTCGCGGTGCACCTCGTCCGGACCATCCGCCATGCGGAGCGTGCGCGAATGCGCGTAGGCGGCCGCGAGGTGGAAGTCCTGGCTCATGCCGCCGGCGCCATGGACCTGGATGGCGCGGTCGACGACCTGGCAGGCGACGTTCGGGGCAACCACCTTGATCATCGCGATCTGGGCCCGCGCGGCCTTGTTGCCGACCGTGTCCATCATGTGCGCGGCCTGCAGGGTGAGGAGCCGCGCCTGGTCGATCTGCATGCGGGATTCTGCGATCCAGTGACGGGTCACGCCCTGGTCGGCGATGGACTTGCCGAAGGGATGCCGCGACAGGGCGCGACGGCAGAGCGTCTCCAGCGCGCGCTCTGCCACGCCGATCGAGCGCATGCAGTGGTGGATGCGGCCGGGGCCGAGGCGACCCTGCGCGATCTCGAAGCCGCGGCCCTCGCCGAGCAGGATGTTCGACTTCGGCACGCGGACGTTCTCGTAGATGATCTCGGCATGCCCGTGCGGTGCGTCGTCGTAGCCGAACACCGTGAGCGGCCGCACGACCGTGATCCCGGGCGTGTCCATGGGCACGAGCACCATGGATTGCTGCCGGTGCTTCTCGGCGTTCGGGTCCGTCTTGCCCATCAGGATCGAGATCTTGCAGCGCGGGTCCGGCGCACCCGTGATCCACCACTTGCGGCCATTGATGACGTAGTGGTCGCCGTCCGACCGGATCTCGGTCTGGATGTTGGTCGCGTCGGAAGACGCCACCGCGGGCTCCGTCATGGAGAAGCAGGAGCGGATCTCGCCCTCCATCAGCGGCTTAAGCCAGCGCTCCTGCTGTTCCGGCGTGGCGTAGCGGATAAGGGTCTCCATGTTGCCGGTATCGGGCGCGTTGCAGTTGAACGGCTCCGGCCCGATCGGCGAGCGGCCCATGATCTCGCAGATCTGGCCGTATTCCACGTTGGTGAGCCCGTCCGGGTAGTGGTCCTTCGGCAGGAACAGGTTCCAGAGGCCGGCCGCCTTCGCCTTCTTCTTCAGCTCCTCCATGACCGGCGGGATGGTCCACCGGTCCGCGGCCTTGTTCACGAAGTCCTCGTATTCGTGCTCGGCCGGATAGACATGCTCCTCCATGAAGGCGGCGACGCGGTCGCGCAGCTCCTCGGCGCGGGCGCTCATGGGGGGGATCGTCACGGTGTTCATGAATCAGGCTGCCTTGAAGAGGCCGCCGGCTTCGGCGACCCGGGAGAGATGATGGTCGGCATCGCCGAAGGCGGTGTCGATCATGGTCATGCGCTTGAAGTAGTGGCCGACCGAGTATTCCTGGGTCATGCCGACGCCGCCATGGAGCTGGATGGCCTGCTGGCCGACGAAGCGGCCCGACCGGCCGATCTGCACCTTCGCGGCGGAGACCGCATGGCCGCGCTCGGCCGGGTCGTCCGCGGCGGACATCATGGTGGCGAAGAACGCCATGGAGCGCGCCTGCTCGATCATGACGACCATGTCGGCCGCCCGGTGCTGCAGCACCTGGAACGAGCCGATCGGCATGCCGAACTGCTTGCGCGTCTTCATGTAGTCGACGGTGAGCTCGCGCATCCGGTCCATGACGCCGACCGCCTCGGCGCAGAGCGCCGCGATCGCCTCGTCGACCACGCGCTCGACGACAGGCAGCGCGCCGGACGGATCGCCGAGCACGCCTTCGGGCCCGACGCGGACATTGTCGAGCGTGATCTCGGCCGCCCGCATTCCGTCTTGGGTCGGGTAGCCGCGGCGGGAGATGCCGGGCGCCTTGGCGTCGACGAGGAACAGGCCGATGCCGCTGCGGTCGCGACGGTCCCCGCCGGTGCGGGCCGTGACGAGGAGCTTGTCGGCAGAGTCCCCGTGCAGGACCACGCCCTTCTCGCCGTTCAGCACCCAGCCGTCGCCGTCCTTCTTCGCCGTGGTCGAGACATCGAAGAGATCGTAGCGCGAGGCGCGCTCGACCTGCGCGAAGGCGAGGGTGAGTTCGCCTGCGGCGACCTGCGGCAGCAATTCCGCTTTCTGGGCATCGCTCCCCGCATGGCGCAGGAGGCCGCCGCCGAGCACCACGGTCGACAGATACGGCTCGACCACGATGCCACGCCCGAAGGCTTCCATGACGATCATGGTCTCGACCGAACCGCCGCCGATTCCGCCGTGCTCCTCGGCGAACGGCACCGCGAGCAGGCCGAGCTCGGCGAACTGGCGCCAGTTGTCACGTGAATAGCCGTCCGGCCCGGCGATGAACCCCTTGCGGCTCTCGAAGTCGTAGCGATCGGCGATCAGGCGATCGACCGAGTCCTTCAGGAGGCTCTGCTCTTCGGTAAGGTCGAAATCCATGCACTCACCTTGTCATGGCCGGGCTTGTCCCGGCGATCTCGATCGGAGATGCCGCGCAGCCCATTGGATCGGGGTGCCCGGGACGAGCCCGGGCATGACGCGGGGCCGCTACAGCCCCAGGATCGCCTTCGCGATGATCTGGCGCTGGATCTCGTTCGAGCCGCCGTAGATCGAGACCTTGCGCCAGTTGAAGTAGGTCGGCGCGACGGAGGCGGCCCAGTCGGGTCCGATCGGCGGCTCGTTGGAGAGATGCGCGTCGTCGCCTTCCGGCTCCGGCACGTAGGGGAGGGCGTACGGCCCGACCACGTCCATCAGCAGCTCCGTCGTCATCTGCTGGATCTCCGAGCCCTTGATCTTCAGCACGGAGGAGGCCGGATCGGGCTTGCCCTTCTCGCGCGTGCGCTCGGCGGCGACCACCCGGAGCTGCGTCATCTCGAGCGCCTTCAGCTCGATCTCGACCGCGGCGAGCTTCTCGCGGAAGCGCGGGTTCCTGATCATCGGCTCCTCGCCGATCCGCTCGATCGAGGCGAGTTCGCGGATGCGCCGCAGCCGCTCCTTGGACACGCCGACGCGCGCGATGTTCGTGCGCTCGTTCCCGAGCAGGAACTTGGCGTAGTCCCAGCCCTTGTTCTCCTGGCCGACAAGGTTCTCGACCGGCACCTTCACGTCGTCGAAAAAGACCTCGTTCACCTCGCGCCCGCCGTCGAGGGTCTCGATCGGCCGCACCGTGATGCCGGGCGTCTTCATGTCGATGAGCAGGAAGGAGATGCCCTCCTGCTTCTTGGCAGCGGGATCGGTGCGGACGAGGCAGAAGATCCAGTCCGCATGCTGGGCGAGCGTCGTCCAGGTCTTCTGGCCGTTGACGACGTAGTGGTCGCCCTCGCGCACGGCGCGCGTCTTCAATGAGGCGAGGTCGGAGCCTGAGCCGGGCTCGGAAAAGCCCTGGCACCACCAGTCGTCCAGGTTGGCGATGCGGGGCAGGAAGCGCTGCTTCTGCGCCTCGTTCCCGAAGGTGTAGATCACCGGGCCGACCATGTTCACGCCGAAGGCGAGCGGCGCGGGGGCCGGGAAGGCCTGCAGCTCCTCGAGGAAGATGTACTGGCGCACCGGATCCCAGCCCGTGCCGCCATATTCCACCGGCCAGTGCGGGACGCCCCAGCCATGCCCGTTCAGGGTGCGGGTCCACTGGACGAGTTCGGGCTTGGTGAAATGGTGGCCGGCGACCAGCTTCTCGCGCAGCTTCGGATCGAGGTTGTCGCGAAAGAACGAGCGCACCTCCTCGCGGAAGGCGTTCTCCTCTGGGGTGAACCGCAGATCCATCTGTCGTCTCCTCCGCCCGGACCGTTACCGGCCCAGCCGATCGCCGCCGTTGCGGCGCGCTTCAGAAGCTCAATGCCCCATCAACGCACGCGTTGCCAGAGCCCCCCGGCCGACATCAATTGAGCGTTCTTGCCGCCGGTCTGTCGACCGCCGAGCGTCAACAGATAGAATTGCTCGATCTCGCGCTGGCCGGACAGCACGCGCGGCGCGCGCGCATCCGGGAAGAAGACGTAGACGTCCTCGTCCGAGTGGGGGGCGTATTTTTCCTGGTCGCCATGCAGCACCATGGGCCGGCCGAGACGGCGGTTCACATAGGTCTGCACGTCCGTCAGCTCCTTGGACCGGACATGCTTCTCGCCCAGGCGGGTTTCGGTCACGAACACGGTGTCCAGGGGCGAATCCCTGTCGACGATCGCGTACAGGTCATAGTCGCCGTGGATGTAGGTGGCGGCTGAGATCAGCGAGTTGGAGGAGAACATCACGCAGCCGTAATGCTTGTGCTGCGGGTTCATCTGGACGCCGTAGAGGCCGCCACCGGGATAATAGGTCTTCGTCGGCCGGCCGCTCCGGTCGTAGATCCCGGACGTGACCTTTGGAGCGAATTTCCCCCATTCCTCCAGCGCCTTGGCGTGCTTGCCGCCCTTGAAGGCGGAGTGACCGACCACGTTCGGGTCGACCACCAGTCCGGCCGTCTTGTAGATCCGACCTTCGATGATCACGTCGAGATCGGCGGTCTTTGCCTTGCAGTCCAGCCGCTTCGCCGAATAGCCGTCCTGGCTCATGTAGGGCAGCGAATGCGGGTTGGTCGCGCGGACCAGGATGAAGAGCTCGAACCAGCGCGCGGCCTCGGCGAAGACGGCCGCATCCTTCTCCCGCATGCCGCCGAGCACGGCAGAATCCAGGCTCCCGCTCATGACCTCAACCCCCCCACCGTCCGTGTCGTAAGGAGAATACGCCGCATGCTGCTGGCGAGAGGTGCGTGCGCTCACGCGGCGGGCTTCCTCAGGCCGCGCCGCGCTGCGCCGCGGCCTTCCGGCGCTCCTCGTCCCGCAATTCCAGCTTGGAGAGCTTGCCCACGCCGGTCCGGGGAAGCGCCGGGCGGATCTCGAGCGCATGCGGCATCTCGTGACGGCCGAGCTTGTCCTTCAGGAAGACGTGAAGCTCTTCCAGCGTGAACGGCTCGGACCCGGCGCGAAGCTTGACGAAAGCCTTGGCGCTCTCGCCCCGATAAGGGTCGGGCACGCCGACGACCAGGCATTCCTCGACGGCAGGATGCTCGTAGACGGCCTGCTCGATCATCTGCGGGTAGACGTTGAAGCCGCCCGAGATGATCATGTCCTTCTTGCGGTCGACGATGAAGAAGAAGCCGTCCTCGTCCATGTAGCCGATGTCGCCGGTCAGGAACCAATCGCCCACGAAGGCGGCGGCGGTCTCCTCCGGCTTGTTCCAGTAGCCCCGGGTGACGTTCGGTCCCCTGATCCGAAGCTCGCCGACCTCGCCCGGTGCCAGCACCTTGGTGGGATCCTGCAGCGAGCAGATGTCCATCTCGACGCCGGGGAGGGGCAGCCCGATAGTGCCGGGCTTCGTCGGTCCGGCGGACAGGCGGTTCGTTCCGGCCGGCGAGGTCTCGGTCATGCCCCAGCCTCCGACGAGGCGATGGCCCGTCAGCCGCTGGAATCGTTCCGCCACCTCGACCGGGAGAGGCGCGCCGCCGGAGCCGCAATAGGCGAGGGAGGAGAAGTCCCGCTCCTCGATTCGGGGCACGCCAGAGAGCGCGATCCACATGGTCGGCACGCCCGGAAAATGGGTCGCCCGGCCGACCTCGATGTCGCGCAGCGTCTGCTCCACGTCGAAGCGGGGACGCAGCATGATCTCGGCGCCGCGCTTCAAGCCGCGAAGAAGGATCGTGGTCAGGGCATAGATGTGGAAGAGCGGCAGGACGCACAGGATCCTGTCATGCCCCGTCCGGTCCTTCGGGATCGCGCCGAACCAGGTGGCGTACATCGACACCGCGGCAGTCAGGTTTGCGTGGCTGAGAATGGCGCCTTTCGGCAGCCCCGTCGTCCCTCCCGTGTACTGGAGAAGCGCCACGTCCTCGGGCCGGATCTCCGGCAGCGGGCCGGTCGGCTCCGCGCCCGCCGTGAACGACGCGAAGCTCATGACGCGCGGGCGCTCGTTGATCGGGGAGGAGGCCGGGACGGGCGAGGGGCCCCATTCCGCGTCGTCGCCGACGATCAGGAGGTCGATCAGGCCCATGTCGAGCAGCTTCTCGGCCCGCTCGTACATGCCGCCGATATTGGTGGTGACGAGCGTCCGGGCGCCGGAATCCTTCAGCTTGTGCGCAAGCTCCCGCTCGGCGTCGAGCGGCGAGAGATGCACGACCCTCGCCCCCGTCATCGTGCCGCCGAAGAACGTGAACGGGTGATAGGGCGTGTTGGGAAGATGGAGGGCGACGGCCGAGTCGCGGCTGATCCCCGCCCGGATGAGCGCCGCTGCCGTGATCTCAGCCTGGCGCAGCAGTCCGGCATAGCTGACGGCGCGGCCGCGGAACTCGAGTGCGGTCCTGTCCCCGAAGGTTTGCGCGGCCTCCCGCAGCAGGTCGGGAACGGTTCCGATGACGATCGGGGCATCCCAGGACAGGCCCGCGGGATAGGATCGTTCCCAGGCGAAGGGCCGGGTGCTCACGCCCGCTCCCGGTCGGCAGGACTGGACATCGCGTTTCCTCGGTTTTTGCCGTTCCGCCGCGCCACCGCACGGCTTTTCGGCGGTCATTATGCCCCCGGCGCATGGGATGCCAAGCGGCGGGGGTGCGACTTTCGCGTGCATCCCGGGCTCGCTGAACGCGGACTTGCCCGACGCGCGGGCTGGCGCGATATGCACGGGAAGGGGCCGTCCGGCCGGACAGGCCCGTGATCTGCGCTGGCGGCCGACGCCAGACTCCCGGGAGAGCAACGCCCATGCGTGAAGCCGTCATCGTGTCCACCGCCCGCACGCCGATCGGCAAGGCGTATCGCGGCGCCTTCAACGACACGCAGGCCCAGACGCTTGGCGGGCACGCCATCGCGGAAGCCGTGAAGCGGGCCGGCATCGAGCCCGGCGAGGTCGACGACGTCATCATCGGCGCGGCCCTCCAGCAGGGCTCGACGGGCTACAACATCGCGCGCCAGGCGGCCTTGCGCGCCGGCCTGCCGGAGAGTGTCGCCGGCCAGAGCATGGACCGGCAATGCGCCTCCGGCCTGATGGCCATCGCGACGGCCGCCAAGCAGGTGATCGTGGACGGCATGCAGGTCGCGGTCGGCGGCGGGCTGGAATCGATCTCGCTCGTCCAGAACGAGCACCAGAACCGCTTCCGCGCGGCCGACCCGTTCCTGGTCGAGCGCATCCCCCAGCTCTACATGACCATGCTGGAGACGGCCGAGATCGTCTCCGAGCGATACGGCGTCTCGCGCGAGGCGCAGGACGAATATGCGCTCCAGTCGCAGCGCCGCACCGCAGAGGCGCAGGATGCCGGTCGCTACAAGGAGGAGATCGCTCCGCTCACGGCCTCCATGCTGGTGACCGACAAGGCGACGGGGGAGACCTCCTCGCGCCAGATCACGCTCGACAAGGACGAAGGCAACCGGCCGCAGACCCGCCTCGAGGACCTGGAGAAGCTGCAGCCCGTCTTCAAGAACGGGCAGCGCGTGAAGGAGGGCCGCTTCATCACGGCCGGCAACGCCTCCCAGCTGTCCGACGGCGCCTCCGCATGCGTCCTCATGGAGGCGAAGGAGGCCGAGCGCCGTGGCCTTCAGCCGCTCGGTGCCTATCGCGGCATGGCGGTGGCCGGCTGCGGCCCGGAGGAGATGGGGATCGGGCCCGTCTTCGCAGTGCCGAAGCTCCTGAAGCAGCACGGGCTCACGGTCGACGACATCGACCTCTGGGAGCTGAACGAGGCCTTCGCCTGCCAGGTGCTCTACAGCCGCGACAAGCTCGGCATCCCGAACGAGAGGCTGAACGTCGACGGCGGCGCGATCTCGATCGGCCATCCCTACGGCATGTCCGGCGCCCGCATGACCGGCCACATCCTGGTCGAGGGCAAGCGCCGGGGCGCCAAGTACGGCGTTGTCACCATGTGCGTCGGCGGCGGCATGGGCGCGGCGGGCCTGTTCGAGATTTTCTGATACGATCTTGCCGGGAGCCGGCGACGGAGGTTCGCCATCGGAGCGGAGGAATGGATGGCCACGTTGACCATCTCGCTGCCTGAGGCGAGTACGGCCTGGCTCGACGAGCGCGTTCGGTCCGGAGAGTACACGACGGCGAGCGACTATGTGCGCTCGCTGATAGAACGTGACCGCGACGAGCGGCAGCTGAGTCAGGAGGAACTCGGGCGCCTACTGGACGATGCCGATTCTGGCGGTCTCAGCGATCGCTCGGTGGACGAGATCGCGGCGGCCGCATGGTCCCGACGGGCGGGCTGAGATGCCGTACCGGCTTACGCTTCGCGCGGAAGCCGATCTCGCCGACATTTTCGCCCGCAGCCTGACGTTCTTTGGCCCGAGACAGGCTGAACGCTATCGGGACGGGCTCAAGGCCTGCTTGGAGCTGATCGGCGACAATCCTCACATCGGCAGGCCGGTGCGCGTCCGGCCTGGCGTGCGGCGCCATGAGCACGGACGACACGTGATCTTCTACCGCGAGCAGGACGGCCGCGTTCTCGTGCTGGCTGTACTCCATCAACGCCGCCTTCCTGATCTCGATAAGCTCTGAGCGGCGCGCCGCGCCTCGGTCCTCGGCCGTGTATTCGGTTGCGAGCGGCTTCAGCGCATTCCCGTCCGGAAACGCCCGCTCGGCGACATGAGAGGACGATGCCTTCCCTGCCTCTTTTGAGGCGTTGACAGCCACATCGGGCGGCAGGACCTTCGCAGGAGGGCTTGCGGAGAGGCGCAGGCCGGCCAGTTCGGCTCGGCTGGCGGCCCCGCGGGCCCGAACGATGCGCCGCTGGCCGGGAGGGAGCCGGCCCGAGCGATCGGCTGAATCGACCGTCCTCACGCGGGAGAGACGACATGGCCATGCTCTCGATCACGACGTTCACAGGCCACAGCGCGGCGCTGTCGCCGGACGCGTTCCTCGCCTTCAGGGCCGGCCTTCGCGGAGAGACCCTGCTGCGGGACGACGAGGGCTTTGAGGGCGCCCGCACCATCTGGAACGGCATGGTCGATCGACGGCCCGCTGTAATCGTCCGGTGCTTCGGCGCGGCCGATGTCATCCGCGCCGTCAATTTCGCCCGCGAGCACGAACTGGTCGTGTCCGTCCGCAGCGGCGGCCACAACATCGCCGGCAACGCCGTCTGCGAGGGCGGCATGATGATCGACCTCCGGCCGATGAACTCCGTCCGGGTCGACCCGGCGACCGCGAGAGCCTGGGTGGGGCCCGGCGCGACCCTGGGGGACCTGGATCGCGAGACGCAGGCCTTCGGCCTCGTGGTTCCGACCGGCATCAACTCCACGACGGGCATCGCCGGCCTGACGCTGGGCGGCGGCTTCGGCTGGATCACCCGCAAGTTCGGGCTGACCATCGACAATCTCTCGGCCGCCGACGTGGTCACGGCCGATGGCCGCTTCCTCCGGGCGAGCACGTTCGAAAATCCCGACCTGTTCTGGGCCATCCGCGGCGGCGGCGGCAATTTCGGGATCGTCACCAGCTTCGAGTTCGACCTGCAGCCGCTCGATCCCGAGGTCATCTCCGGGCTCGTCATCCACCCGTTCGACGACGCGGCCGATCTGCTTCGCCAATACCGGGAGGCGGTCGACCGCGCTCCCGACGAGCTCAGCTGCTGGGTAGTGATGCGAAAGGCGCCGCCGCTGCCCTTCATCCCGGCCGAGTGGCACGGGCGCGAGGTCCTGATCTTCGCCATGTGCTACGCCGGGGATCTCGTGGCCGGGGAGGCCGCGACGCGCCAGCTTCGCTCGATCGGCCGGCCCATCGCGGACGTGGTCGGGCCGCACCGCTTCGTCGACTGGCAGGCCGCCTTCGATCCGCTCCTCACGCCTGGCGCGCGCAATTACTGGAAGAGCCACGACTTCGAGGCCCTGCCCGACAGCCTGATCGACGTCATCGCCCGGGCGGTGAAGACGCTCCCCGGCGACGAGTGCGAGGTGTTCATCGCCCATCTCGGCGGGCGAATGAGCCAGATCCAGTCGAACGCAACGGCCTTCCCGGCCCGCGACACGCATTTCTCGATGAACGTGCATACCCGCTGGCGGCAGGACCATGAGGACAATGCCTGCATCCGCTGGGCGCGGGAGTTCTTC
Organism: Enterovirga sp. CN4-39; assembly: GCF_049446235.1. NCBI lineage: Bacteria > Pseudomonadati > Pseudomonadota > Alphaproteobacteria > Hyphomicrobiales > Methylobacteriaceae > Enterovirga > Enterovirga sp. CN4-39. The sequence continues at coordinate 33,604 of NZ_JBMSEF010000018.1, read as the reverse complement.
GCGGCGACCGAGCCGTTCGCGACCGGGACGGCCTACGTGAACTTCATGCCCGCCGACGAGGGGGAGCGGGTGGAGCGGATCTATGGGGCGAACTATCGCCGGCTGGCCGAGATCAAGGGGCGGTACGATCCCCACAACATGTTCCGGATGAACCAGAACATCCATCCCGCGCATTGAGCATCGCGCAACAAGTCGGTTGCGCATCGCGTCCGAGGCTGGCATAGGAATGAGCAACCGGAGGGTTGCTCATGTCGGATCGTGTCGAGAAGTCGATCGAGATCAACGCGCCGGTCGAGCGCGTCTGGCGTGCCCTGACCGATCACGAAGAGTTCGGAGCCTGGTTCCGGGTGAGGCTCGACGGGCCCTTCGTCGTGGGCTCCCGGTCGCGCGGGCGGATGACCTACCCGGGTTTCGAGGCCTTTCCGTGGGACGCACGGGTCCTGGTCATGGACGAGCCCCGCCGCTTTGCGTTCGAATGGCCGCATATCGAGGCTGCGGACGAGGACGCGGATCAGGCGCCCTGGACCCGGGTCGAATTTTCGCTGGCGCCGATCCCGGCCGGAACCCGGCTGACCGTCGTCGAATCGGGGTTCGATGCCCTGCCGCCCGAGCGGCGCGTCGAATTCATGCGCCGCAACGAGCAGGGCTGGGCGGAGCAGGCCGGGAACATCAAGGCGCATGTCGAGCGCTGAGCCGGCATTCTTCTCCTCCAGTCCCGCGTTGATCTTCGCTGCGCTGGGGGACGAGACTCGGCTGTCCATCATCAAGGACCTGAGCGACGGCTCGGCGCGCTCCATCTCGGCTCTGGCGGTCGACAAGGGACTCACCCGGCAGGCGGTCACCAAGCACCTGCATGTTCTCCAGGAGGCCGGGCTCGTCAGCAGCACCCGGCTGGGACGGGAGAGCCGGTTCGAACTCCGGCCGGAGGCCCTCCGTCAGGCGCGCTCCTACCTGGAGAGCGTTGCCGCGCAGTGGGATGATGCGCTGGGGCGGCTCAGGCTCTTCGTCGAGGATCCCGCCGGCCGGGGCTGACCGACCGGCCGGGCGGCCTTGCCCCGGCACCGATCCTGCCGATACACGCCTCCCAGACTGGGCATTCAGCTTTAGGGAGGTAGCATCGTGGCCGACACTCAATCCGGCGTAACGGACCTGAAGGTAGAGGACGGCATCGCCGTCGTGACGGTGAATTCGCCGCCCGTGAATGCGCTGGGCGCCGCCGTGCGGGACGGCGTATCGGCCCGCATGCGCGAGGCTGCCGCCGACCCGGCCGTGAAGGCCGTCGTCCTCATCTGCGAAGGCCGCACCTTCTTCGCCGGCGCCGACATCACGGAATTCGGCAAGCCCCCGAAGGGCGTGCCGCTCGGCGAACTCGTGACCCAGATCGAGGACATGCCGAAGCCGGTCGTCGCGGCCATCCACGGCACCGCGCTCGGCGGGGGCCTGGAAACGGCGCTCGGCTGCCATTACCGGGTCGCGGTCCCCTCCGCGCGCGTCGGCCTGCCGGAGGTGAAGCTCGGCCTGATCCCGGGTGCCGGCGGGACGCAGCGCCTGCCGCGCGTCGTCGGCGCGGAGCGGGCGCTGGAGATGATCACCTCCGGGGAGCATGTGCCCGCCCCGAAGGCGAAGGAATCGGGTCTCGTGGACGAACTCGCGCCGGAAGGCGACCTGCGTCAGGCGGCAGTGGATTTCGCAAAGCGCCTCGTTGCGGACGGGAAGGGCCCGCGCAAGGTGCGCGAGTTGTCCGACAGGACGGCTTCGGCCCGCGGCAAGCCGGAGATCTTCGCTGATTTCGCCAAGGCGAATGCCCGCAAGTTCCGCGGCTTCGAGGCGCCGGCCGCCTGCATCGAGGCCGTCAAGGCTGCCGTCGAGCTTCCGTTCGACCAGGGTCTCGCAAGGGAGCGCGAGCTCTTCCTCGGCCTGATCGACGGCACGCAGTCGAAGGCCCAGCGCTACGTGTTCTTCGCCGAGCGCGAGGTCCGCAAGATCCCGGACCTGCCCGACGACACCCCGACCAAGCCCGTGAACTCTGTCGGCATCATCGGGGCCGGCACGATGGGCGGCGGCATCGCGATGAACTTCCTGAACGCGTGCATCCCGGTGACCATCGTCGAGATGAAGCAGGAAGCGCTCGATCGCGGCCTGTCGATCATCCGCAAGAACTACGAGGCGACGGCAGCAAAGGGGCGGCTGAAGCCGGAAGACGTCGAGAAGCGCATGTCCCTGATCAAGGGATCCTTGGATTTCAACGAGCTGTCCAAGCCCGACCTCATCATCGAGGCCGTGTTCGAGGACATGAACATCAAGAAGGAGGTCTTCGCCCGCCTCGACAAGATCGCCAAGCCCGGCGCGATCCTGGCCTCCAACACCTCCTATCTCAATGTCGACGAGATCGCCTCGGTCACGAGCCGGCCGGAGAGCGTCATCGGCATGCATTTCTTCTCGCCCGCGAACGTGATGAAGCTGCTCGAGGTGGTGCGGGCCGAGAAGGCCTCGAAGGATGTCGTCGCCACCGCCGTGAAGCTCGCGCCCAAGATCGGCAAGATCGGCGTGCTGGTCGGCGTCTGCTACGGCTTCGTCGGCAACCGCATGCTGGCCGAGCGGCAGCGCGAGGCGAACCGCCTCGTCGAGGAAGGCGCGATGCCGTGGGACGTCGACCGCGTCCTCTACGATTTCGGCCTGCCGATGGGGCCGTTCGCCATGAGCGACCTCGCGGGCCTGGATATCGGCTGGTCGCGCGAGACGAGCAAGGGCGAAACGCTGCGCGAAAAACTCTGCGAGATGGATCGCCGGGGCCAGAAGACGGGCGCCGGCTTCTACGACTACGATTCCAGCCGCAAGGCGACGCCTTCGCCGATCGTCGAGCAGATGGTGCTCGACCATTCCAAGCAGAAGGGCATCACGCGCCGGCAGATCTCGGATTCCGAGATCCTCGAGCGGCTGGTCTACCCGATGATCAACGAGGGCGCGAAGATCCTCGAGGAGGGCAAGGCCATCCGCGCCTCCGACATCGATATGGTCTGGATCAACGGCTATGGCTGGCCGGTCTATCGCGGCGGGCCGATGTTCTACGCCGACACGGTCGGCCTCAGGAACGTCCTCGCCCGGATGGAGCAGTGGGAGCGCGAGCTCGGTCCCGAGTTCAAGCCCTCCGAACTGCTTCGCCGCAAGGCGGAGGCGGGCGAGACCTTTACGGGCGCGGTGTAAGCCCGAAGGCTCCCTCGACGAAGCATTGAGCGCGTCTCGGCGCGCTCAATGCGCCGCGATGAGCCAGACGACGCTCGCCAGCGGGAAGACGACCCCGATCGCGAAGCAGAAGGCGGTTTCGACCATTGATGTCCCTGTTGTCCCGGTTGTTGCGAGCGGGATCTAGGGAGCAAGCCTTGCTTCGAGATTGAGCGAGATGGTTTCGTAGCCGTCACCGCGCATGACGGAAGGGCGGATGGATAACGGATGATCGAAGCCGATATCGCGATCGTCGGGGGCGGCATCGCCGGCGCCTCGGCGGCCGCTCACCTCGCTCCTCACCGCCGCGTCGTCCTGCTCGAGCAGGAGGACCAGCCGGGCTATCACGCCTCAGGCCGCTCGGCGGCCTTGTTCACGGAGACCTACGGCAACGCCGTCGTTCGCGCGCTGACGGTCGCGAGCCGCCCCTTCCTGAGCGCCCCGCCCGAGGGGTTTGCCGAGCATCCGCTCCTGACGCCGCGCGGCGTGCTGCATATCGGCGGGGAGGGCGACCTCCCGGCGCTCGCCTCTCTCCATGCCGAGACGAGCGCCCTGGTGCCCGGCGTGCGGCTGCTCGATGCCGAGCAGGCGCGCCGTCTCGTGCCGGCGCTGCGGGAGGATTGGCTGCACGGCGGCGTTCTCGAACCGGACGCGCAGGACATCGACACGCATGGCTGCCTGCAGGGCTTCCTGCGCGTGGCCCGGACCCATGGCGCCCAGGTCCTGCCGCGCGCCGAGGTCACCGGGCTCGAGAGGCGAGATGGCCGCTGGCAGATCCGGAGCCGGGCCGGGGAGGTGCGGGCCGAGATCGTCATCAACGCGGCCGGTGCCTGGGCCGACACGGTCGCGGGTCTCGCCGGGGTGGCGCGTCGCGGGATCGTGCCGAAGCGCCGGACGGCCTTCCTCTTCGCACCGCCGGAGGGCGTCTCCGCCCGAGAGTGGCCCATGGTCATCGGCCCAGGCGAAGCCTTCTACTTCAAGCCCGATGCGGGAATGATTCTCGGTTCACCGGCGGACGAGACGCCGAGCGAGCCCATGGATGCCCAGCCGGACGAACTCGACGTCGCCATCGCGGTGGATCGGATCCAGCAGGTCGCCGACCTGCCGATCCGCAGGATCGCCCGCCGCTGGGCCGGCCTGCGCAGCTTCGCGCCGGACAAGACGCCCGTCGTCGGCTTCGACCCGGATGCTGCCGGCTTCTTCTGGCTTGCGGGGCAGGGGGGCTACGGCTTCCATACCGCACCGGCCCTTGCCGCCGTCACGGCGGGGCTGATCGTCCGCGGGACGATGCCGGAGCCGATCGCGGATCTCGGGGTCACCGAGGCGCAGCTCGCGCCGGGGCGCCTGCCTGCGCTCTGACGCGCATTCATCAGGGCCCGTGATCGTCGACCTGACGTCTTTTTGTTGGCGTCCGGTCCGTCGCATCGGACAGAAGGGCTGTCCTCCCGAGGGAATGCCATGCCGACGCTCGTGATCGCCAACAAGTGCTATTCGTCGTGGTCGCTGCGTCCATGGCTCCTGCTGAAGCAACTCGGGATCGCCTTCGACGAGATCCTGATCCCGCTCGGGCAGCCGGACACGTCCGACCGCATCCGCGAGCATTCGCCGGCGGGCCGGGTTCCGATCCTCAAGGATGGCTCGGTCGCCGTCTGGGACTCGCTGTCCATCATGGAATACGCGGCCGAGCGATGGCCCCAGGCGCAGGTCTGGCCAGAGAGCCGCGAGGCGCGCGCCCTGGCGCGCTCGATCTCGGCGGAGATGCATTCGGGATTCCAGGCTCTCCGCAATGGCTGCCCGATGAACCTGGGGAAGCGCTTCGGACCGAAGGATCGGGGCGAGGCCGTGTCCCGCGACGTCGCCCGCATCGACGCGCTCTGGCAGGATGCCCGGGCACGGTTCGGCCAGGGCGGGCCGTTCCTGTTCGGCGCCTTCTCGGCCGCGGATGCGATGTATGCGCCGGTCGTGACTCGTTTCGAGACCTACTCGGTGAAGGTCTCGCCCGTTTCGCACGCCTATATGTCGGCCATCCTGGGCCTGCCTGCCTTCGGGGAATGGCGCGCTGCCGCGCTCCAGGAACCCTGGTTCTACAAGGAGGACGAGGTCGACGAGGAACCGGTCGCCAATTTCCGCCTGGTCCGCTAGACGTCCGGCCGAGTGGAGCGCCTCCGATGAACGCCATGAATACGCATTACCCCGACCCGACGCTCGTTGAACCCGTGGCCCGGCACACGCTTGCTGTGGTGGTGGACAACGAGCCCGGCGTATTGGCGCGCATCGCGGGCCTGTTCTCCGGCCGCGGCTACAATATCGAGAGCCTGACGGTGTCGGAGACGGAGCACGAGAAGCACCTCTCGCGCATCACGATCGTGACGGCCGGCACGAACGCGATCCTGGAACAGATCAAGAGCCAGCTCGAGCGGCTGGTCCCGGTCCACCGCGTCGTGGACCTGACCGTCCAGGGGAACGCCATCGAGCGCGAGCTCGCGCTCGTGAAGGTGCAGGGCAAGGGCGAGACCCGGGTCGAGGCGATGCGGCTGGCCTCCGCTTTCGGCGCGAAGACCGTCGATGCGACGCTGTCCTCCTTCGTCTTCGAACTCACCGGGACGACGGACGAGGTCGAGCGCTTCATCAACCTGATGGTTGCCGTCGGGCTCGTCGAGGTCTCCCGTACCGGCGTCGCCGCGATGGGGCGGGGCGCCGACCCCATGTGAGTTTGCGGAGGGCGGATATCCGACGTATATCCGTCCGGCTTGGAGCGACCTATGCAAGCCAAGATCGCCCGGTGGGGGAATAGCCTCGCGGTTCGCCTGCCGGCCGAAATCGTGCGCGACCTGGGTTTCCGCGAGGGACAGATCGTCGAACTGACCGCCAACAAGCCGAAGCTCGAGGTCGCGCCCCGGGAGGGTGAGCGCCGCTACACGGCCAGCGGCATCCCGATCTACAGCTTGGAAGAGCTCGTCGCTCAGATGAAGCCGGAGGATGAGCCCGAGACGATCGACTGGGGCCCCGACCGCGGCTCCGAGATCATCGACGACGAGTATTCGCGCGGTGAAATCACGCTTGATGACGTCCTGAGCGGCCGTGCTGCCAAACGGCGGTGAGATCGTCTGGGCCGTCCTGGACCCGGTGCTTGGGACGGAGCAGGCCGGACGCAGGCCTGTACTGATCCTCACGGACCGGACCTACCACGGGCGGTCCACGCGGGCGATCGTCTGCCCGATCTCCAAGACTGACCGCGATTGGCCGTTCGACGTGATGCTGCCTCCTGGACTGAAGACCGTCGGCTTCGTCCTGGTGGATCAGATCAGGACCTTGCATCGCGCTTCGCGCCTCAAGGAACATATCGAAACCGCGCCGGACGCTCTTGTTGCGGAAGTGCGTGGGCGTCTTAAGGCCCTTCTAGGTCTGGCTGAGGAAACGCAATGAAGCTCTACTACTCCCCCGGCGCCTGCTCGCTCGCCCCGCACATCACCCTCGAGGAGACGGGCACGCATTACGAGCCCGTCCTCGTGAAGCTGGCGGACGGAGCCCAGCGGACGCCCGAATACCTCGCCATCAACCCGAAGGGGCGCGTTCCGGCACTCTCGGATGACGGGTTCGTGGTGACCGAGAACCCGGCCGTGCTGCGCTACATCGCCCGCAAGTATCCGACGGCGGCTTTGTGGCCGGACGATCCGCGCGACGAGGCGCGGTGCGTGGAATGGCTCGGCTGGTGCGCCTCGACCATCCATGTCTCCTACGCGCATATCCGCCGGCCCGAGCGCTATGCCACGAGCGATGCCGCCAAGGCGGACGTGATGGAGAAGGGGCGCGAGACCTGCCGGGATGTGTGGGCACAGGTCGAGAAGCGCTTTGCGGCCTCGGCCTCCGACTGGGCTGCCGGCGACAGCTATTCCGTCGCCGACCCCTACATCTTCACCTTCTGGACCTGGGGGCGGGGCTCCGTGCTCGGATACGACATGGCGCGCGAGTTCCCGGCCTGGACCGCGCATGCGAGGCGGATGGGCGAGCGTCCGGCCGTGCAGCGGGCCCTGCAGCGGGAGGGGATTGCGCTGCCGTGACGCCGGAACGGCGGTCGCGGGCCGCCGTTGAGACCTCCCAACTGGAGGCTTCTCCCATGAAGCACGTCATTGTGGCTGTCGCGCTCGCGGGCGCGACGTTCATCAGCCAGGCAGCGGACGCCAAGGGCTGCATTAAGGGCGCGATCGCGGGCGGGATCGCCGGCCATGTCGCCGGCAACCATGGCGCCATGGGCGCCGCCGCGGGCTGCGCCGTGGGCCGGCATCAGGCCAACAAGCGCGAGCAGCAGCAGAACCAGCCGCCCGCGCAGCGTTGATCATCCCCGGAACGGATCCGTTTCGAGGTAGGCCAGTTCCTCGGGCGTCGTCTCTCGCCCGAGGACCTCGTTCCGGTGCGGGAAGCGCCCGAACTGGGCAACGATGTCCCGGTGATGCAGGGCAAACTTCAGGTTCTCGGGGTCGCCGTGCGCCGTGTAGATCTCGACCGAGCGCTCCTGGATCGCGGGGGCTTCGGAATGCATGAAGGGCAGGTAGAAGAACTGTCGTAGGTCCCGCGGTACGGCCTTGTCGAAACCCTTCTCGATGGCGCGATCGGCGATCGTCAGCGCCAGCGGGTCGGTCGCCCAGGTGCGCGGGTCCTGGCGAAACATGTTCCGGGGCATCTGGTCGAGCAGGATCACCAGCGCCAGCGCGCCTTCCGGCGTCTCCTCCCAGTCCGAGAGCTCGCCCCCCGCCGCGCGTTCATAGGCCTCCAGGAAGCCGGCCCGGCACCGCTCGTCGAACTCGGCGTTCTTCGTGAACCAGGCATCCGGTCCCGCCTCGCGCCAGAACCGCAGAATGTCGTCCGGCGTCGTCGCTTCGCTCATCTCGAATCTCTCTGTCCCTGCTCGCCCGCAAGGTAGCGCGGTTTGCCGCGCGGTGTTCTGCGCGGCTGCAATTGCGCCTTTGCGCTTGACCGGCGCGGCCCGGCGTGGCTAGAGAGCCGTACCGTACGTTACGGTACTTCATCTCCTGCTGGTCGTGACGCGGGGGCGAAGTGCTTGGACAGGAAGGCTGTGGAACTCACCGAGCGACAGGCGGAAGTGCTCGATGCCGCGCTCGCGCTTCTCAAGGAGAAGGGCGAGGCGCCGACCATGAATGCCGTCGCCGAGCGGGCGAGCTGCTCGAAGGAGACGCTCTACAAGTGGTTCGGCGGCCGCGAGGGCCTGCTGACGGCGACCGTCCAGCGGCAGGCATCCGGCGTCCGGGGACTGCCCGTGCCGGACGGCGGCTATGACATTGACACCTTTCGAACCAGCCTCGTCCAGTTCGCCCGGAATTGGCTCCGCACGCTGACGGGAGAGACCTCGATCGCCCTGAACCGCCTCGCCGTTGGCGAGGCCGGGATCAAGGGGAGGGCGCTCGGGCGCATCGTGCTCGAGAATGGGCCCTCGGCCATGCAGAAGCGCCTCGAGCCGGTGCTCGAGGCGGGACGCGAAGCCGGGCTGCTGGATTTCGCCGATACGCGCGACGCCTTCCGGACCTTCTTCGGCCTGGTCGTCCGCGACACACAAATCCGCCTTCTCCTCGGCGACAAGAAGCGCCCGAGCGAGAAGGACATCGACGAGCACGCCGTCGCGGCGACGGCGCAATTCTTCGCCCTGTTCGGGGCGGGTCACCGTGGAGCCGATGGTCGGCCCCGCAACGTTTGAACCGGAGGGAACCTCGATGCGCGTTTATTACGATCGTGACGCCGACATAAACCTGATCAAGGGCAAGAAGGTCCTGATCGTCGGCTATGGCAGCCAGGGCCATGCCCATGCGCAGAACCTGCGCGACTCCGGCGTGAAGAACGTCGCCATCGCGCTGAAGGCCGGCTCGGCCACGCGCGCCAAGGCCGAGGGCGCCGGCTTCACCGTCTACACCCCGGCCGAAGGCGCCAAGTGGGCCGACGTCGTCATGATGCTGACGCCCGACGAGCTGCAGGCGGACATCTACCGCGACGACCTCGAGGCGAACATGAAGGAGGGCGCCGCGCTCCTCTTCGCGCACGGCCTCAACGTGCACTTCAACCTGATCGAGCCGCGCAAGGACCTCGACGTCCTCATGGTCGCCCCGAAGGGCCCCGGCCACACGGTCCGCTCCGAGTACCTGCGCGGCGGCGGCGTGCCGACCCTGATCGCCATCCATCAGGACGCGACCGGCAACGCGCATGACCTCGGCCTGTCCTACGCCTCGGCCAATGGCGGCGGCCGCGCCGGCATCATCGAGACGACCTTCAAGGAGGAGTGCGAGACCGATCTCTTCGGCGAGCAGGTCGTGCTCTGCGGCGGCCTCGTCGAGCTCATCAAGGGCGGCTTCGAGACGCTGGTCGAGGCGGGCTACGCCCCCGAGATGGCCTATTTCGAGTGCCTGCACGAGGTGAAGCTGATCGTCGACCTCATCTACGAGGGCGGCATCGCGAACATGAACTACTCGATCTCGAACACGGCCGAGTACGGCGAGTACGTGACCGGGCCGCGCATCATCACGGAGGAGACCAAGGCCGAGATGCGGCGCGTGCTGAAGGACATCCAGGGCGGCAAGTTCACTCGCGACTGGATGCTCGAGAACCGCGTCAACCAGACCTCGTTCAAGGCGACCCGCGCCCGCATGGCGTCTCACCCGATCGAGGAAGTCGGCGAGCGCCTTCGCGGCATGATGCCGTGGATCAAGGAGAAGGCCCTGGTGGACAAGGCCAAGAACTGAGCAACCCTGGCCTGACGACAGGAAGAGTATCTGAGCAGCGAGGCGGTGCGACCGGAGTGGTCGCGCCGCCTCTTTTTTGTCTTTTGCTGCCGCCGAGCGGCGTCTACTCTCTTCCTGCTGAACAGGCAGGAGGGTGGCATGTCCGACAAGGCTACGCTCGAAACCGTGATCCGGGACATCTACGATGCGAGGATGCGCGGCGATGTGGACGGCATCCTGCGGCTGATGGCCGACGATGTGCAGTTCTCGATCGCGGGTTGCGGTGCCTCCAGCTCGATCCCCTGCCAGGTCGAGGGCGCAAAGGCGTTTCGCGGTGTCGTGCAGGAGTTGATCGCGACCTTCCAGTTCAGCAACCGGCGCGTGCTCAACCAGATGATCGACGGCGATCGGGCGGTCGTTCACTGGCGCGCGCAGGTCAAGGTGCCGAAATCCGGCGCCGAGGCGGAGACGGAGCTGGTCGATCTGCTCACGTTCGAGGGCGGCAAGGTTCGGTCGTTCAGGGAATTCGCCGATACGGCCCTGGCGAAGCGGCTGCTCGCCTGACGGCCCCGGACGGCGGCGCGCTGAGGCGCCCGGGACACAGCTTTCGCTGCACAGTTTGATAGCCTCGCTGCCAGCGAGACAAGGTTTCGTGCCGAAGGGGGCTGGCATGGAGCAGCGGGCGAGGATCGAGGCGGTCATCCGGGCCGCCTACGAGGCGCGGCGGCGCGGGGACCTGGACGGGGTGATGGCCCATTTCGCCCCCCGGGCGCAGTTCATGCTGGTCGGCTCGCCTGCCGCGAGCCCGGTCCCGCTGAGCGCGATGGGCGATGCGGCGGTCCGCGAGGTGCTGCGGCGCCTGATGGCGAGCTTCGAGTTCCGCGAGGTCGAACTGCGCCTGCTCCTCATCGAGGGCGACAAGGCAGCCGTCCATTGGAGCGCTCGCGTGCGCGTCCCGGCGAGCGGGCAGGAGGCGGAGACCGAGCTCCTCGACCTGATCGGCTTCGAGGGCGACAAGATCGTGCTGTTCAAGCAATTCGCCGACACGGCGCTGGCGGCCCGGCTGCTCGGCGCATGACGTCGAATGTCCGGCAGGTCGCGATCGGCTCGCATACGATCTTCGTCGACGACGACCAGCCGACATTCTGGGAACGCGTGGAGGCGGGGCGATGGGAGCCGGGCACGCTCGGCGTCCTGGAGCGGTTCCTGCGGCCGGGCTCCCTGTTTCTCGACATAGGCACCTGGGTCGGCGCGCTGACGCTCTACGCGGCCTCGCTCGGGGCCGAGGTGGTGGCCGTCGAGGCTGATCCGAAGGCGCTGGAGCAGCTCGGCCGCAACCTCGCAGCCAATCCTCATCTCGCCGAGCGGGTCCGGGTCGTGCCTCGCGCGATCGCGGCGGCCGCGGGCCCCGTGCGGCTGGGAGCGCGCCGAAAGCCCGGCGATTCCATGTCGAGCGTGCTCCTCGCGGGGGCGGGCGAAACCTGGACCAGTCCGTCCGTCACGCCGGGCGAGATCGCCTTCGGCATCCCGGGCCGTCGCCGGTTCGATCTCGTGAAGATCGACATCGAGGGTGGCGAATATGCGCTGCTTCCGCAGCTCGGCCCGATCCTGGACCGGGCCGCGGCGCTCCTTCTCGCCCTCCATCCCGACATCCTGCAGGCCTCGGGCGCGGAGCTCGAGCCGCGAAACACGCTGGAAATCCTTCGCGGATGGAATGTCGAACGCGTCGGAACCACCGACCTCGTTCCGGCGCGCCTGGAGGATGTCGTGGAAGCAGGCCCGGCCGAGTGGCTGTTCACCCGGGCGGACGGCCTGCCCCCGGTCGAGCCGTCTTGACTTCGGGCGGGGCTCGTCTCCGCTTGTCCCATCCTCTCGGCCCCATCCTCGGCCGATGGTCCGCGTGGCGCCCTCTTGGAGCGGTTCATGGCAGATGATCTCGCGGGTTCCCGGCAGCACAGGGAGGAGCTCCGGGCGGCCTTTCGCGAGTTCTTCGGGACACCCGACGACAGACTCTTCGACGAGGTCGAGAAGGACCTGACGGTCCTGGCGCTCCGGGCCGGCGAGACGCTGGTCCGCGAGGACGAGCGCTCCGAAGAGCTCTTCTTCGTCGTGAGCGGCCGTCTCCGTGCCACACGGCGCCTCGGGCAGATGAAGCAGCTGCTGGGCGAGATCGTGCGTGGGGAGACGGTGGGCGAGCTGGCGCTCATCTCGGGCGAGCCGCGGTCGGCGACCGTGGTGGCGGTCCGGGACTCGCTCGTCGCCCGGATGACGCGGCCGACCTTCGAGCGGATCCTGGCGGGTGGCGGCCCGAACATCTCCCTCAGCGTCATGCGGACCATCATCGAGCGCTTCCGCCGCGAGGAGACGCATCGCGGCGCGACGGGGCGTGTCACGATCTGCATCCTGCCGATCACGCCCATCGCGGATCTGCGCGGCTTCGCGCACGCGCTCACCGACGCGATCGGCACGCTCGCGGGCCCGGCTCGCCTGCTGGCCGCGGAGGACTACGCCACCCTGCCGGCGGCCGACCGTGCGGACCAGGGCAACCCGCATGGCGGCGTTGCCCGCTGGTTCGACAATGCGGAGGTCACGAGCGCGGCGCTCCTCATGCTCGCCGATCAGGAGGCGAGCGACTGGACCCGGGCCTGCCTGCGCCGGGCGGACGAGATCCTGCTCGTGGCGGATGCGGATTCGCCCGTGCAGGTATCGGAGGTCGAGGCGAGGCTCCTCGATGACGAGAGCATCGCGGTCCGCCCCGTGCAGAGCCTCGTTCTCCTGCACAATGCGGTCAAGCGCTCCCCCCTCGGAACGCAGGCCTGGCTCGATCGCCGCGCCGTGTCGCGGCACATCCATGTCCGGCCGGCGCTCGACCGGGACGTGAAGCGGCTCGCGCGGCTGGTCACGGGCCGGGCGGTTGGCCTCGTCCTTTCGGGGGGAGGGGCGCGCGGCTTCGCGCATGTCGGCGTCATGAACGCGCTGAGCGACGCGGGGCTGGTCGTCGATGTCGTCGGCGGGGCCAGCATCGGCTCGGCGATCGGGGGGCTGCGCGCCATGGACCTCGTCGGCGAGGATCTGGTGCGGGCCGCGCGGCGGATCTTCGTCGAGAACGGCACGCCGACGGGCGACTACAACCTCCTGCCGCTCATCTCGCTCGCCAAGGGCAAGCGCAGCCGTAAGATCATCGAGGCGACGGTGGCGGAGATCGCGGGCCGCGACATCGGGGTCGAGGACACCTGGATCACCTATTTCTGCGTGGCGGCGAACTATTCCACCTCCTCGGAGGCGGTGCTCACGCACGGCTCGCTGTCGCGCAGCCTTCTCGCGAGCTTCGCCATCCCGGGTGCGCTGCCGCCCGTCGTGATCGACGGCCACCTCTATGTGGACGGAAGCACGGTCAACAATCTCCCCGTCGACGTCATGCAGCGCTACGGGGTGAGGAAGATCATCGCCGTGGATCTCCAGACCGACCGCATCCGCAAGGTCGATTTCGACCGCATGCCGAGCACGATCTCGCTCCTGCTGGACCGGCTGAAGGGCGGCAAGCGGCAATACGATCTCCCGAGCCTTCCCGAGATGCTCCTCAACGCGAGCACGCTCCAGTCCACCGGGCGCCAGCGCGAGATGCGGGCCAAGGCGGATATCTGCTTCCGCCCGCTGCTCAACGGGATCGGGCTGCTGGACTGGAACCGGTTCGACGATGCCGTGAAGGGCGGCTACGAGACCGCCCGCGAGGACATCAGCGTGCTCGACCCGCGCGAACTCGCCGCTTACCACTGAGCCGGCCAGGAGCGCCCGGACAGCGGATCCTCGAAGGACGGCTGAGCATATCGTACGGCTCGCCCCGGCACGCTTGGCATCGTATGAGGGCACCGGCAGCCCGCTCGACGGCTGCGCCAATCACCGCAAGGGATCCGGGACGTTCATGGACGAGACTTCGCCCGGCTCGGCAGCCGTTTCGCTGGCCGGGGTCGCGATCACTTTCCCCCTGAAGAACGGCGCGACCTACAAGGCCGTCGAGGGAATCGACCTCACGGCGCGGCCGGGCGAGTTCGTGGCGATCGTGGGCCCCACGGGCTGCGGGAAGTCGACCCTGCTCAATGCGGCCGCCGGCCTCCTCGTGCCGAGCGCCGGCCGCGTCGACGTCTTCGGGGCGCCTCTCTCCGGCCTGAACGGGCGGGCCGGGTATCTCTTCCAGGCCGATGCCCTGATGCCCTGGAAGAGCGCCATCGACAATGTCGCCGTGGCGCTCGAGCCGAAGGGCGTCCCGCGCCGCGAGGCCCTCGATCAGGCCCGCGCCTGGCTCGGCCGCGTCGGCCTGAAGAGCTTCGTCGAGAGCTATCCGCACATGCTGTCGGGCGGGCAGCGCAAGCGCGTGGCGCTCGCCCAGATGCTGATCCGCGATCCCGAGATCCTGCTGATGGACGAGCCCTTCGGGCCGCTGGACGCGCAGACGCGCCAGCTGATGGGGAACCTCCTCCTCAAGCTCTGGGCGGCCGACCGGAAGGCCTGCCTCTTCGTCACCCACGACCTGGAGGAGGCGATCGCGCTGGCCGACCGGGTGGTCGTCATGTCCGCAGGACCCGCGGCCGGGATCATCGGCGATTTCCCCGTCCCGCTCGCCCGCCCGCGCGATACCGCCGAGATCCGGCTCGATCCGGAATTCCACCACATCCACAAGGAGATCTGGGCCCGGCTGCGCAGCGAGGTCCAGAAGGCCTACGGGGCCGAGGAGATCGCCTGATGAGCCGCGTCAAGCTTCTCGTCCTCCAGATCCTGGTCGCGGTCGCCCTCCTGGCGATCTGGCACGTGGTGACGGTCTATCCGGTCTTCGGCAGCGTCCGGAACGCCCAGTTCTTCTTCTCGACGCCGCTGGACGTGATCGCCCGCGTCTGGCGCGAGCTCTCGGGCGGCGAGATCTGGGGCCATCTCTGGATCACCCTGCAGGAGACGATCCTCGCCTTCGTGTTCGGGGCGGGAGGCGGCATCCTGGTCGGCTTCGTGTTCGCCCGGAACGACCTGCTCGCGGCCGTCTTCGACCCCTACATCAAGGCCGCGAACGCACTGCCCCGCGTCGTGCTGGCCCCGATCTTCGCCCTGTGGTTCGGGCTGGGGATCTGGTCGAAGGTGGCGCTCGGCTTCACGCTCGTCTTCTTCATCGTCTTCTTCAACGTCTACCAGGGCGTCCGCGAGGTCTCGCCGACGGTGCTGGCCAATGCCCGGATGCTCGGGATGAACGAGCGCCAGCTGCTCCGGCACGTCTATTGGCCCGCGGCGCTGACCTGGATGTTCTCCTCGCTCCATACCTCGGTCGGATTCGCGCTCGTGGGCGCGGTGGTCGGCGAGTATCTCGGCTCCTCCGCCGGCCTCGGCTACAAGATCCACGAGGCGGAGAGCGTCTTCGACGTGACGGGCGTCTTCGCCGGCATGTTCATCCTGGCGATCTTCGTCATCATCATCGACACGCTCGTCACGATCGTCGAGAACCGCCTCCTCGCTTGGCGGCCGGGACCATCCGGCCCCAGATAGGCGGGCGGCTTTCCGCCGCCGCGCCGTCACGCTTCAGCCGAGCGCGCCTCTGCCCCGGAAGGGGGGGTGCCGTTCGGCCTCCATCGGATCGAGAGATGTCCTGGGTTCTGCTGTTCGTCGCCGGCCTGTTCGAGATCGGCTGGGCGATCGGGCTGAAATACACCGACGGCTTCACGCGCGTTGTCCCGACGGCCCTCACGGTCGTCAGCATGGTGGCCAGCGTCGCCCTGCTCGGCCTCGCCCTGAAGGAGCTTCCGGTCGGGACCGCCTATGCGGTCTGGACCGGCATCGGCACGGTCGGGACGGCCATCCTCGGCATGGTCCTATTCGGCGACCCGGCGACCGTGCTCCGGCTCCTCTGCATCGGCCTGATCGTGGCGGGCATCCTGGGGCTGAAGCTCGTCTCGTGACGGGGCCGGGTGCAGCCGCCGCCAGGCGAAGGCCACGAAGACCCCGATCAGCGTCAGCGCGAGGCCGAACCAGGTCAGCGCGTAATGCAGGTGGTCGTTCGGCAGATTGATGCGCGTCTGCCCGCCGCGCGGCCAGCCGCCGGGATTGGGCGTGTTGTCCGCGTCGACATAGAACGGCGCCACGCGGCCGAGACCACGGGCCTGTGCCATCTCGCCGATGCTGCGGACGAACCACTGGTCCCGCTGGGGATTGTTGGCCGGAACGAACCAGCCCCGCTGCTCCGGATTGCGCAGGAGGCCGGTCACGCTGACCTCTCCGGCGGGCTGCGCCTCGGCCCGGCTCTCGGGCTTGCGCAGGGCGGTCGGCACGAAGCCGCGGTTGACCATCACGATCGAGCCGTCGGGGCGCTGCAGCGGCGTGAAGACGTAGAAGCCCTGCAGCGGCTGGCCGCGGCGCTCCTCCGCAAGGCCGTGCAATTGGATCTCGCGGTCGTGCAGGAAGGTCCCGGTGAGCCGAACCCGGCGGAACTCGTCCTGGGCGGGCGACCATGAGGGCCAGTCGCGCTCGGCCGGAGCCGCGACGGCTGCTCCGAAGGCGCGCGAATTGATGGCGGCGAGCAGGTCTTCCTTCCAGGCCTTCCGCTCGAGCTGCCAGTATCCGAGCGTGACGAGGATCGCGAGGGCGATCGCCGTCGCGATCGCCGGGGCGACGAGGCCGCGCCAGCCCGCGGCGCGTGCGAAGGTGCTCACTGCTGCAGCCGACCCTCTTCGGCCTTGTTGGCGAATTGCGAGGCGATCAGCAGCGCCTTCGCGGGTCGCACCAGAATCGCGCTGAGCAGGAAGGTAAGGGGGATCCAGAGCGCCATGTGCACCCAGATCTGCGGCTCGTAGGCGAACTCGGCCCACATCGCGAGCCCCACCACGATCACGCCCACGATCGACATGACGAAGAAGGCCGGGCCGTCGCCGGAATCGATGAACTGGAAATTGAGCCCGCAGACCTCGCAGCGCGGCCGGACGGTGAGAAAGCCGTCGAACAGCTTGCCCTCGCCGCAGCGCGGGCAGCGGCAGCGGAGGCCGCTGGAGAGAGCGGAGGGGCGGTTATGCTGGTCGTACACTCGGGTCACCGGGAGCTGAAACGAAAAAGGGCGGCCGAGGCCGCCCTTCATATGGGAGCTGAGCGGCCCGGCCGTCAGTGGCCGCCGGCATGTGGCCCGGCGCCCCAGACGTAGATCGCCGCGAACAGGAACAGCCACACCACGTCGACGAAGTGCCAATACCAGGCGGCGAACTCGAAGCCGAGATGCCGGGTCGGCGTGAACTGGTCCTGGTAGGCGCGCCACAGGCACACGGCGAGGAAGATGGTGCCGATCACGACGTGGAAGCCGTGGAAGCCCGTCGCCATGAAGAAGGTGGCGCCGTAGATGTGGCCCGAGAAGCCGAAGGCGGCGTGGCTGTACTCGAAGATCTGGCAGATCGTGAACAGCACGCCGAGGCCGACTGTCAGGGCGAGGCCCTGGAGCACGCCCTTCTTGTCGCCTTCGAGCAGGGCATGGTGCGCCCACGTCACCGTCGTGCCCGAGGTGAGCAGGATCAGCGTGTTGAGCAGCGGCAGGTGCCAGGGATCGAAGGTCTCGATGCCCTTCGGCGGCCAGGCGCCCAGGAGCTCGGCGCGGGCATATTGGTGCGGATCGGCCGGGAAGAGCGCCGCATCGAAATAGGCCCAGAACCACGCGACGAAGAACATCACCTCGGAGGCGATGAACATGATCATGCCGTAGCGGTGGTGGAGCTGCACCACGCGGGTGTGCTTGTGCTCCGGACCCGCCTCGCGGATCACGTCGCTCCACCATGCGGCCATCGTGTAGAGGACGCCGAGGAAACCGGCGCCGAGGATGTACGGGCCAAGCTTCAGCCCGGCGACCGGCAGCCCCTTCATGGTGAAGACGAGGCCGACCATCATGACGAAGGCGCTGATCGAGCCCACCAGCGGCCAGGGGCTCGGGTCTACGAGATGATAATCGTGCTTAATCTCGGCAGTGTCGGCCATGCCGCCTTGTCTCCGTTCGCTGCGCCCTCGTTACGACGCGGGCTCTGATCTTGTCACGTCCCGCGCGTCAAAGTTTCGGCTTTGCCGGACCTTGATCGACAGCCGCGAGCGGCTGGCCGTTGCGCGAGTTGAAGTAGGTGTAGGACAGGGTCACCGATTCCATGTCGTCCAGGTTGCGGTCCTTGGCGATCGAGGGATCGATGTAGAAGACGACCGGGAAGTCCATCGTCTCCCCGGGCTGCAGCGTCTGCTCGTCGAAGCAGAAGCATTTGAGCTTCACGAAATAGGCGCCGAGCTGGCCCGGCTGCACGTTGTAGGTCGCGACGGCCGTGGTCGGCCGCGGGCCCTCGTTCTTGACCTTGAAGAAGACCGTGCGCGTCTCGCCGAGGCGGGCCTCGACCTGCGCGACCTCCGGCCTGAAGCTCCAGCCGAGCCCGGGCGCGACATTCGTGTCGAACCGCACGGTCATGCGGCGGTTGAGGGTCTCCGACGGCGCCTCGGTGCCGGCGATCGGCGTGCCGTCGAAGCCCGTGACGCGGCAGAACAGGTCGTAGAGCGGCACGGCCGCATAGGCGACGCCCACCATGGCGACGGCCAGGCTCAGGCACGCGATGCCCGTGTTCCGGATGCCGCGTGCGATCCGCTTCTCGCGCTCTTCTCTCTCGTGCGGGCTCATGGCTCCCTCACAACGGACGGTTCAGGACCTGTGGCCCGAGCTTGGCGATGGTCACCACGTAGAACAGCAGGACCATGAAGCCGAGCACGAGCGCGATCGCTAAGGAGCGCGTGCGGCGACGCTTCCTCTCCGCCTCGGTCAGCCCCGGCGGCCGGGGTGCCTCGGGGGCCATCAGGCCAGTCCCGGCACGGCGTGGAACAGGCCGAGGCCGTGCTCCGCCAGAAGCGCCGCGAAGAGGAGGAACAGGTACAGCACCGAGAAGCCGAAGAGCTGCATGGCGGTGCGGGCCGCCTCGTCACCCGCGCGGATGCGATAGACCTGCACGGCGAGCGCGACCATGCCGAGGCCGGACAGGGCGCTGACCACCGCGTAGACGAGGCCGCCGAAGCCGAGCCACACGGGCAGGAGCCCGAAGGGCACGAGGACCAGGGTGTAGGCGAGAATCTGGGTGCGGGTGGCGTCCGGGCCGCGAACGTTCGGCATCATCGGCACGCCGGCCTTCGCGTAGTCGCCGGACTTCACGAGAGCCAGCGCCCAGAAATGCGGCGGCGTCCACAGGAAGATCAGCGCGCAGAGCACGAGGCTCGGCATTCCGACCGACCCGCTGACGGCCGCATCGGCCACCACGGGCGGAAGCGCCCCGGCGAGCCCGCCGATGACGATGTTCTGGTCCGTCCAGCGCTTCAGGCCCATCGAATAGACGACCACGTAGAACGCGATC
Source organism: Enterovirga sp. CN4-39 (assembly GCF_049446235.1). Lineage (NCBI taxonomy): Bacteria > Pseudomonadati > Pseudomonadota > Alphaproteobacteria > Hyphomicrobiales > Methylobacteriaceae > Enterovirga > Enterovirga sp. CN4-39. The sequence continues at coordinate 14,274 of NZ_JBMSEF010000018.1, read as the reverse complement.
GTGCCGGCGAGGAGCGCGGCGGCGAGCCAGTTCGCGATCAGGCCGAGAGCCAGGACGGAGCCGATGGACAGCGTCAGCCCGAAGGCGAGGGCCTCGTCGGGCGTGATCCGCCCGGCCGGGATCGGCCGGGTGCGGGTCCGGCTCATGACGGCGTCGATATCGGCGTCCCACCACATGTTGAGACAGCCGGAGGCGCCGGCCCCGATCGCGATCATCAGGAGCGAGGCCGCGGCGAGGATGGGGTTCACGGCCGGCTGCGACACCAGCATGCCGACCAGGGCCGTGAAGACCACGAGCGACATGACCCGCGGCTTGAGGAGGGCGATGAAGTCGCCGACTTCGCCGTTCGAGAAGGCCGGAGCGGCCTCCAGGGCCGGTCCGGAATTCGTCGAGATGGTGTCGGTTGCGCTGGTCATGGTCTTTTCAGGCCCGTCATTCCCGGGACCCCGGCGGCGGTCCCGGATCCCCCGATCACGCTTTCGAGCCCGGTCGTGGGTCCCGGATCCCGCCTAGCGGGTTCCGGGACGACGGATGGTCAGTGGTGATCCGTATCCGCGATCCGCGGCAGGGTCTCGAACTGGTGGAAGGGCGGAGGGGACGACAGCGTCCACTCCAGCGTCGTGGCGCCAGGCCCCCAGGGGTTCGCGGCCGCACGCTCGCCGGACGTGAAGGCCCGGTAGACGCCGTACAGGAACACGAACAGCCCAAGGAAGAAGGCGTAGGCGCCGAACGAGGCAACGCGGTTCCAGTCCACGAGCGCGTCCGGATAGTCGGCATAGCGGCGCGGCATGCCGGCGAGACCCAGGAAGTGCATCGGGAAGAACAGGACGTTCGCGCCGATGAACGAGATCCAGAAGTGGATGATGCCGATCCGCTCGGGGATGATCCGGCCCGTCATCTTCGGGAACCAGTAGTAGACGCCGCCGAAGATCATGAACACGGCGCCGAGCGACAGCACGTAGTGGAAGTGCGCCACCACGTAATAGGTGTCGTGCATGTAGCGATCGACGCCCGCATTCGCGAGGACGACGCCGGTCACGCCACCGACCGTGAACAGGAAGATGAAGCCGATCGCCCAGTACATGGCGGCCGTGAAGCGGATGGAGCCGCCCCACATGGTGGCGATCCAGGAGAAGATCTTCACGCCCGTCGGCACCGCGATCACCATCGTGGCGAAGACGAAGTAGGCCTGCGTCTGGAGCGAGAGGCCGACCGTGTACATGTGGTGCGCCCACACGACGAAGCCGACGACGCCGATGGCCACCATCGCGTAGGCCATGCCGAGATAGCCGAAGATCGGCTTCCGCGAGAAGGTCGACACGATGTGCGACACGATGCCGAAGGCCGGCAGGATCATGATGTACACTTCGGGGTGACCGAAGAACCAGAACAGGTGCTGGTAGAGGATCGGGTCACCGCCGCCGGCCGGGTCGAAGAAGGTCGTCCCGAAGTTGCGGTCCGTGAGCAGCATGGTGATCGCGCCGGCGAGGACGGGCAGCGACAGCAGCAGCAGGAACGCCGTGACCAGCATCGACCAGGCGAAGAGCGGCATCTTGTGCAGCGTCATGCCCGGGGCGCGCATGTTCAGGATGGTGGTGATGAAGTTGATCGCGCCCAGGATCGAGGCCGCGCCCGCGAGGTGGAGCGCGAAGATGCCGAAATCGAGCGCCGGGCCGGGGTGGCCGGAGGTCGAGAGCGGCGGATAGACCGTCCAGCCGCCGCCGAACCCGGTCGAGCCCGGGGCGCCCTCGAAGAAGAGGGACATGAGCAGCAGGCAGAAGGCGGAGACCGTCAGCCAGAACGAGATGTTGTTCATCCTGGGGAAGGCCATGTCCGGCGCGCCGATCATCAGCGGCACGAACCAGTTTCCGAAGCCGCCGATCAGCGCCGGCATGACCAGGAAGAACACCATGATCAGGCCGTGGCCCGTCACGAAGACGTTGAAGGTCTGCGGGTTGGTGAAGATCTGCAGGCCCGGCTCCTGCAACTCCATGCGCATGGCGATGGAGAGGAGGCCTCCGATGATGCCCGCCATGAAGGCGAACAGCAGGTAGAGGGTGCCGATGTCCTTGTGGTTCGTCGAGAACAGCCAGCGCCGCCACCCCGTGGGGGTGTGATGATCGGCGTGGTCAGCGTGGGCAGCGTGGGCCATGGCGGACTTCTTCGTGGTCTAGGTCAGCGGGTGGCGTCGGCGAGCTTGGTGCCGTCCGTCGTGGTCGCGGCGAACTTCTGCTTCGCTTCGGCCAGCCAGTTTGCGTATTCGGCATCGCTCACGGCGCGGACCGTGATGGGCATGTAGGCGTGGCGCTGGCCGCAGAGCTCGCGGCACTGGCCGTAATAGACGCCCTCGCGCTCGATCTTGAACCAGATCTCGTTCAGGCGGCCGGGGACGGCGTCCATGGTGAAGCCGAGGGACGGCACGCCCCAGGAATGGATGACGTCGGCAGACGTCGTCTGCAGCCGCACGACCTTGTTCACCGGCACGACGACCTCGTTGTCGGTCGCCAGGAGGCGCGGCTGGCCGGGCTTCAGGTCCTTCTCCTCGACGATGTTCGCGTCGAACGTGAACCCGCCGCCCTGGTCGGCCGGGTACTCGTAGGACCAGTACCAGGAGTGGCCGGTCGTCTTGATGGTGACGTCAGCCTTCGGGATCACGAGCTGGTTGCGCAGCAGCCGGAACGACGGGATGGCGACCAGGAGGAGGATCAGCACCGGGACGACCGTCCAGGCGATCTCGATGGCGGTGTTGTGGCTGGTCTTGGAGGGCGTCGGGTTCGCGCGCTCGTTGAACTTCACGACCACGATGACCAGGAGGGCCAGCACGAACAGCACGATGGCCGTGATGATCCACATCAGCTGGGTGTGGAAGCTTTGCATCTCGCGGGCGAGCGGCGTCACCGCCTGCTGCATGCCCACCTGCCAATCTTCAGGCTGCCCGATTCCGGCGGCCAGGGCCGTCCCCGCGCAAGCCGTCGTCACACCCGCGGCGATCAGAGCCGATCTCAGACCGCGTAGCCGATTTGCCATCCCATCCTCGTCCAGAACTCTTTGACCGACGAACCGTCGAGAGGGGCGGGCGCGGCACAAGGTCCGGCAGACGAGCGCGTGCCATCGGGCCCCCGATTACAACGCGTCTAAGAACACATCCCCCGACACGACGCAACGCCGCCAAGCTCGCGATTTCGTGCGTCATAAGGGCCAGCGCTATCCGAATTCCTGCTTCAGGCGCGCGACCTTGACAGGCGCACCTCCACCATGGTCCGAGTTCGGTTAATCCGCGGGCTGTCGAGAGCCTGTGGCGGGATCCAAAATGGCATCAATCGCAAAGCTTTCGAGGTTGGGGCTTGGCCTCGGCCTGATCTGGGGAGCGCTGGCGGGAGCCTCACCTGCATCCGCTCAGGGTGTGGTGCGGAACACCTTCAACGACTGGCAGCTCCGCTGCGAGACCCCAGCCGGGGCCAAAACCGAGCAGTGCGCCCTGGTGCAGAACGTCGCGGCCGAGGACCGGCCGAACGTCACGCTCCTCGTGATCGTGCTGAAGACGGCCGACGCCAAGAGCCGCCTGCTCAGGGTTGTGGCGCCGCTCGGCGTCCTTCTTCCTGCCGGGCTCGGCCTCAAGATCGACGAGACGGATGTGGGCCGCGCCGGCTTCGTGCGCTGCCTGACGACCGGCTGCGTCGCCGAGGTGGTGCTCGAGGACAATCTCCTGAACCAGCTCAAGAGCGGCAAGACCGCGACCTTCATCGTCTTCCAGACGCCAGAGGAAGGTGTGGGAATTCCCGTGTCCCTCGAGGGCTTTGGACCCGGTTTCGATAGTCTGCCCTGAGGTCTGGAATGCAGTCGGATTACGTTGCGCAGGTGGCCAAGCTCTTTGCCTGCGCGCTGGTGCCCCTGGCGCTCGCAGGTTGCAGCTCGACCTCGTCCGACACGGGCGAGGGGACAGGAAGCACGTTCAAGAACTTCCTTCTTTATGGCGGCGCCACCGTGCCCGCCGCCCAGGTGGTCCCACCGATCGAGGTTGCCGATTGCCCTCCGGTGACGGTGCGGGATGGCGGCGCGGCGATCCGCGCCGGCGGCGGTGACACGGCGGCCGTCCGCAGCCAGCTCTCCATCGCGAATGTCGCTCGCGAATGCATCGGGCGCGATGACGGCGCGGTCATCGTGAAGGTCGGCGTGCAGGTGCGCGCGCTGCTAGGGCCGGGCGGCTCGGGCGGCCGCTTCGACGCGCCGGTGAGTTTCGTCCTCAAGCGCGGCGATCAGGTGATCGCCAGCCGCTCGCAGCGTGTCCCCATCTCGATTCCGGCGGGGCAATACGAGCAGAGCGGCATCGTGGTGGAGGACGGCATGGTCGTTCCGCCCGGCACGGGCGAGTTCGACATCGAGGTCGCGCTCGGCTCCGCCGGTCGTGCCGCGCCTACGCGCCGCGGCCGCAGCTGAGCTTCAGCAGCTGATCGTCCCGCATTCGCGCGTATTCGCGACGATGCGGGCCAGCGTCTCGGGTCCCGGATAGCCGAGGACCGCGGCCCCGCCGACGACGTAGGACGGGGTCGCGACGATTCCGAGCGAGGCCGCGAGCTTCATCTGCCGGCTCAGCATGGTGTCCACGTCCGCGCCGTCGGCCACGCGCTCGACCTCGCGGCGATCGGCGCCGAGCTTCGCCGCGACGTCCAAGGCCCGCGGGCCGTCGATGCGGCCGGGCACGGCATAGAGCATGTCGGTCAGCTTGTGGGCCACCGCCGCCCCTTTCAGCTTGAGCAGGGCGAGCTCGACCTTGGCGGCCTGCATCGACATCGGCGACAGGATCGGGTTGTTGACAAGTCCGATGCGCAGGTCGCGGTTCTCCCGCAGGAGCACGTTCACCTGGTCGTAGGCGCTTCGGCACCAGGGGCAATTGTAGTCGAAGAACTCCACGAGCTTGATGGCGGCATCGGCGGGCCCGCCCCAGATCGCGCCCGGAAGGTCCTCGATGTCCTCGGCGAGTTCGACCGGGATGCGCAAGTTGGGAACCGGCTTGCCGTCGTCCCCGGTGACCGCGAACCACTGGTTGGCGGCGGAGGATTCGGCCCGGGCGGACGCCACCGAGAGCGCGCCGAGCGCTCCCACTCCCGCCATGGCCAGGATGCGTCGCCGATCGATCATTCGCGTCTCCATCCAGCGGGTGTCGCGGGCAATTCAGGCGTGCGCAAGGCGAGTCGCCTGCTCGGGCCGCGTTGACACCCTGCGCCGGGGCTCCTTAAGCTCCCGCCCGTCAATGATCCCCCGCGGGAGAGTTCGAGGCGGCTGAAAGGCCGGCTCGACGCCGAAGGCGCAACCGCCCCGGAAACGCTCAGGCCTAAAGGACCGCGCGGGAGCTGGCACTCTGGAAAGCGGCTGCGCCGAAAGGCGCCGCCCACCGACGGAGTAACCCCCGGTCCGACGGGGGGAATCTCTCAGGTCCGTGGACAGAGGGGGCAAGGGCCGGGCCGCGCCAGCGGTCTCGCGCCTTTGCATCGTCCGGACCCGAGGAGCCAATGGCACACGACAAGCAACCGGACGACCTGCTGGAGACGCCGCTCGCGCGGCTGCACCGGGAGGCGGGCGCCCGCATGGTGCCCTTCGCGGGCTATGCCATGCCGGTCCAGTACCCGGCCGGCATCCTCGCGGAGCACAGCTGGACCCGCGAGCATGCGGGCCTCTTCGACGTGTCGCATATGGGGCAGGCCCGTCTCGTCGGGCCCGACCACGCGACGGTCGCGGCTGCCCTGGAGGCGCTCGTGCCCGCCGACATTGCCGGGCTCGCGTTCGGCCAGCAGCGCTACACGCAGCTGCTGAACGAGGAGGGCGGGATCCTCGACGACCTCATGGTGGCCCGCCCTTCCCGCAGCGCCGGCGGCGGCGAACTGATCCTCGTCGTCAATGCCGCCACGAAGGAGGCGGATTACCGTCATATCGCGGCCCGGCTGCCCGAGGGTGTCGAGCTGCGCCGCGAGGACGATCGCGCGCTTCTCGCGCTGCAAGGGCCCGAAGCGGCGGGCGTCCTCGGGGCGATCGCGCCGGAGACCGGCGAGCTCGCCTTCATGACTGGAGCCTCCATGACCCTGTCCGGCATCCCGGCCCATGTCAGCCGCTCCGGCTATACGGGGGAGGACGGGTTCGAGATCTCCGTCCCGGCGGACCGGGCGGAGGAGCTTTGGGGGCTTCTCACGCGCTCGCCGGCCGTGAAGCCGGTCGGCCTCGGCGCCCGCGATTCGCTCCGCCTGGAGGCGGGGCTGCCGCTCTACGGCCACGACATCAACCAGGAGACGTCGCCGGTCGAAGCGGGCCTCGCCTGGTCGATCCAGCGTCGGCGCCGGGAGGAGGGCGGCTTCCCGGGCCATATCCGCATCTCGGAGGAGATCGCCAACGGCCCGCTGCGGCGCCGCGTCGGCATCCGGGTCGAGGGCCGCGCCCCGGCCCGGGAGCATGCGGACATCCTCGATCTCGCGGGCGAGCTCATCGGCAAGGTCACGTCGGGCGGCTTCGGGCCGAGCGTCGGCGGTCCGGTCGCCATGGGCTACGTCGTCGCGGACTACGCCGCGCCCGGTACCCGCATCGGCGTCATGATCCGCGAGAAGCGGGTCCCGGCCGAGGTCGTGAAGCTGCCCTTCGTCCCCCACCGCTACCGCCGCTGAGGTCCATTGACATGACGATCCGCTACACGCGCGACCACGAATACATCAGCGTCGAGGGCGATACCGGGACGGTCGGCATCACCGACTACGCCCAGGCCCAGCTCGGCGATGTCGTCTTCGTCGAGCTGCCGGAGGTCGGGAAGGCGCTCACCAAGGGGCAGGAGGCCGCCGTGGTCGAGAGCGTGAAGGCCGCGAGCGAGGTCTACGCCCCCGTCTCGGGCGACGTGGTCGAGGTCAATGGCGAGCTCGAAGCCGCGCCCGGCACCGTCAACGACGATGCGGCGGGCCGCGGCTGGTTCCTGAAGCTGAAGCTCAAGGATCCGGCCGAGCTCGAAGGCCTGATGAGCGAGGCCGAGTATTCCGAATACCTCTCGTCGATCAGCTGAGGATCCGCCGATGGCCCACGAATATCGCGCGACCGTGGATTGGAGCCGGGACGGCGCCGTCTTCACGGACGGGAAATACGGCCGCGGCCATCGCTGGATCTTCGATGGCGACGTCGAGGTGCCGGGCTCCTCCGCGCCGAGTTCGGTCCCGCTGCCCTATTCGCGGGCGGATGCCGTCGATCCCGAGGAGGCGCTCTGCGCCTCCGTGTCGGCCTGCCACATGCTCTTCTTTCTCGCGTTCGCGGCCAAGAAGGGCTTCGTCGTGGACAGCTACCGCGACGAGGCGGTGGCCACGATGAGCCGGAACGAGCGCGGCAAGCTCTTCGTCTCGGCCATCGCCCTGAACCCGCAGGTCGCGTTCTCGGGCGAGAAGCGGCCGAGCGAGGCCGAACTCGCCGACATCCACCACCGCGCGCATGCCGAGTGCTACATCGCGAACTCGATCCTCGCCGAGGTGACGATCGCGGGGCTGGCGCATGCGGAAACCGAGCCCGCCTGATGCGCTATCTCCCCCTGACCCCGTCCGATCGCGAGGCGATGCTCGGCCGCATCGGCGTGCCCGACATCGACGCGCTCTTCGCCGACATCCCGGAGGCGAGGCGCATGACCGCGCCGCCCGACCTGCCGCGGCACAAGGGCGAGCTCGAGGTCGAGCGCATCCTGTCCCGGATGGCGGGCCGGAACATGCCGGCTTCCTCCGTTCCGTTCTTCGTCGGGGCGGGCGCCTACAAGCACCATGTCCCGGCGAGCGTGGACCACCTCATCCAGCGCTCGGAGTTCCTCACCAGCTACACGCCCTACCAGCCGGAGATCGCGCAGGGCACGCTGCAATATCTCTTCGAGTTCCAGACCCAGGTCGCGGCGCTCACCGGCATGGAGGTGGCCAACGCCTCCATGTACGACGGCTCGACCGGCACGGCCGAGGCCGTCCTGATGGCGCACCGGGTCACGAAGCGCCGCAAGGCCGTGCTCTCGGGCGGCCTGCATCCGCACTATGCCGAGGTCGTCCGCACGGTCTCCGGAATGGCCGGGGACGAGGTGGTCTCGCTGCCGCCGGACGTTTCCGCCTCCGAGGACATCGTCGCCTCGATCGATCGCGAGACTTCCTGCGTGGTCGTCCAGAGCCCGGACGTGTTCGGCAACCTGCGGGACCTCCGGCCGATCGCCGAGGCCGCGCACAAGGCCGGCGCCTTGCTGATTGCGGTCTTCACGGAGGCCGTGTCGCTCGGGCTCGTCGAATCGCCCGGGGCGATGGGGGCCGACATCGTGGTCGGCGAGGGCCAGTCGATCGGCAATGCGCTGTCCTTCGGCGGCCCCTATGTCGGGCTCTTCGCGACCCGGTCGAAATTCGTGCGCCAGATGCCGGGGCGGCTCTGCGGCGAGACGACCGATGCGGAAGGGCGGCGCGGCTTCGTGCTGACGCTGTCCACGCGCGAGCAGCATATCCGGCGCGACAAGGCGACTTCGAATATCTGCACGAATTCGGGCCTCTGCTGCCTCGCCTTCACGATCCACATGACGCTGCTGGGCGAAGCGGGCCTCCGGCGGTTGGCGCGCGTGAACCACGCCAATGCCGTGAAGCTCGCCGGCATGCTCGCCGGCGTTCCGGGCGTGGAGGTGTTGAACGCCACCTTCTTCAACGAGTTCACGCTGCGGCTGCCGGAGCCGGCGGCGGGCGTCGCCGAGGCCCTCGCCGCCGAGGGCATCCTGGCCGGCGTCCCGGTGTCGCGCCTGATCCCCGGCGGCGGGCTCGACGACCTGCTTCTCGTCGCCACGACCGAGATCAACACGGACGAGGACCGGGCGGCGCTGGTCCAGGGCCTCAAGGACATTCTGTGATGCTGAACCGCCAGGGACGCCCGACTTCCATCAGGCCGCTCGCGGACGAGCCGGCGGTGGCCGGCGCAGCCGGCAGCGAGCGCCCGCCGGCAAGCGCCTCCGGGGGAGCAGCGGCGGCTTCCGGAATTCCCCAGACCTTCACGGGCAACCGCGGGCTGGTGCAGGAAGAGCCGCTGATCTTCGAGATCGGGCGGCCGGACGTGAGCGGCATCGATCTCGACGAGCCGGAGGCTTTCGAGCCGCGTCTCGGCGGGCTGGAGCGCACGGCTCCCATAGGCCTGCCCGGCCTCTCCGAGCCGGAGACGATGCGGCACTACGTCCGCCTCAGCCAGGGCAATTACGGCATCGACACCGGCCTCTTCCCGCTCGGCTCGTGCACGATGAAGCACAATGCCCGGCTGAACGAGCGCATGGCGCGGCTGCCGGGATTCGCCGACATCCATCCCCTGCAGCCGGTCTCGACCGTGCAGGGCGCGCTGGAGCTGATGAGCGAACTCGCCCGCTACCTGACCACGCTGACCGGCATGCCCGCCGTCGCGCTGCAGCCCAAGGCGGGTGCGCATGGCGAGCTTCTCGGCATGATGGCCATCAAGGCCGCGATCGCGGCCCGCGGCGAGGCCGAGACGCGCAACGTGGTGCTCGTCCCCGATTCGGCGCATGGCACGAACCCCGCCACGGCCGCGCTGCTCGGCTTCACGGTGAAGAGCGTGCCGGCGCGCGACGACGGCTGGGTCCATCTCGCGGACGTGAAGCCGCTGCTCGGCCCCGAGATCGCGGCCATCATGCTCACCAACCCGAACACCTGCGGGCTCTTCGAGCCGCGCGCGGCCGAAATCGCCGAGGCGATCCACGGGGCGGGCGGCTACTTCTATTGCGACGGTGCGAACTTCAACGCGATCGTCGGCAAGGTGCGGCCGGGCGACCTCGGCGTCGACGCCATGCACATCAACCTGCACAAGACCTTCTCCACCCCGCACGGGGGAGGGGGGCCGGGCGCCGGCCCGGTCGCGCTGTCCGAGCGACTCGCGCCCTTCGCGCCCGTGCCGTTCCTGCGGCAGGAGGACGACGCGCTTCAGCTCGTCGAGGACGCCGAGAACCCGGAGGCGGTCGGCCGGATGACGGCCTTCCACGGGCAGATGGGCATGTTCGTGCGCGCGCTCGCCTACATGCTCTCGCACGGCTCGGACGGGATGCGGCAGGCGTCCGAGGATGCGGTCCTCAACGCGAACTACGTCCGGGCCTGCCTGTCGGACCTCATGTCCCTGCCCTTCGGCGACAAGCCCTGCATGCACGAGGTTCTGTTCGACGATGCCTGGCTGAAGGATACCGGCGTCACGACGCTCGATTTCGCCAAGGCGATGATCGACGAGGGCTACCACCCGATGACGATGTATTTCCCGCTCGTCGTGCACGGGGCGATGCTGATCGAGCCGACCGAATCCGAATCGAAGGCCTCGCTGGACCTGTTCATCGCGGCCTTGCGCGACCTCGCCTTCGCGGCGAAGCGCGGCGAGACGGAGCGCTTCACCGGCGCACCTTACCTCGCCCCGCGCCGCCGGCTGGACGAGACCCGCGCGGCCAGGCAGCCGGTGCTGCGTTGGACGCCGCCGGCCCCGATCCCGGCCCTCCAGGCGGCGGAGTAGAGAGAGCCTCCAAAACAGAAAAGCCGGCCCAAGGGCCGGCTTTTTTGCATCTCCGGGTGATCCGGATGACTAGGAATGCAGCTTCCCGCGAACTTCGGTGAGGCTGCGGGCGAGGAGGTCCTCGGCCGTCGGGCCGCGCATCTGGTCGCGCAGCACCGCTTCGGACACCCGGACAGCGGCGTCGGCCGCAGCGGCACGGACCTGCTGTGCGGCGGAAGCCTCGGCCTGGGCGATCTTCGCCTCGGCGGCGGCGGTGCGGCGGCGGACGAACTCCGTCATCCGCTCCTGCGCCTCGCGGGCGACCCGCTCGGCCTCCTCGCGGGCGGCGCTCACGATGTCCTGAGCCTCGCGCTCGGCTTCGTCGCGGCGGCGCTTGTATTCGGCCAGAAGCGCATCGGCCTCGGCGCGAAGGCGCTGGGCCTCCTCGAGCTCGGCCCGGACACGGCTGCCGCGGCCGTCGAGGCTGTCGGCAATCTGCCGGAAGGCGCCCATGCGCCAGGCCAGCGCCATGAAGATGACGAAGGCGACGCCGACCCAGAACGTTGCATTGCTCAGCATGGGATCAACTCAGCTCCGCGCGGCACGGTCGTAGGCGCCGTCGATCGTGGCCCGGTCGGGCGCACGGCCGGTCAGCCGCTCGACGATGGCCGTGGCGGCATCGGTCGCGACCTCGCGAACATTCGACATCGCGCTCGCGGTCTTGGCCTGGATGGTGGTCTCGGCTTCCGCCAGCTTCTGCGCGAGATCGGCCTCGAGCCCCTTGCGCCGGACCTCGCTCTCGGTGTTCAGCGCCGTGCGCGTCTCCTGGGCGATCGCCTGCGCCTTGGCGCGGGCCTCACCGAGGGACTGCTCGTAGGCACGTCCGGCCTCTTCGGCGCGGCTGCGCATCTCGGCTGCCTGCTCGAGATCGGTCGCGATCCGGCGGCGCCGGTCGCCCAGAATTCCCGAGAGGCGCGGGACGATCACCCGCGCCATCATGAAGTAGAGGAAGCCGAATGTCAGCGCGAGCCAGATGATCTGGCCGGGATAGGTGGCCGTGTTGAAGGGCGGGAACTCGCCGCCGTGAGCGGCTTCCTGCACCGTGCCGGCGACCTGCTGTGTCGTCGTCTGGGCCATCGCGCGTCAGTTGCCTCTACTCGAAAAAGGGAGGACGCCGCGGGAAGCGGCGTCCGAAAAACCGCCCTGAACCGGTCCCGGCGTCAGGTGAAGAGAAGGACCAGAGCGACGACGAGGCAGAAGATCCCGAGACCTTCCGCGAGCGCGGCGCCGATGAAGGCCCGGGCGAACTGGCCGTCGGCAGCCGACGGGTTGCGCAGCGCACCGGACAGGAAGTTGCCGAAGATGTTGCCGACGCCCATAGCGGCGAGGCCCATCCCGATACAGGCGAGGCCGGCACCGAGGTACTTGAAGGCGACTGGATCCATGGAAAACTCCTTGAACGGTGGGTTCGGTCAGGGCGGGTGAAGGAACCGGGCTAGGGCTAGGCCCTAGTGGCCGGGGTGGATTGCATCGTTGAGGTAGATGCAGGTGAGAACCGTGAAGACGTAGGCCTGGAGCCCAGCCACGAGGAACTCGAGCGCCGTGAGGGCCACGGCCATCAGGAGCGGCAGGGGCGACAGCACGGCGAGGACGCCGGCGCCGCCGAGCGCCACCACGAAGCCGCCGAAGACCTTCAGGGCGATGTGGCCCGCCAGCATGTTGGCGAAGAGACGCAGGCTGAGGCTGATGGGCCGCGAGATGAAGGAGATGATCTCGATCACCACGATGAAGGGCAGCAGCCAGCCGGGCACGCCGGAGGGCACGAACAGCCCGAGGAAGTGGGTGCCGTGCTTGTAGAAGCCGTAGCCGATCACGGTGCCGATCACGAGGACGGCAAGCGCGAAGGTGATGATGATGTGGCTCGTGACCGTGAAGAACCCGGGGATCAGCCCGACGAGGTTCAGCGTCAGCACGAACATGAAGAGGGAGAAGACGAGCGGGAAGAACTTCATCCCGTCGCGGCCCGCGGCATCCGTCAGCGTTCCCGCCACGAAGTCGTGCAGGATCTCCGCGCCGGCCTGAAATCTGTCAGGCACCACCGAACGGTTGCGCGTGGCATAGAGCAGCCCGCCAACGATCAAGGCGACCCCGCCGACCATGAACAGCGACGAATTCGTGAAGCCAAGAGCGGGGATGATGGGCTTTAGTTCGAATTGCTCGATCGGGCTCGCCATGGTCCGTCGTTACTCTCGCACCTCTAGGGCAGTCGCAGCTGCTAGCCGCACCTCAATGGCCGCCCGGCCGGGCAGACTTAACTGATCCGGTTGCCCGAAGCAGGTTCAGCATGCCGGCAGCGAAGCCGAGGATCAGGCAGATGATCAGGCCCCAGGGCGCGGTCCCGACCATGCGGTCGACCAGCCAGCCCAGGATGCCCCCTGCCAAGACCCCGGCTACAAACTCTGCCGAAAGCCGAAAAGCAAGACCTATCGCGGAGGAATGTCCCGATTGCGCGTCGCCGGGGCTCTTCTTTTGGTCTGCGGGTGGCCGCTTCGCATCGATCTGAGCCCCGAGACGCTGAAGCCTCCCGGACAGGTCCCCGTCGGCGGCTGATCCGGACGTCTCATCGCGCCCGTCCCGCGTGCCGTTACCGCTCATGATGGCGAAAACTCGCGAAAACAGATGCGGAGCGGCCGAACACCCTCCGAGGTCGGCCGGCACCATAGTGGCGCCTCCGGGGGGTGTCAACAACGTGAGATAGTGGCGTAAGCCGCTGAAACTACTGGAGAATTTGCTATCCCTGCCGGCCCTGGGCGGCAGGTCGGATCAGCTCGCCTCGCGCAGCTGCTCGGCCACCACCAGATCGACCGAGACGAGCTGCGAGACCCCGCGCTCCGCCATCGTCACGCCGAACAGCCGGTCCATGCGGGCCATGGTGATCGGGTTGTGGGTGATGACCAGGAAGCGCGTCTCCGTCTCGCCCGCCATCTCGCGCAATAGGTCGCAGTAGCGCTCGACATTCGCGTCATCGAGCGGCGCGTCGACCTCGTCGAGCACGCAGATGGGGGAGGGGTTCGTCAGGAACACCGCGAAGATGAGCGCGGTGGCCGTGAGGGCCTGCTCGCCGCCGGACAGGAGGGAGAGCGAGGCGGGCTTCTTGCCCGGCGGGCGGGCCAGGATCTCCAGCCCCGCCTCCAGCGGATCGTCCGAATCGATCAGGGTCAGCTCGGCCTCGCCGCCGCCGAAGAGCTTGGTGAAGAGGCGGCCGAAATGGCCGTTGACGATCCCGAAGGCTGCGACGAGGCGCTCGCGGCCTTCGCGGTTGAGGTTGCCGATCGCCCCGCGCAGGCGACGGATCGCCTCGACGAGATCGTCCCGCTCGGCCGCGAGCTGGCTGCGCTTGCCCTCCGTCTCGGCGAGTTCTTCCTCGGCCCGCAGGTTGATCCCGCCGAGGCGCTCGCGATCGGCCTTGAGCGAGGCGAGGCGCGCCTCGACGGCCGGAAGATCCGTGACGGCATCGTTCTCGGCGAGCCCCGCCAGCTGCATCAGCCCGGCCGGGTCGGTCTCGAAGGTCTCGGCGATGAGGCGGGTCAGCTCCGCGAGGCGCTCGGCCGTCGCCTGCGCGCGCACCTCGGACGCGGCCCGGCGCTCGCGCGCCGCCGACAATCCTTCGAGGGCGGCCCGGGCGTCCCGGTCGGCCGCGGCGAGGGCCGCCTCGGCGCCCGCGAGCTTGTCGGCAGCGGCGCTCCGGCGCGCATCGGCCTCCCCGAGCTCGGCATT